>JBJKSI010000064.1:0-30739 GCA_046704165.1 Candidatus Acidiferrales bacterium
CCCTGAGGCTGCGGATGGCTTGGTCTGCGTGGGCTTGTGTGAGCTGGGCCGGGGTTGTTTGTGGTGCTGCTTCTGCGAGCACGTGGGCTGCTCGCTTGCCGTGGTAGTCGTGCGTTTGTGCCCACAAGTCTGCGATGTCCTGGACTCGTGGGCTTGGGCTTTTTTTGCTTGCAGCGCTTTCTGGTGGTCTGTGGCTTCCTGTTTGGTGAGGAACGCTTTCCGGTGCCTGGTCCCTTTGTCGTCGCGCCAGTCTGCGTACCACTTGCCGTGCTTTTTAATCATGGTGGACACCGTTTAGGACACCGGCTTTGGATTTGCACGTTTTTTCTACCGCTTTTGGTGTTGCGGGATATACTCCCTTCTCCCGCTCCATCGCCCCACACTTTCCCAAACGTCGGTCGGCTCCGCCCCGGTGAGACGGGCATTCCCATCCCTCTGCCTTTGTCGTCTTCCCACTGAAATCTGCGATCTCAGATTTAAGGATTGCTCTTCTCCGCTCTTATCCCGGTTTCCGAAACGTCAGCGTGTAGAATCTCCCGTCTCCATGGTCCTTCACTGCCGTCTCTAGCATTTCCGGCGGTATAAACTCCATCGGCGGCCCAACTCCTTCCCGGTGACTCCATAGCCTTCGCCCCAGAACCGGAATCTTCAGGTACAACTCCCGAATCTGCTTCTCATTTTCGTCCGAGATCAGCAGCCTCGTCCCCGGCTTTGCCACCCGGATCATTTCCCGAATGGCCTTTTCCTTGTCGTTGAAGAAGTTCAACCCGCCCAGCTGGAACACCACGTCGAAGCTCCCATCCCGAAACGGCAGGTTTTCCCCTTCACCACAGAACAGTTCTACCTGCAGCCCCCACCGTCGCAGGTTGCGCCGACACTTCTCCAGCATGCCCCACGACAGGTCGAGCCCGTAAAACTCGATCCCTTTCGGCAGCAGCGGCAAGTTCAGCCCTGTACCCACAGACACTTCGAGCACGCGGTCGCCCGACCGGCATTCGAGTTCCGCCAGGAATCCGCTCCGTAATTTCCTCAGATTTTGTCGGGAAAGAAATGCGTAGATATGCGATTGTACATCATAGAAAATCGCCACCCGGTCATACAGATGGCGAAACTGCAGGTTCCTCCCGGCCAATTCGCCCGTTTCGACGAACACCGGGATGCCGTCGATCACCGGGTACCGTTTGCCCGTTCGCCGGTTGACCAGGAACTGCCGGCCATCCGCCGCCACTGGCTCCAGCGCGTCTTTTGTCAGCGGGTCGCAAAGCAGGGCTGCCGTCTTCGCGTCCATCCAGGGCTCCGTGAGCTGTGTCACGGCGCTTCGCGCCGTCGCACAAGAGGATCGAAACCGGCCGCCGCCTTCCCCGTCAAGCGGCCTTTATCGGGCCCGCCGCAAACGCCGTCTTCCGTTCCCGTCTTCCCGGGCTACCTGCAGCCAGCGCCGCAGAAACTCCCTCACATCCCCCATCGACCGCACGTAGTATTCCGCCGCTGTGTCCTTCCGCTCCCCCACCACCACTGATATGCCGTTCCGCATCTGACGGAACACGCGCTCATCGGTCGTGTCGTCGCCCAGGTACACGATGAACCGCTTGCCCGTAACCTTTTCCTCATCGAGCAACCGGCGGATCGCCGCCCATTTGTCCACTGATTCGCCCGGCAGCAGTTCCCACACCTTCTTGCCCGCCAGCAGCCGCAGATCCGGCTCCTGCTCGAGCAACTGGTTCACGATCTTCTCTGCCTTCGCCCGCTCCGGTTCCTTGGCCGTGCGGTAGTGCACCGCAACGCTCGCGCCTTTCACGTCCAGCTGGATACCAGGCAAGCGCGCCACCCGCCTCCGTAGCCACCTCGTCGCCGCCTGCACCCGCCGGCGCTCGGCCGGTGTCGCCAGCGAGATCAATCGCCCGTGCGGATCGTGTAGCCGGTACCCGTGGCTACCCACGTACCAGATCCCGGGCACGCGCACCCGGCCCTCCACGTCTTCCAGCGCACGTCCGCTCACCACGCCCACTACGCTGCCCGCGTCCCGCACCTGTTCCAGCAACCGCCGCGTCGTCGCCGACATCCGCACCGCTTCCGGTAGCCGCCGGATCGCCACCAGCGTACCGTCGAAATCGCTCAGCAGTATACGGCATCGCGCCGTGCGCAGCCGCTCGGCCAGTTCCGGCCATTCCCGAAACAGTGGGCGTGGCGAGTTCACACGAATTTGTAGAGCTTCCGAATGATGTCTGCGGCCCATTTGTAGACGTTGTTCTCACTTACCTGATCGCGCATCTTGGACATCCGGCGCCGAACCTCGGCCGGATCCATCATGATCGCCCGGTGCATCGCCTTCGCCACCTCGTCGGCGGCGTACGGGTTGATCAGCAACGCTTCGCCGTGAAACTGCCTCGCCACGCCGGTGAACCGGCTCAGCAGCAGCACGCCTTGCTCGTCCACGCGCGATGCCGCGAATTCCTTCGCCACCAGGTTCATCCCGTCGTGTAGCGACGTCACCATCGTGAACCGCGCCAGCCTGTACCACGCCAGCAACTCCGACAGCGGCAGGTGCTCGCGCACGAAGATGATCGGCCGCCAGTCCTCGGTGCTGTATTTCGCGTTCACCCGCTCCACCGTCTCGTCCACCAGTTCGTTCAGCTGCCGGTAGGCATCCACGTGCGTCCGGCTCGGTACGCCCGCCTGGAAAAACACGAACCGACCCCGATACTCCGGGTACCGATCCAGAAAGCGATCCACCGCCTCGAACCGCTCCGGCATTCCCTTCGTGTAATCGATCCGGTCGGCGCCCACGGCCAGGATCATGTCTTCGCCGATGCCATACTGCTTTCGGATCGTCCTCATCCGCTCCTCGGTCGCTTCTGACGCCGCCTGCTGAGACACCGCTTCGAAATCGATGCTGATCGGAAACGCCCGGATCTTCGTCATGTGGCGCCGGTAGATGATCGCCGACCGTTCCCGGTCCGTTCGCGCTTCCAGCTCCCGGTCCACTGTCGCCATGAAATTGTTCCCGTAGTACCGGATGTGGAATCCCAGAATGTCGTTTCCCAGCATCCCGCGCAGGATGTCCTGCTTCCACGGGCAGATGCGGAGCACTTCGGGATTCGGCCACGGAATGTGCCAGAAATGGGCGATCACCACCCGCGGGCAGCGTTGCCGCAGCATCCGCGGCAGCAGCGCGAAGTGGTAGTCCTGGATGAAGACAAATGCCCGGTCGTCCCCGATCTCTTCCGCGATGCTTTCGGCAAACTTCTCGTTGACCTCTTGATAAGCCCGCCAGTGCTCCTCGCGAAACACCGGCGGCCGGTACGCCACGTGGCACAGAGGCCACAGCGCGGAATTCGAGAATCCGTAGTAGTAGTTTTCTTCCTGCTCCTCGGTCAGTTGTACCCGCTTCAGCCGGTACGACGGGTTGTCCGGCGGCACGTCAACGAATCCGCGCTCGTCGCTCGCCGCCTTGTCCGCCGAGCCTCCACCATGAGCCACCCACAAACCCTGGCTCGCTCGCATCACCGGATCCAGCGCCACCACCAGCCCGCTCGCCGGCCGAATCCATTCCAGCTTCCCGTCCCGCCAGACGTTCATGTACGGCTCGCGGTTCGAAACGGAGATGAATTTGTGCCCGCGCACTCGGCTGGCAATCAGTTGCCGGAGAGTTTCTGCGGTTTCGTGAGCCAATGTACCCCCTGAAGAGTTTGAGTGAGAGGTAACCCCGGTTATCGCTTACGCTGGGGCTCCAGCGGTAGAAGTGACACCGTCGAAAAGACGGTTACCTCAAGAGCAAAAGAGATGAAGAAACTCTGGGATCTAAAGAGATTTAACTTTCAGATTTTAACACAGCCGCTCAGCGCCCGGAATGCGAAACAACCGGGAAATGAGGAAAATAATGCTTTTCTGCCCGTTTGAAGCGTCTTTCGTGCCGCCCTCGGCGTTCATGCGCGCGCTTTCCCGATCAGTCCCCGCCACACGCCCCGTGCCCGCAAAATCGCCTCGATCGCCTCGCGCACCGCTCCGTCTCCGCCTTGCCGCCGCGTCACGTAGTGCGCTACGCGCTTCACCTCCGGCACAGCGTTTCCTACCGCGATCGCCAGCCCGACGCGCTCCAGCACCGGAAGGTCCGGCAGATCGTCCCCGATGTATGCCGTTTCCTCGTCGCTCATTCTCGCCTTCCGCAGGATCTCTTCGTAAGCCGGTAACTTCTTCGCCTGCTTCTGCGAGACGAAATCCATCCCCACTTCCCGCGCCCGCCGTGTCATCGCCGCCGAATCTCGTCCCGTGATCACGCCCGTCAACAGCCCGGCCATTCGCACCAGCTTCAACGCCGCCCCATCGTGCGCGTGAAACACTTTCATCTCCTCCGCCGTCCCGTCAGGCAGCGACAGCAGATGGATGTGGCCGTCGGTCAGCACCCCGTCCACGTCCATCAGCAACAAGCGGACGCGCCGAGCCCGAATCTGAAACCCCCTCGAACCTTTTCGCGATTGCCTGGCCATAGCCTTAAAACAGCTCCAGCGTCCATAGATCGTGCAGGTGCACCACGCCCTCCAGTCGCCGCTCGCCGTCCACTACCACTACCGACGTGATCTTCTTCTCTTCCATCAGCCGCAAAGCCGCCGCCGCGAGTTCCGCCCGCGCGATCGTCACAGGATTCGCCGTCATGCAGTCCGCCGCCGTCAAATCCAATGCCGCCGCCCGCCGCTTCTCCATCAACCGCCTAAGATCGCCATCGGTCACAACACCCACCAGACGGCCGTCTTCGTCCACCACCGCCGTCATGCCCAGTCCTTTGCGGCTCATCTCGTAAATCACGTCCGGAAGTGGGGCCTCGCACCGCACCCGCGGCAACCGTTCGCCTGCGTGCATCAGGTTTTCCACCCGCTGCAGCTTCTTGCCCAGCCGGCCAGAAGGATGCAGCGCTGCGAAGTCCTCCGCACCGAAACCGCGACGGTCCAGCAGCGCGATCGCCAGCGCGTCCCCCATCGCCAGCGCCGCCGTCGTGCTCGCTGTCGGAGCCAAATTCAGCGAACAGGCCTCTTCCCTCACCGAAATGTCCAGCGTCACGTCGCTCGACGCAGCCAGCAAAGACCGCTCGTTTCCCGTCAGCGTCACCACGGGTATCCCCAACCGCTTCGTCCGATCCAGCAGCCCCACGATCTCTTCAGTTTCTCCGCCATAGGAGATTCCCAACAGCACGTCGCCCGGCACCATCATACCCAGGTCGCCGTGCCTTGCCTCCGCCGGATGAAGGAAGATGGCTGGCGTTCCGGTGCTCGATAGCGTTGCCGCGATTTTCCGCCCGATCAGCCCGCTCTTCCCCATCCCCGTCACCACCACTCGCCCGCGGCAGCTGAGCAGCAGTTCCACAGCCCGTTCGAACCGCTCGTCGAGCCGTTCCACCAGCCCGGCGATCGCCTCGGCCTCGATCCGCAAGACCCGCCGCGCCGTCTCCAGGCTCACGTCCCGCTCCACGGCCGCACCAACGCGGCCAGCTGCATGAGCCTCTCCGCCAGCGGCCGGAACTGATCGAGCGGCAGAGCGTTCGTCCCGTCCGAAAGCGCTTCGGCCGGATTCTCGTGTACCTCAACGAAGATCCCGTCCACGCCCACCGCAACCGCGGCTCGCGCTAGCGGCTCGATGAATTCCGGCTGGCCTCCGCTCTTGTGCTTCTCGCCGCCCGGCAGCTGCACAGAATGCGTTGCGTCGAAAATCACTGGATACCCCAGCCGTTTCATGATGGCCAGCGACCGCATATCGACCACCAGGTTCTGATAGCCGAACGTCGTTCCCCGCTCGGTCAACAGAATTCTCTTGTTCCCCGTCCCTGCGACCTTCTCTACGACATTCGCCATCTCCCACGGGGAAAGAAACTGTCCCTTCTTCAGGTTCACCGCGCAGCCCGAGTGCCCCACCGCCAACAGCAGGTCCGTCTGCCGGCACAGGAACGCCGGCACTTGCAATACATCACACACCTGCGCCACCTCATCCACCTGCCCCACCTCGTGCACGTCGGTCAGTACCGGAAGCCCGGTCGCCCGTTTGATTTCCCCGAGGATCCTCAGCCCTTCCTTCAGCCCCGGTCCACGATACGAATTCACCGACGAGCGGTTCGCCTTGTCAAACGAAGCCTTGAACACCAGCGGCAGTCCCAGCTCCCGGGATAATTCCCGCAACCGCCCCGCCACAAAGCTTGCATGCGTCTCGCTCTCGATCACGCACGGGCCCGCAATCGCCATCAGCGGCGATTTCCCCCCTAACTCCACCGGCCCGATCCGAAATTCCCGTGTCGTCTTCATGGTCTCGTCAGATAGCCTACTTTCAACCCCTCCCTTTCGCAACTTGCCAGCCACCATCTCCGGAGCCCTTTCCCGTCCTCCGTCCCTTGCCTTGGCAATCAGCCCTTCATCCACCGCCGAAAAACCGTTGCAACTCCTGTTACCATGGGATCAACTCGCGTACACCAGCCGCTCGGGGGAGACGGCCGTCCGCGTGTCCCGTGGGTGCTCGATGAATTTGACGCTTTTTTTCGGCCTGCTTGGCGGACTGCTGGTTCTCGCTTTCATCGCCCACCGCCTGGTCCGCCGCACCGGCATCCCCGACGTCCTCGTGCTGATGGCCACCGGCGTCCTGCTCGGCCCGCTTTTCCATCTCGTCGACCCGTCGAGGTTCCAGAGCGTAACGCACGGCTTCGGCACCCTCGCCCTCATCCTCATCCTCTTCGAAGCCGGTCTCGAACTCGACCTTTGGCAGGCTCTGCACCACTTCTCCGGCGGATTCGCCCTAGCCGTTTTCAGCTACGTCCTCAGCTCCGGTCTGATCGCCCTAGTGGCTCGCCACACGCTGGCCCTTCCGATCCACTCGGCCCTGATTGTCGGCGCCGTACTCGGCGGCGTCAGCAGTTCGGTCACTCTCCCGGTGCTCCAGCATCTCAGCATGCGGCCCAAGGTCCGCACCACCCTTGTCATCGAAGCCGCTCTCGCCGATATCCTCTCGGTCCTTGCAGTCGCCGCGTTGCTCGCTCTGCCGGCCAGCGGCGGCTCGCTCTTCGCCGGAGTGGTGCAGCGCTTCTTCCTGGAACTTGGCATCTCTATAGTCTTCGCAGTCGTCGCGGGTATCGGCTGGTCGTTCCTGCTCCCGGCGATTTCCGACCAGCGCTTCTGGCAGGTGCTCACCTTCGGTGCCGTGCTCGTGCTCTACGCCGTCACCGCTGTTGCCGGCGGTGGCCCGCTGCTTGCTGTACTTATCTTTGGCCTCACGCTCACCAACGCCCCAGAAGCCCGCAAGCGCCTTTCCCTGCCGATGCCTTCCTACGCCGCGGCCGAATCCTCCGGCGCAGAACCGCACGTCACTCTGCTCGCCTTCCATGCCGAACTCAGTTTCCTGGTCCGGACGTTCTTCTTCGTCCTTATTGGCGTCGCCGTTCGTTTTTCCGCGTTTTCGCGCCAATGGCTGGCCGTGGCGGGCATTTTCGGAGCGATCCTCCTCGGCCGCTGGCTCGCCGTCTTTGCCAGCCGCATCGTCTGGCGCGACACCCATCCCTGGGAGCGTGAACTCGCCTTCTGGATGCTTCCCCGCGGCCTCATCACCGCCGTCCTCGCGCTCGAAGCCGCCCGTGTCCGCGGCGGCGCCTGGGACTTCCTGCTCGATCTCGCTTTCGCCGCGATTGTGCTGACCAACCTCTTCCTGATGGTCGCCACCGTCCGCGCCCGCCGTCTCACCCAGCTTCTCGAAGCCCCCGAAACCGCCCCGCCCGCCCAGCTCTAGTCGTCCAACCTCAACTGCTCAAATTCTTGGGTAGTCGTAGTCGGCGATCTTCCGAACCGTCAAACGCTCTCCTCCCAAAAAGCAAAAGGGGCCGGCGCCCGCCGAACGTCTTCCGTCCCACGAACTCCGGCCCTCTTTCCATTAGTCTGCGTCTACTCCCTATTCCCGCCCCAACCTTGGCAGCTCGCTGGTGCGAATCTTCCGCCAAGCCGCCAGCCGCCGGTCAAGCGTCTTCTGCACTTCCTGCCAGGTCTGCTGCGCGTTGACCGTCGGCGCCACGTCTGCGCTTTCCACCGCATCGAGCAGGCTGCTCAGTTGATCGTTTACCTGCGCCAGGCCACTGTCGTCGTTCGTCAGTGCCCTTAGCTTCGCCTCAACCGCCGCAGCCGCCCTGGCCTCGGCGCCGTGTTCCTTTCTGCCTTCCAACCGTTGCAGCGCCGCGCGCGCCTGCATGAGTGCGTTATAGCTTTCATCCATCGCGCCGGTGATTTCCCTCGCCAGGTCGAGCTGCGCCTCCAGCGCCGCCTGCGACGTCTTCACCGCCGGGTCCTTCAGCAGTTCGAACGTCTCTGTGTGTGTCTCACCGCCAGCCGTCAAGTTCACCGTGTACTTCCCCGGCGCCGCCAGCGGGCCTTGCGGGTCGAGCGGCGTCTTGTGCGGAATCGCCGAGATCGGGAAATCGTGGCTCACCGCTTCCGGCGGCCCGTAATGCAAGTCCCATACGAACCGGTGCATTCCCGCCTTCGCCGAGAGTTTCACCACAGGCCTCGCCCAGTAGGCCGCCACCGGATAGAGGTTCATATCGGGAGGTTTCGGCGTATCGGCGCTCGAATACCGCCTCACCAGCTTCCCGTCTGCATCCAGAATCTCCAGCGTCACCGGCCCTTTCGGCGTCGACTTCAGCCAGTAGTCGAATATTGCCCCGGCCGGTGGATTCGCTCCATGCGGCGTCTCCGGCGGCAGCGGCGTGTCCGTGTTCGTGCTCCGCCGATACCTGTAAACCTTCCTCGGCTGGAACAGGTACGACGCCGATTCTGTTACCTCCTTCGTCAGCTGTCGGAGCGGAGCGATGTCGTTCATTACCCACAGCCCCCGCCCGTGCGTCGCCACTACCAGGTCGCCCTGCTCGATCGCCATGTCGCGGATTGACACCGTCGGTAGGTTCTGCTGCAAGGACTCCCAATGCCCGCCATCGTCAAACGAGACGTAGATTCCCGTCTCTGTCCCGGCAAACAGCAGTCCGCGCCGAACTGGATCCTCTCGCACCGCGTGCACGTACGCCGGTGCAGAAATCCCGTTAGTGATCTTCTTCCAGATCTTCCCGTAGTCGTGCGTCACGTAGATGTACGGGTGCAGGTCGCCCAGCCGGTGCCTGTCCACCGCCGCGAACGCCGTCGCCGGATCGAAATGCGAAGCCTCGATCAGGCTGATCTTGCTCCAGTCCGTCAACCCCGGCGGTGTCACGTCTTTCCACGTCTTCCCGCCGTCCAGCGTCAGCTGGATCAGTCCGTTGTCCGTCCCCACCCAGATCTCGCCCTCGCGCAATGCCGAAGGCGCGATCGTGTAGACCACGCCGCGTTGTGGCTTTCCTTCCGTTCCCGGCCGCACCGTCAGGTCGGGACTCGCGATCTTCCAGCTCGATCCTCCGTCGGTCGTTTCCAGCAGATACTGAGCCCCGTAATACATCAGGTGCGGATTCTGCGGCGAAAAGGCGATCGGCGAAGTCCAGGTGAACCGGAACTTCCTCTTGGCGATGTTCACGCCAAACGGTGTCACCAGCGCCGGCGAAATCGTCTCCGACTGCGTCGTGATCGCGTTCCATTTGTGCAGAATCCCGTAGTTATCTCCGCCGTAGACGATGTTCGGGTTCGTCGGGTCCGGCACTATATAGCCGCATTCCCCTCCGCCTACCGAACGCCAGCTCCGGAACGACAGCGAGCCGTAGTTGCTCCGGCTCAACACGCCCACCGTTCCGCTGTCCTGCTGCGCCGCGTAGATGTGGAACGGCACTCGGTTGTCCGTCGTCACGTGATAGAACTGCCCGGTCGGTTGGTTGTACCAGGAACTCCAAGTCCTCCCGCCGTCGACGCTCACCACCGCTCCCTGATCGCTGCCCACGATGATGTGCTTCGTGTTCTTCGGATCGATCCACAGAATGTGGTAATCGTCTCCGCCCGGCGACCCCTTGACCGTGGTGAACCGCCGTCCGCCGTCGGTCGAGCGATATAGCGCCACGTCCGGCACCCAGACAGTGTTCGGATTCTTCGGGTTCACCACAACGCGGCTGAAATACCAACCCCGGCCCCAGATCCTCGGGTCGCCGCTCACGTGCGTCCAGCTCGCGCCGCCGTTGTTCGAACGGTACAAGCCCCCTTCTTTGCAATCGATCTCCGCGTACACCACGCTGCCCGTTCCAGCCGCCACACCGATCCGGCCATACGGCTTTGCCGGCAGCCCGTGTCCGGCCAACTCGTGCCACGTCTTCCCTTCGTCGGTCGACTTGTAGATGCCTCCGCCCGGCCCTCCCATCGGCGGATACTGGCTCCAGGTCGTCCGCCGCGCCTGCCACAGTGCCGCGTAAACGATCCGAGGATTACCCACTGCGGACGCCAAGTCTATCGCGCCGGTGTTCTCGTTCTTGTAGAGCACTTTTGTCCAGGTTTTCCCGCCATCGGTCGAGCGAAACACTCCTCGCTCGGCGTTCGCGTTGTACGCGTGCCCTAATGCCGCCACCAGCACCACGTTTGGATCCCGCGGATCCACCAGAATCCTCCCAATGTGCCTCGTGTCCGTCAGTCCCATGTGCTTCCACGTCCGACCGCCGTCGCTCGACTTGTACACTCCGTCACCAAACGACATGTCCGACCGCATGTCGGCCTCGCCCGTGCCCACATAGATCACGTTCGGATCTGACGGCGCAATCGCAATCGCACCGATCGATGACACGGGCTCGTACTGAAACACCGGCTGCCATGTCCGTCCGGCGTTCTCCGTCTTCCACACGCCGCCATCCACGCTGCCGAAATAGAAAACGTTCGGCTCGCTCGGGATTCCCGCGACCGCCAGCACCCTCCCCGCGCGAAACGGCCCGATCGACCTCCAGCGCATCTCCGCATACATCTTCGGGCTAACGGCCTGCGCATAAGCCGTAACCCCCATCGCCAGCACCACCGCAAAACTAAAAAGACGAATGAGCACTCTGATCAATGGCTTGTCCACTTTTCTCATGAATTCAAATCCCCCGCCGCGGAGTATACAACAGGGTCCTCACCCGATTTCCCGTCTTTGCTCGGCTTTGACAGCCACAGCCGCTTATCTTCCGACCGTGGCTCCTCCCACGCCCCGTCCATCAATGCCCCTTCTGCCCAACCTCGCAACCCTATGAGATTTTCCGGGAGCCACGCGCTTCGAACGCTTGCCGCCCAAAGCGTGGGGCCGGCTTGCCCACAAGCTGCCGCTTTTCTTTGCCAACCGTCCTTTACCGCCCCACCTCTTCAATTCCCGCTCGCCACAATTCCCGATTGAGCCTCGGCAGATCACTCGTCTTTACTTCCTTCCAAGCCGCCAGCAGCCGATCAACCTGCCCATTCAACTCGTCGAACGCCTGCTCCTGCGCAGTGGTCGGTGCGACGTCCGCTCCTTCCACGCCGCCATTCTGCTCCCCACCGATGAGCAACGCGGTCAGTTCGGCATTCACCCGCGACAAGCTCGTGCCGCCTCGCCTCCCTCCGGCAATGCCTTCTACCTTCCGCGCGAGTGCCTCGATCTTCTCTGTCAGCGCACCTTTTCCTGCCTTCCGCCCTGCCTGCTCCAGCTTCCCTTGCAACGCCCGGGCGGCTTGCAGCGCTTCATAGCTCCGATTCATCGCGCCGGCAATCTTGCTTGCCAGAACGAACTGTGCCCGCAGCCCCGCCGCCGACGTCGTCACTCGCGGGTCCATCCTCACCTCGAACGACTGCGTCTGCGTCCGACCGTCCACTGTCAGTTTCGCCGTGTAGCCGCCCGGCAGCACCAGCACGCCCTGCGGCACCCGCGGCGTGTCGTGAGGAATCGCTGCGATCGGATAGTTCTCCGCCACCGATTTTGGCGCCGCAGTCCGCAGGTTCCAGATGAACCGGTGCATGCCCGCTCCGGCCGAAAGCGCTTGTGGCTGCCTCACCCAGTACATCGGGAAATTCCACTTGGTCGCGTCAACCGGCGCCAACCGGTCCGTGCTCGAATACTCCCGCACCAGCTTCCCCTCGGAGTCGTATATCGCTAGCGTCACCGGCCCCAACGGCCGAGTCTTCAGCCAGTAATAGAGAATCGCGCCCGCCGGCGGATTCTGCCCCGCTGGCGTCTCCGGCGGCAGCGGCGTGTCCGTGTTCGTGCTCCGCCGAACCCTGTAGGTAAGCCGCGGCTCGTAAAGGAACGTGCTCGCGTTAGCCACTTGCGTCGTCAACTGCCGCAACGGGGAAAAGTCATCCAGAACCCAGAACGCCCGCCCGTGCGTTCCCACCACCAAGTCCGAGCCGTGAACCCACAAATCGCGCATCGACGTGTGTGGCAGGTTCAGTTGCAGCGAATGCCAGTGGCCACCGTTGTCCAGCGAGAAATACACGGACTCTTCCGTCCCCGCGAATAGCAGACCGGGTCGCACCCCGTCCTCCCGAACCGTGTTCACCGGCTCATCGTTGGGAATCCCATTCGTGATCTCTTGCCAGGTCTTCCCGGCGTCGGTCGTGCGGTAAATGTACGGGTGCCAATCGTCCAGCCGCATCCGGTTTATCGCCGCATAGGCCGTCTCATCGTTGAAGGGCGAAGCCTCGATCATCGACACCTTGCTCCACGGCGTCAGCGCAGGCGGCGTTACGTTCTCCCAATGCTTTCCGCCGTCCCGCGTTACCCAGATCAGCCCGTCGTCCGTGCCCGCCCAGATCAGCTTCGTGTCGTGCGGCGAGGGCGCCACCGTGTAAATCACCCCGCGATGATGGCCGTGTGCCGGATCGTCGCCTTCAAACGCTTTCAGGCTCGCCGGCACGCTCGGATTCTTTCGCGTCAGGTCTGGGCTGATGATGTTCCAGTGCCGCCCGCCATCCACCGTTTTGAACAGCACGTTCGACCCGAAATACAGTACGTGGGGATCAGCCTTCGAAAAGACCAGCGGCGCCGTCCGGTCAAACCGGTATTTTCCGGTCCGCAGTTCCACCGGTGATACGTCAGACGTCTGGTGCGTCTTCTCGTCGTACCGGGTCACCTTGCCGCCGTAGATGAGCCACGGATGCAGCGGATCGGGAGCGATGTACGCATATTCCTCCGCGCCTACCGGATGCCAGTCGCGGAAAGTGATCTCGCCGTAATCGCTCCGGCTCTTGATCTCCGCCGACCCGCTCTCTTGCTGTCCGCCGAACACTCTGTACGGGAACCGGTTGTCCGTGATCACGTGATAGAACTCCCCGGTCGGCTGGTTGTACCAGGAACTCCATGTCTTGCCCCCGTTCACGCTGATCGTCGCGCCCTGGTCCGCCGCCAGCGCAATGATTTGCGGATTCTTCGGATTGATCCAGATCGTGTGGTAGTCGTCGCCGCCCGGCGCGCCTTTGATCGCCGTCCAGCGCACTCCGCCGTCCGTCGAACGATAGGTCGATGTGTTCGCCGCGTACACAACATTCGGGTGCTGCGGGTCCACGCGCAGGCACGCAAAATCCCATGGACGGCCCCAGATCCGTTGTTCGTGGTTCACCCGCTTCCAGCTCCGGCCGCCGTCGTCGCTGACGTAGATGCCCCCGGCTTGCGCGTCAGCCTGCACCCAGGCATAGATTCGGTTCGGTTCGCTCGGAGCGATGCCGATTCCGATCCTCCCTACCTTGTCTTTCCAGCCCGGAAGTCCGCCCTTTAGCTGATGCCAGGTATCACCGCCGTCGGTCGACTTGTAGAGACCGCTCCCCGGCGCCAGCAATGGCCCCCCAGTCGACCAAGGTGGACGCTGCGCCGCCCACATTGACGCATAGACAATCTGTGAATTGTCCGGATCGAATGTGACCTCTACCGCGCCGGTATTCTCGTTCCTGTAGAGCACCTTTCGCCACGTCCGCCCGCCGTCCGTCGAACGGTACAATCCCCGCTCCGGGTTCGGTCCATAGGCGTGCCCGAGCACCGCTGCGAACACCCGGTTCGGATTGTGCGGATCCACCGCAATCGAGGGAATCTGCTGTCCCTGACTCAATCCGAGGTGAGCCCATGTCTTCCCTCCGTCGGTCGACTTGTAGATCCCGTCGCCCACCGACAGGTCCGGTCGCTCCGTGCCTTCCCCGCTTCCCACGTAAATGATCTTCGGATCCGACGGCGCGATCGCAATTGCCCCGATCGATCCGGTGGGCTCATGATCGAAAATCGGTTTCCACGTCCGCCCCGCGTCAGTTGTCTTCCACACTCCGCCATTCACCGCACCGATGTAGAAAACGTTCGGCTCGCTCGGGATGCCCGCAAGCGCCACCGTCCGGCCGCCCCGAAACGGCCCAATCAGCCGCCAGCGCAGCCCTTCGTAGAGCCGCGGCCCGATAGTCTGCGCTGCCGCCCGACCCGCCAGACCACACAGCATCAGGAACGCAATCAGCAGTAACCGTCGTGACGTGGAAATCATCGGCCCCCCTCTCAAGGCGCGCCCAGCATAGACCACTCTCTCGGCAATGCGCCACGGCATTGCCGGCACACGCAACAACCGTTCACTCCTTCGGGATTGCACACGTCCAAGCGGGGAGAAACTCAAGGCAGCGGAACCAAAAGGTTCGCACCGAGGTAAAAGACCGGCAGTGGGCCGCCGTGCGGCGGGAGAGGTTAGCGCCTCCCCACTCCGTATGCCGCCGAAGGGATGACCACACCCCCACCCGGCCGCGCGGCGCTCGCCGCACCCGGCATCAACAATCGTTCAGGTTTGAGGACTCAGTGGACGGGAGCAATCTCGAGGGAGTCGCCGGTCTCCGTCCCGGAACGGTGGATCGTATAGACCGGGAATTCCAGCACGCTCGTTGCCTTCAGGCACACCCGCGAGATTCGAAACGGCCGAACGAACTCCTGCACTCCCACCACTCGGCAGTCCCGATCGATAAAGACCAAGTCGAGAGGAAACAGCATGCCGATCGTGTGTACGCCACAAGACGGAATGATCCACAAGCCCCGCCCGGAACGCGCCCACCTTCGCGTTTTACCCAGTAGGCCGACCAAACGCCGCATGTACGTGTCGGCCACCATCACCTCGGTGGCAATGAACGTTTGCCGCGTTCGATTGTAGACATACACCCCGTCTCTCTTCCGCACGATCCTTGTACCCTCTCCACCCGATGACCGGAGATTAGCTCCGGTCGGTCCCTACTGCATCTACTGCGAAGCTTTGCTACGGCGCCGCTTGATAATGATGAACAGCACGATCACGAACAGAACCGCAGCGATAATCTGAATTGAGCTCATTGTTGTTCACTCCTTCGTGTCTTCCTGACACTTCCGGACTTCAACAGCACCGGAAATTCCAATTACATTCTCCCTGACGCCTGTGCCTCGACCCGTTCCTAGCCGCCCCCCGACAGCATCGGGAGCAGTTGGTGCATGATCGCGATCATGCCGGGTCCGAGAATCACAACCATCAGCGCCGGGAAAATGAAAAACACCAGCGGGGGCACCATCTTGACGGTCGTCTTCGCCGCTTGTTCTTCCGCCCGCTGCCGTCGCTTGAGCCGCAGGTCGTCCGAATACACTCGCAAGGATTGGGCCAGGCTCGTGCCGAAGCGGTCCGTCTGGATCAGCATTGCCACCAACCCCTTAATGTCATCAACGCCCGTTCGCGTCGCCAGTTCCCTCAGCGCGTCCAGCCGGTTCTTGCCCAACTGCGTTTCCAGGTTCACCATCTGGAGTTCTTCGCTCAGCTCCGGGTGCGCGTACTTCAGTTCCTGAGCCACCCGCAGGATCGCCTGGTCAAGGCCGAGTCCAGCCTCCATGCAGATCACCAGCAGGTCGAGCGCGTCGGGCAACGACAGTTGCAGCCGGTGTTGCCGCCGGCGAACCACCTGCGTAACGTAGAACTCCGGCCCCATATAGCCCAAGAGCAACGCAAAGGCCAGTACGACGATCTTGTTTTCGCGGTAAAGGCCGGTGAAGTAGACCAGGGCCAACAGGAGGATCGGCAGCAGAATCCGAATCCCCTGCATCACCATTGCCGCCTGGGGACTCCGGTATCCGCCACGCACCAGCAATAGTTGCGTCCGAGAAAGCGACTGCGGCGACGGCTGTGGCACCAGGTTCCCAACCTTGGCCAGCGCCTTCCCCGCGCGCATCTTCTGCTTCTCGGGGAATGAGGCTTCCGGCTTCTTTGCTCCCAGATGCCAGAGGCGGGACAGTCGCTCGGCAACCTCTCCGCTGCCCCCCTGCACCAGCGCGTACACCACCACGCCGCAAACCGCCAGGGTCGCCAGAAACGTGAACACCACAATCAACGGCATCTAGTCCTCCACCCCCTACACTTCGATGTGAACGATCTTCCAGAGGAGGATCGAACCCACCACTTGCAGTACTCCGGCCGTCAGAAGCATCCAGTGTCCCATCGATTCGGTGAACAACGGCTTCATGTACGCCGGGTTCATCGTGTTCATCAGAAACATCATGATCGGCGGCAACGCGATCAAGATTCCGGCCGTCATCCGGCCCTGGGCCGTGCGCGTCCGCACTTCTCCCTTAATCCGGAACCGGTCGCGGATCACCCGCGACAAGTTGTCCAGAATCTCCGCCAGATTGCCGCCGGTCTCCTTCTGGATCAGCATTGCCGTCACAAAAAACCGCACGTCCAGCAACGGCACGCGCTCGGTCAGGTTCAGCAGCGCGTCCCGCAGCGGCAAGCCGAAGTTCTGCTCCTCAAAAGTCGCCCGCACTTCCCCCGCAACCGGCTCCGCAATCTCCTTGCTCGCCATCTCCAGTCCGGTCGTGATCGCGTGTCCGGCACGGACTGCCCGCGACAGCAGATCCAGTGCTTCCGGAAAGTGCTTCTCGAATTCGTGAAACCGGTGATTCCGCTTGAACGCGATCACTGAGAGCGGTATCGTCCCGCCCACGAGTGCCGCCGCGACGGCAACCAAAGTCATGTGCAGCAGAGCCGCCACGATCAGGTAGGCTCCCACTGCCAGGACGAAACTGAGCAGCAGGATCTTGCCCGGCTTGCTCCGGACGCCCGACTGCTCGATATACTCGCGCAGCCGCTCCGCCCAGTCCCACCGCACTAGCAGTTTGTTGATCGCCGGGACGTCACTCAGTAGTTCGTCCCGAACCAGCTGCAGGCCCAGCGTCAGTTCACCACGGCGTTCGGCGCGCTGTACCGCCTCGAAGCGCTTACGGACGATCTCCTCGTGCGGCGTTCCGCTGCCCATCGCGAAGAACAACAGAATGATGGCCAGCACCGCCAAAAACGTGAAGAACGCAACCAGCAGTGCCATTTCGACCCCTCAGGTGAGCTCCGCCTGCTTCCGCTCAAACATATCCACCGGCAGCTTGAAACCTGCCACCAGCAACCGTTCAGCGAATTTCGGACGAATCCCGGTTGGCGTGAACTCACCAATCACTTGCCCGTTTTGTCCGATGCCCTTCTTCCGGAACGTAAAAATGTCCTGCATCGTGATGATGTCGCCTTCCATCCCCGTAAGCTCCGCGATACTGATGATTTTGCGCGTGCCATCGCTTTGCCGGCTCACCTGGACGATCACATCGATCGCCGAGGCGATCTGACGCCGGATTGCCGATTCCGGCAGGTTCAGGTTTGCCATCGCCACCATCGTCTCCAGGCGGCTCAGGGCGTCCCGGGGAGTGTTCGCGTGAACTGTCGTCAGCGACCCCTCGTGGCCCGTATTCATCGCCTGCAACATGTCGAGTGCTTCCTCGCCTCGCACCTCGCCCACCAGAATCCGGTCGGGACGCATTCGCAGCGCGTTGATCACCAGTTGCCGCTGCCGGATCGCGCCCTGCCCTTCGATGTTCGGCGGGCGCGTCTCCAGCCGCACCACGTGCCGCTGGCGTAGTTGCAATTCCGCCGCATCCTCGATCGTGATGATCCGCTCGCGGTCGGAAATGAACTGCGAGAGCATGTTCAGCAACGTCGTTTTCCCGGCGCCCGTGCCGCCCGAGATCAGCATGTTCAGCCGCGACTGGATGCAGCCCTTCAGCAGTTCCAGCATCGGGCCCGTCAGCGTCCGGTTGCTCACCAGCGCATCCGCGTCCAGCCGCCCTCGCCCGAATCGCCGGATCGATACCGCCGGCCCGTCAATCGCCAGCGGCGGAATGATCGCGTTCACACGCGAACCGTCCGGCAGCCGGGCGTCAACCATCGGCGACGACTCGTCCACGCGCCGTCCCACGGCCGAAACGATCCGGTCGATGATCGTCATCAAGTGCTGGTCGTCGCGAAACTGGATCGGCGTCGGCTCCAGAATGCCGTTCCGCTCGATGTATACCTGCCGGTGAGAGTTCACCAGGATGTCGGAAATCGAAGGATCGTTCAGCAGCGGCTCGAGCGGCCCCAGCCCGAAGACCTCGTTCAGCACCTCCTGCGACAGCCGCTCCCGCTCCTGGAGCGTCATTGGGGTCGATTCCCCCATGACCAGGCTTTCCAGAATGTGCGAAACCTCCCGCTTCACCTGCTCGCGGTCCGATTCGGTCAGCCGCTCCAGATCAAGCTTCTGAATCAGCTTTCTGTGAATCGCCGCCTTGACGGCCGAGAAATCCATGCGTGTCGAGGGCATGGCCTAGCCACCTTTCTTCGAGGAAAAGAGAAACAGGTTGAATCCACCCGAAGGCTTCGCCGCCTTCGTCGCCACTTCGACGCCCGTCAACTGTGCCGCCAGTTGACCGAATTTTGCGACCAGCGGGTTGTTATGGTTGCCCATCAGTGGCGTCCCCATATTGATCGCGTCGCTTACCTGCTTGTAGTCGTTCGGAATCACCGAGAAAATGGGGTGTTTGATGTTCTTCTCCACCGTCTTCAGCGCTTCCTGGTCCGCCCGTCGCCACCGATTTATCAAGATCTGCAGGCGGCTCGCTTCGATCCCCAGCCCCAGCAGCGCCAGGAGTTGCCGCTCCAACGCCCACAGCGCCGGCACGTTCGTTTCAGCTACGATCACGATCGACCGCGCCATCCGCAGCACCGGACCCCAGTCGGTGGAAAACTGTGTCCCGTAATCCACCACCACCGCGTCGAAAATGCTCTGGGCCACGTTGATCACGCGCCCGGTGGCATCCATCCCAATCCGTTCCCACTCCTCCGGCTGCGTCACCCCGCCCAGCAGTTGTAAGCCGCTCCGGTGTTCGGTCAACAGTCCCGCAAAAAAGTGGCTGTCGAGCCGATCGAGGTTCTCCACGGCATCGCGCACGTTGAACCGCGGCGTCAGGTTCAACATCAGGTGCGTCTGCCCAAGGGGCCGGCCAAAGTCGATCAGCGCCGTCCGCTTTTTTAGTTTGTGTGCCAGTTGCACGCCCAGGTTCACCGCTACCGTGGTCGTGCCGACACCGCCTTTCGCACCCATTACCACGATCACGCGCTCGGTGCCGCGCTTCCCCCCCGCCGCCGACTCCACCACGAAACGCTCGAGCGTCTCCCGGAACACGTCGGGCGAAACTGGCTTCGCCAGGAACTCCTGCACCCCGCTCCGCATCGCCTCCAACAGCAGTTGCGGATCCAGCTCCGGCTGCAGCGAGCACGCAATGATGCGCACCGCCGGGCGCAGCCCGCGAATGTGCCGCGCCAGCGCGAAATACGGGTCCGGATCCCGCCCCAGGTCCAACAACACCAAGTCGGTTTCCGTTTCCCCCGGCTCCGGCAGATCTTCTCCGGAGACCTTCCACTCCGTTACCTCGCCGACCAGCCCGCTCTGCTCCAGCGCAGCCCGGAGTTGCTGGCTGCTTTGCAGGTCAGCGCTTGCAATAAATGCCCTCAGCATGAATTTTTCTGTCTCGCCATCCCGAGCCTACCGACTCCCTTCTCCGCTTACTTCTTCCCTTTCGCCCCTTGAGCGGATTTGGAAGACGGAGGAGGCCACGTCATAAACGGCACGGGGAATTTCGGTCCTTTCGGCGCCTTGCCTGGACCGTATGGCTTCACTATATGCGGAGTCACCAGCACCAGCAACTCTTGATCCGTCTTGGTCGTCGACTTGCTATTGAACAGTTTGCCCAAAATCGGCAAGTCTCCCAACCACGGGATCTTGTTCAACACGTTCTGCACCTGGCTGTTCATCAACCCGGCGATTGCAAACGTCTGCCCGTTCTTCAGCAGCATCTCGCTCGAAACCTGCCGGGTCGAGATCGCCGGAATCAGGAAGCCCTGAAATTGCAGTGCGTTGGTGAAGTCCAGCGTGCTCACTTCCGGCGCTACTTTCAGGTCAATCTTACCGTCGGCCGTAAGCGTTGGCGTGAAGTGCAGGATCACGCCAAACTGCTTGAACTGGATCGTGACCGTCGGCACTGACCCGGCCGCTCCACCCTGTACCACGGGAAACGGAAATTCTCCACCGGCAAGGAAGCTAGCCTCCTTGCCTGTCTCCGTCAGCAGGTTGGGCTCCGCCAGAATCTGCAGCAGGTTTCTCGATTCGAGTGCCTGTACCGATAGCCCCATGCCTACGTCGGGACGGAAAATGAACAGGTTCAACAAGTTACTCGTCTGCAGGTTCGACGACGAGGCGCCACCCGAACCCGAGGAAATCGTGCTCGCCGAGTACGGCCCAAACTGCTGCGTCTGGATCACGCCGAGCGATTTCGTCACGCCACTCGGAAAGCTGAAGACGTTGAAGCCCCACTGTTTCGCCGCGCTCAGGTCCAGCTCGGCAAACTTCACCGCCAGCAGGATCTGCCCTTCGGTCGGCGCCGTCGGCACCTGAATCAGGCTGATCACCTTCGGCACTTCCGCCGAGACCAACTGGTAGATCCGCTCGGCCACGGCCGCCGATGACGCCTGCCCGGTCAGCATCACAATGTTCTTCGATGCCTCGATCTGTACGTGCTCGGACGGGAACACCTGGTGAATCTTCTGGCTCAGCGCCAGCACGTCCACGTCGACGTAGATGTCGAACGACTGGCTCTCCCCGTTCGCACCCCACAAGATCATTGTCACAGCGCCCGGCGTCTTCCCGTTCACCAACACCTGATACGGGCTGATCACCACCGCTTCGGCAATGTTCGGATTCGCGATCGACAGCCGAGTGATCCGCACTGGCGAGGTAATCACCAGCGACCGGTTCACGAGCAGGTGCAGCGTCTGCGGTAGCGACGTTCCCGCCGCTGGCCGCTGTCTCGCGCCCACCCCCACCGCAAAAATCGCCATCAGAATCAGGCCCAGCCATGCACTCCGCTTTGCGTTAACCATATTCCTCACCGGCCTTTAGTGATTGGGGAATGTCTTCGTTTCCCGCTTGGTTCCACTGATCACTTCCACCACGTAGGGCGCCGGCCTCCTGGGCACCACCCGCCGGGGCCGCCCGCGCCGAATCGGACCCCTTCTGGGCGCCACTGCACCGGTTGGACTGAGTAGTTCCGACTGCAATACGGCCGGAGGATGCACGATCTTCGTATCGATGGTGTTTCGAAGAGCCAATTGAATCCGCGCCTGCGTTGCCGCCAGCGTCAGCTTGTCCGCCTGTTCCGGCGTCACCAGCAGCGTCACCACCGGCACCGTTCGCGGCTTGCCCTGTGCGTTCTCGGTCACCTGCTGGCCGGCGGCCAGCACCTTCACGTTCTCCAGCACCGTCTTGGCCAGCGTCTGGCTGCCGCTCTGACCACCCGGCGAGCCAACCGCGATCACGTCCACCATCGTTCCCGCTTGAACGAACCCGGCGACACCGATCACTTCGTTTACCGCTACCGAAACCGCCCGCATCCCTTCGGGAATCGTCGCGGGGAGTCCCGCACCCGCCTCCCGCGGAGCCAGTTTCGTTTGCAGAATCGGTTCATTCTGCACCACGTTTGTGATCAACGCCCGGCCGACCACATCCTGTACCCGTGTAAACATCCCCGGCACCGGTTCGTTCCCCGGCCAGGGAAGCAGACGAACATCATTTGCGTTCAGCCTCGTTCCCAGCGGCAATGGTGTAGCCGCCACGACAATCTTTGTCGCCGGCACCTGCTGCTGCTTCACTACCGGCGTCTGGCGGATCTGCTTGTACACAAACGTGCTCGCCAGCACCGCCAGTACCACTGCCGCCGCCAAACCGATTAGTAGACGCCTCCGGTTCATTTCCCCGTCTCCCTTTCCGTCACCGCCCCAGCCATGCCACTGAAAGCGCCAAAGCGGTCGCAACGGCCGTTACCGCGCCAAAAGGCAGCTTGATCAATGGCTGGGAATCGATCGAAATGTTGGGATTGGGCCGCAAGCCAAATACGAAAAAGCCGTGCACCAGTTCCCACAAGTTCCGTAACGTCGACTTCACTCTGCGCTGCCGGACCATCTCGACCACTCCCCACAGCGCCGCCATCACCACCGCGACGAGCAGGATCGCGATCGCCAGGTACGGACCTACCATCGCCCCCAGCGCGCCCATCAGCTTCCAATCCCCTGCGCCTAGCCCGCGCAGCAGCACCGCGGGCAGCAGCACTCCCAACCCCACCAGCGCCCCTTCAAAGCTAAGCAATAGCCCGTGCCAGCCGCCCAATACGCCGTTTACTGCCAACCCGAGCACCAGCGCCGACACCGTCAGCCGATTCGGTATTCGTCGGCTTCGCAAGTCGCCCAAACCCGCAACCAGCGTCAAAATGACGGCAAGAACCCAAGGTACATGTGTCGAAAGATCGGCGCTCATCACCTTTGTTCCCGAATGCCGCGCATCATGTTAACAGGAGCTTGTTTCGCGAGTATCGATTCCTGAAGGCCGTGTTTACATTCTAACCACTGGAGAATTTTATACCCGCCCCGCGAGCCCTTCCCTGTCGCTCCGAGCGAGTTTCCTGAACCAGCGTCGTCGCGGAAGTACCACAGCGTGCACCCCTCGTCGTTTCGGGTACACGACCCCCGCCGGCCGGTGCCAACCGAGTGAAGAGATTCGCCTGTAAGGCTTGTGCGATTGCGTATCTGCCCCGCAGTCGCCGGGAGGGGAACCCTCCCCTCCAGCGACCCGAGAACAAAGAAAAACGGACCGACTAGGTGGCGCTGGCGGCCTGCCCGGCAAGGTTCGTGGCCGCATTTGAAAACACATCGCTGATCGCAGCCGACAAACCCTTCATCGCCACGATGGCGCCCAGCGCGATCAGCACAACCAGCAGCGCGTACTCGACCAGATCCTGACCCTCTTCCTCTTCCCACAGACGACGGAGCAGCGATTGCATCTTCATTGCCTTGCCTCCTCGGAGAGCTTTTCCCTACGGCATACCGCCGAGCCTCCGGGGCACTTGCTACATGCACCGAAGCACTGGATGCCGCCTTCCCAGACGGCCTCGGCCTGAAATGCGGTGTCCTTGAACCGCATGGCCTCCACTTCCGCCCAGTCCACTGGAGGGGATTGCCCCCCTCCAGTGATCCATGGACGAACGAAACCGGACCGACTAGCTGCTGCTGCTGGCAGCCGTCAGGTTGCTTGCGGCGTTCGCGAACGCATCGCTGATAGCGTTTGCCAGACCCTGCATGGCAGCGATGGCGCCGAGCGCGATCAGAACCACCAGCAGAGCGTATTCGACCAGGTCCTGGCCTTCTTCTTCCTTCCACAACCGACGAAGCAGATTCTTCATTTCCTTCCCTCCTTGGAGAGCGGTCACCGGCACGATTAACCCGTGCCTTTCGCCCGCAAATGTTGCACTTGCACTGCCAAAGACCGAGAGAGCAACCAGCCGATTCCGAACGTTTCCGAACCGGCAATCCCCCTCCCTTCCATATGTCTTCCCTCGAACCCAAATTCGCTGTTCCCATCGTCTTCCTAACGCACACAACCCCGAATTCTTGGCGCTTCTTACGTTGCATGCGGTCTACCAGCCTGCCGATCCAGTCCATCTTGTCCTTTAGTTCTAGAACCTCTGCCACTTAGACTTCCATGCCGCCCGGTCGCTGCCCGCAACCGCCTAAAAAACGTCTTGTTTTGGTGACACTGGCACCCCGAGCTGAGCTTGGTTGGGAACGCCCTAAGACTTGATCTGTCTCGCGGTTGGATAGCTTCCCTGAAACACGAAAATGTCCGCCAATTTGTTCGCGAACACCAGCTTCCAGCCGGGCAATGCCTTCAAATAGGTTGCCAGTGAAGACTTCGAGCTGATCAGGGCCGATCGGATCTGGTACTTGGCCAGCAATTCCGGCGTATCGTTTGCAATCTTCTCGATATTCAAATAGTCCCTCAATACGCCGCCGTACTCGTAGATGTCCGCGCGGCCGTCGATGAAAACCGGATGCGTCGTCCCGCGCGTAGTTCCATAGGTCCAGATCAGATACCCGCCCCACCCGTAGTCGTTGAACATCGGCCCAGGTAACGGATGAGAATTCATGTAGGCAATGGCATGCATGGGGTACTTTTTTGCCAACAGCGCATCGATCTTCTTTTGCGAGGGAAAGAAATAGACGAAACCGAAGGCAATCAGCGCGATCAGCACGGCATTCAGCACATACTGATCTTTGCGCTCGTCGTAGGGCTCCAGCCAACGCCCCAGCGTTGCCACAAACCACGGCAGGAATGCGAAGACGAGCACTGTCATGAATCGGATGTGCTGCGCCGCTTCCCCGATCGTCACCAGCAGAAACACCAGGTCGAACAGCCGGAACCGCGGCTTCCAGAACAGCTGCACCAGGAACAAACCCAACATCATCAGGAGAAAAGCCTTGCCCCAACCGGCCCCGAAATTCATCGGCTGCCATTCCTGAATGCTCTTGATGTTCAACGGCTGATACAGCGCCATTTCGAGGGGATAGGCAGCGAGCTTCGTACCGTATGGGGTCAGTGGAAGTACCGCCACCGAGGCCAGGATCGTCAATAGGAGGTTGCGGCTTTGCCTCTTGGTCCACGGTTTCGCTTCCACTCCGTTCCAGTCGAAATGAAAGAGCCCGCAAAACCAGAACACTCCGAAAATTCCGAGCCCCAGGAAAAACGTGCCGTGCGTGTTCACCCAAATCAGAAAAAGCGGCGGTATCGCCCATAACACCTTCTCGTGTCCCTGACGGTAGAGCTCCATCAGGATCAGCAACAGCACCAGAAAGCAGTAGCCGAACAGCTGTGGTCGTAAAGTGAAGAAGACGGCTTCCAGCGGTAAGAGGATGGCGCAAGCGGCCAGTGACGCCTTCACGTTTCCCGTGCGAACCGTCCCGTAGATATAGAGCAGCAGCATCAGCGCGCCGGCCAGACCGCTCAACAGCAACAGCAATCCCTTCACGCCCCATCTGGCGGTCCAGCCTATCGCCACTTCCCCCAGCCACTCGTACGCCATCCACGGTTCCCCCTTCACGGTGAACGAGTAGATGTCGTGAGTCGGAAAATGCCCGGTGGCCAGAATCATCTGTCCCACCTTCGCATGCCACCAGGTGTCAGGATCGGCAATGTGATGGTGTGCCTGATAGGCGGAAACACTCACCAGGAGAACGCCGAGAAAAACGGGAAATGAGATCAGCCTCTTCCACCGCCACCCGCGCCGCCCCGTCGGCCGTGCCTCTTGCTCAATGACTACATCGCTTGTGCTCGCCATGTTGGTTATTGTTCGCTTCCTCCGGAGTCATCAACAGGAGACACAACTAGCACTCCCCCTACGTACTAGAGCAATCACATCGCCAGGAGGGAATCGGATGTCAGAGGTGTTGCGTCATCCGAGAAACGGGAGGAATTGTCCGAATGGAATCGCCACCGCCGGCCGTAATCGGCCTGACTCACCAACTGCTTCCGCCAAGTCCGGTCAGCTTGCACAAAACTCAAATCACTGGCCAAGCCGGCCAAGGCCGCTTTCCACCAATCTGCCCCGCCACCACTACTCGAGCTCGACGCTTACTTCCCTAGGGAGCCGCCCCTGCCGCCCATTGCGGCCTGAGACGCTTCAGCGCCGGCAGGAGTCCGGCCCGACGACGGAAGCCATCAGCTTCCGTTGATCAGCCGCACCGGAATCGGCGTCCCAGAGACCGAGGGAATCGGCGTTGTAGTTCCAGTGCCGCCAGTTTGGCTCGTGCTACCGATGCACGAAGAAACCGACAGCACGTACGCGTCCACCGAGTTCTGTGGTGCGCCCTCGTCCTTGACGAAAAGCTGCAGAAAGCCTTGAACGTCCACCGAGACGCTCGTTGGACACGAGTTGCCCGGACACAACACTTCGCCGTCATAAAGCGGCAGCGTCACGAGGGAATCGCTCGTCGTAATCTGGCTACCGGATGTCGAGTATGGATTGTTCGCCCCCGCGTACATGATAAAAGGCACCGCAAGGCTGCTGTCCAGGCTGATGTAATCTTGCCCGGAGCCGTTATTACCTTGGTGAATCAGGCAATCGACTCCCTGCCCGGTGGGGCCCACCATGTCTCCGCTGATCGGATCCACAGTCGTCGCCCCGCACGTGATGGTCGTATCACTGCAACATTCGATGTTTTCCCGATACAGCGCCGCGCTGTTGCTCGTCGAATTCTGCTGATCCGAAGATGCGCAGCTTGGGCACGTGAACGTCCCGTCCGACGGCAAAAACACCGGCCAGAACTGGCTGGGTGCTGAGACGTCGCTGGCTTGAGGATTGCCCGGCTTGATCGTCAACAGCTCGCCCACCGCCCCGTCCGGCGTCAGGCCGGGCCGAACAATCGCGCCTGTGCTCGGATCAACAAAATACTTGTAATAACCTAGGGTGGTACTGCCATTCGCGCTGAGCTTTTTGCAGTCCGGATTGTCTTCGGGCCCGGGCGTCGAACCCGCGTCATATGCGCCATAGTCGCAATTCGGCAGCAGCCACGGCTTCAGGCACTGCACCGAACTGCTCGGCCCCGAACTTCCCTCCGGAGTGTACGCCTCCGCCGTCGCCGTCACCGACACCGGCATCGAGTCCACCCCGAACACCCGCATGAAATAGGTCGGCATCTTCTTGTACACCGTCACGGTAATCCGCGGATCGTTCGTCACCGAAAAATTGAAGCACCCGCCGGATACGCCCGTCGGTGGTGGACACGAATCGTTGAAATTCGTTGCCGAAAGATCCGGATTCCGCCCGATGATCCGGTTCTGGTTGCCCACCTGCGCCGCCTGTGCCGCCGCAATCGGCGCCGCCTGCGAGGGCGTCATCAAGCCGGTCGAGATGTTCGTGCTCACGAATTCGCCGGCACCGGCCAGCGCTGCCGCGTCGGCCGCGCGCTGCGCCTCGTTCCGAGCCACGTACAGCGTCGCCAGGTCCACTGCCAGGCCGGAAACGCCAAGCAGCACCAACAGGCTCAACGCCACAATCAGCAGGCTGACGCCGCGATCTCTTCCCTTCCGCTGACGAAACGATTTCATTTTCATGACTGTCTTTCCCCCTCAGGGGGCAAGGTTGGCCATCGTGGAATACACCTGAATATTGATCGTCGAGGGATAGCTCGACGCGCCGATCATCTGTACCAGCTTGTCGAATCCAAACTCCCAGTTGTAGGGATAATTCAGTGTCACTCGCGTCGACGAAATGCAGGTCACTGACGGCCCGCAACTCGTGCCGCTCGACGGCACCTGCACTTCCCGCTCGATTTTCAGTCCGTAAGTGCCCGTCGAATAGTACGTCCACGCCACCGGCACGCCCGTCCCGCTTGAGTTCGCCACCGTTCCCGGCGATCCACACGCGCTCGATATGGTCGAAGGGGTCATGCCCATGAAGGCCAGGCTCACGTTCTCGTTTGCCAGATAGGAAGCCACCTGCTGGCAGATCTGCTGAACCGAGGTCGGATCCGTGTTCGTCAAGTCCAGGTCGGTCTGCGTCGATCCCAGCCGTGCGCCGTCCCGGGCCGCATTCGCAAGGATCTGTCGCAGATTCCACGCCTGCGCGAAGTCCACCACCCCGGCGGTCAGCACCAGCAAAACCGGCAGCACTAGCGCCAGTTCCAGCAACTGCGCACCCCGCTCCGCTCTCCATGTCCGCATGCGCCGCAGCATTCTCATAAGTCCTCTCAGCTCGGGGTGCACGTCGTCGGCTGGTTTTCCAGCCGCATCTGCACCTTGGTGGTAAACGTGATGGTCGTAACCGGTTGGGGAATGAACGGTATCCTCAATTCATACGGATAGCTGAACGTGATATAAGCGCCACAGACTTTGCCCGCGGAATCGAGCGTCGTGATTCCCTGATGGTAGCTGTTTTGCAGCACCGAGTTGTTCGTGTTCAACCCCGCCGCCTGTAGCATCGGAAATACCACGTTGTCCTCGATGTCTGACGCCGAGTTGTACACCATCCCCGAACCGCACGTCGCACATTCGGTCGTCACTGCCTGTCTCACGCCTTCACGAGCCGCTCTCGTCATCGTCTGGTATACGTCCCAGCCGCGTCCGAATGCGAACAGCCCCAGGATCACCATCAACAGAATCGGCAGGACGAGCGCAGCCTCAAAAACGTCCGCGCCGCGTTCACCGCGCGTCCCTCGAAAACCTCGAATTCTTTTGCCCCACGCCATAATCGACCTGTCACGCATTTGCTAATGCCTTGTTATGTACTACTTCGTTACCCCGACTGCGAGCGATTCCCCTCGTCTCCGTGCTCAACCAGTTCACAGAACTGTTCTAGTACCACGAAAGGCTTCTTCACCTCTGCTACCCGCT
Organism: Candidatus Acidiferrales bacterium; assembly: GCA_046704165.1. Lineage (GTDB taxonomy): Bacteria > Acidobacteriota > Terriglobia > Acidiferrales > UBA7541 > JAKASX01. The sequence continues at coordinate 28,461 of JBJKSI010000064.1, forward strand.
TCCCCATCTGCTCGATCTTCTCCTCGCGGATGTGCCCGAGGACGTAGCCCGCCTTGTTCAAATACCCTATCTTCTCTGGCGCCAGTCCCATAACCCGTGCCGCCGTCGCGTCTACCGCTACCGGGTCGTCACCCATCACCAGCACGCCCACCGCCTTCCGCGTTCCCTGAATCGGGCCGTTCCCTTCCATGGCCACGATCCCGTCGACGATTGCAAAATCGGGTCGCACCGTTGTCGCCAGGTCCAGAATCGAATTTTCGATTCCCGCCCAGTGCAACAGATTTTTCGGCCAGCCGTAGCAGCTACCCGGCACAACGCCGAACAGGTTCTTCAGCGACAGCGTCGCCCCGACCCAGTGGTGCGTTTTCATCTTCGGCATGGACACCACCACGTCCGCGCCCAGCACGGCTGCCGGCAGGTACAGCTCCCGCAGTTTCGAGGCTCGCGTCCGCAGCGCCACGCGTCGCACCTCGTCCAGATTCAGGTCCACAAATTCCCGGTTCAGGTGCTTTACCCAGTACCGCAGCCTGATTTCCTCGAGGATTCCTTCCGTGTCGCGCTCGTGGCCCGGACCCTCTGCGATCGTTACTTGAGCCGCGCCCAATCGCAGGAAACTCTCGCGCGCTGCCGCGATCACCGCCGGATGCGTGTTGATTACGAAATCCGGGTCCGCCTGCACCAGATTCGGTTTCAGCAGTACGGTCTTCCCTTTCACCTGCAGTGGGAATTCCGCAAGCGTTTCCGAGATCAGCGCCGCCAGGTCACTTTCGTAGCTTGCTGCGCTCCGGATCGCCACACGCGAAGGTGGCCGGTTCGTCGAAGGCATCAGTGGATGAGTAGAGATTGCCACCGGTTCCCCTGCCCTACCGCCCCGCGGCCCACCGCAACACGTCGCCTCCCGGCCGCAGCGCAAACGCCGATTGCGCGAATGACAGCACGCTGTCAAAAAATCCCTGAGCCTCGAATTGCCGGCTCAGCTTTTCCTCCAGCCCGTCGCACCCACGCTCGCAGGCTTCCAGAGCGACATGCGCCAGCGCCAGCGAACTCGGTCCGGCCATTGCGTTCGCATTTGCCATCAGCCAATCCAGGCTGCGCCGAATTTCTTCCCGCTCCACCTGCTCCTGCAACGCCAGCAGGGCCCAGGCTGTCGGACCCACTTGCGGAATGCCGGCTACCCCGTAAACTTTCGGATTCCCCAGATTCCATCCGCCTGCCGGGCACATGCGGTCGTACAATATCGCTTCGCCCATCCGCCGCCGCTCAGCCGCTCCGGCCGGCGCCAAACCCTCGGGCAGTTGCCGCAGAAAGATCAGCGCCACCGACGTCGGCTCGACCCAACTCGATGTCCCCGGCGTCCAGCTCCATCCCCGCAGAGAGAAATTCTGCTCCACCACATTCCTCTTCCCCGCCAGCCACCGGCTTAGGCGCATCCTCAAGCCGCCCTCGCCCGATTGGCTGCCCGTCACCCAGCCAGCCGCCTTGGCGATTGCCTCTCGCGGGCCGTCCGTCGCCAACAGCGCCAGTCCCGCCAGCGCCGTCACCCAGTTTCCCTCGCCGGTATTCGGCCGCGTCGCCCACGATCCGTCGTCGTTCTGCGCCGCCACGAGCCACTGGCGCCCGAGCCCGATCGTCTCCTCGTCCGGATCAATCTTTCCCAGCGCCAAAAGCGCCCATGCCGTCGATTCCACGGCGCTTCCCGTTCCCGGCCGGTAACCCCAGCCGCCGTCGGCGTTCCGCGCCCGTTTCAGAAACGGCAGGCACACCTTTCCCACCAGTCCCTGTCCGGAATCGCCGTCCTCGGTTGGTGGGTTCACGACTGTGGAGGAAAAATCCATTTCCCTTGGCGGTCTTTGCCTGTGGATACCCGACTCGCCCGCCGCCTCCGCGGCTGTCTCGGCTTCGAACGTCCTTCCCTCGCGTTCCGCGCCTCTCAGAAGAGGCTACACCAAGTGCTGCGTTGGCAGCGAAGGATCGGAAGCGTCGTCTTCGCCGGTTCCCTCTTCCCGGATGTCCAGCTGATTGATCAGCCGGTGCAGGTAGGTGCGGGCCACGCCAAGCGTCCGGGCGCTTTCCGCCTTGCGCCAGCCGCATTCCCGCAGCGTCCGCAAAATCAGCCGCCGCTTGAATTCTCGTACTTCGCCCTCGTAGGTCCGCGCCAGCACCGCCGCGCGCGCGACGTCTCGCGCCGCCCGCGTCAGGTGCCCAACCTCGATCGAGGTCCCCCGCCACAGCGCCACCGCCCCCCCCCCCGAGTTAGAGAGCTCTCGGTCGTTGCCGGG
>JBJKSI010000065.1:0-12484 GCA_046704165.1 Candidatus Acidiferrales bacterium
AGACATCGTTCGCCTCGCCGAATCCCGTGGCGTACTCTCCGAACAGCGCAGCAGCCACCGCATCCGCCGGACCCGAGCCCCACGGCGTCCCCTCCACCGAATGGCCCAGGGCATCAAACACCGGTCCAAACCCCTGCGTCGGCCCGGCCGCCACGCCCAGCCCCATGTTGTAGAACACGTTGTGCCCCCCGGCCTCGCCTGTTCCGAAGCTCGTTACGAGATCCGTCACTCCGCTGAAAGGGTTCCCGAACAGAGCGGTAGTGGCAAACGCACCCACTCCCGAATTGAGCCCCGGAATGTGCTGTAAATCCGCGGCAATGCTCACGCTCTCCGCTGCATCTGAGGCACATTGGAAAAGACCCTTCGCCGGGACAGGTGGAGGCGTCTGTGGCGCTGGAAGCGTTCCGCCGCCGACAGCCAAGGGCCCTTGCGTACCCCAGCCTCCGTTGTCGATCGCGTCCACTTGCTGCTGGAAGGCCGAGTCATAACCCTCATAGACACCCTGCCAGTTGTACTGCGGGGCTGGCGGAGGTGGTGGGGGACAGGACCCAGGGGTGTCGAGGCTTGTTACCCCACCACCGAGGTAGGTCCCGCCCACGAACATGCCATAAGCAAATTTCTGAGTACACGCCCCCGACGGGTCGGTTAGGCTCTCGGGATCGTTGAGGACATACGAATAACGGTTTAGCGACTGCGGATTGCCCATGGCGCCACCCAGCGGATCAGGACTCAGGAAGCGGCCGAGCCGCGGGTCGTAATAGCGGGCGTAGGCATAGTAGTTGCCCGTTTCCGAATCGAATTCGTAACCCGCGAACTTGTACGTGGGTGAGCACGAGTTGGTGAAGTCGATCTCCTGACCATAGGGGTAATAGTCGGCGTCGAAGCAGACGCTTCCGCTCGAGTCCGTCACCACGCGCGTCGAGCCGGTCGGATCGGTGAAATAATAGTGCACCCCCTGCGGATCACGCCACGCGATGCGTTGCCTGTGGAAGTCGAGGCACCTGGCGGGCGTTCGATGCGGGCGGCGAACCGCCGACGCGTCGGGCAATATGTTGTCTCCAGCCATCGCAGCGTCGCCTTCCCCCATCACGGCGTGCTCAGCGTCCCCACTCGGAATTTCGTTCTTGATCTGCGACCGAGCGCGAGCATACGCCTGACCGGTTCTTGTTGCAATTGCGTAACGTTATCGATGTTCTACGGCCCAGCGGCCACCGGAGTGATGAGCGCCTATCCTGACGGCGGTGACGGCAACTCGATCCGCCGTGGGACGGGCACAAATAGAGGGCGGGAGGCCGGGAGAGGAGCACGGGTTTCCGAGGCGTGGTGAAGGAGTGATGGCGGGTGCGGAGGCTGCGTCGTGCCGGTATCGCTGGATGGAAGACACAGCCTGAGGCCTGTGCCACTGGGGTGATGTGCTGCCGGGTGCTCGCGGCGGATCAGACGGCGGGGACTTGGCGGGACACGGAGCGGGAATCGGATGGGGAGTTGGCGCTGCGGCGCTCGCGGTGGGCGTGGGAGGCGCCAATGAAAGCGCTGAAGAGCGGATGCGGGGCGAGCGGCTTGGATTTGAACTCGGGGTGAAACTGGCAGCCGAGGAACCAGGGGTGGTCCGGAATTTCGACGACCTCGACGTAAATCGAATCCGGGGTGCGGCCGCTGATGCGCAGGCCGGCGGCCGTGAGCGCGGGCTCGTAATCGCGATTGAATTCGTAGCGGTGACGATGGCGCTCGTGAATTTCAGTCGCCCTGTAGGCGCGCTCGGCGAAAGTGCCCGGTTCCAGGCGGCAGGGCCAGCTGCCCAGGCGCATCGTGCCGCCCATCTCCTCGATGCCGATCAGTTCGCGTAGTTTGTAGATGACGCGGTGCGGGGTGTGGGCCTCGAATTCGGTGGAGTTGGCATTTTCGAGGCCGGCGACGTTACGGGCGAACTCGATCACGGCGCACTGCATTCCGAGGCAGATGCCGAAATAAGGAACCTGGTTCTCGCGGGCGTAGCGGATCGCCTCGATCATGCCGCTGATGCCGCGCTTGCCGAAACCGCCGGGAACGAGAATGCCGTCCATGGAGGATAGCAGGCGGGTTGCAGTCTCCTGGGAATCGATCTCCTCGGCTTCGACCCATTCGATGACGGTGTGGAGATTGTGGGCGAGCCCGCCGTGGGCAAGGGCTTCGCGCAGGCTTTTGTAGGCATCCTCGAGTTGGACGTACTTGCCGACGACACCGATGCGGACTTGGCCCTCGGGATGGCGGATGCGCTCGACGAGGTCTTGCCACGGGGCGAGGTCGTGCGGCGGGGCGTCGAGGCGCAGCAGGCGGAGAATCTGCTCGTCGAGGCCCTCGCGCTGGAAGGAAAGCGGGACTTCGTAGATGGTGTCGACGTCGGGTGCGGAAACGACGCAAGATTCCGCGACGTTGCAGAACAAAGCGATCTTTCTCTTGAGGTCGCCCGGCAGGCGTCGATCGCTGCGGCAGAGCAGGACATCGGGCTGAACGCCGATGCTGAGCATCTCCTTGACGCTGTGCTGCGTGGGCTTGGTCTTCAGCTCGCCGGCGCTTTGGAGGAACGGCACCAGGGTGACGTGGCAATACACCGTGTTTTCCGGTCCCAGCTCGAGGCGCATCTGGCGGATGGCTTCGAGAAAAGGCAGCGATTCAATGTCGCCGACCGTGCCCCCGATCTCGACGATAACAACATCAACGCCTTCGGCGACGCGGCGGAAAGCGGCCTTGATCTCGTCGGTGACGTGCGGGATCACCTGGACGGTCTTGCCGAGATAGTCGCCGCGGCGTTCCCGGGCGAGGATGGACTCGTAGATGCGGCCGCTGGTCCAGTTGTTTTCGCGGGTAAGGCGGGCGTTGGTGAAGCGCTCGTAGTGGCCGAGGTCAAGATCGGTTTCGGCGCCGTCCTCGGTGACGTAAACCTCACCGTGCTGATAGGGCGACATGGTGCCGGGATCGACGTTCAGATAGGGATCGCACTTCTGGAGGGTGACGCGAAGTCCACGACTTTCGAGCAGGCAGCCGATGGAGGCGGCGGCGACTCCTTTTCCCAAGGCCGAAACGACGCCACCGGTCACAAAGATATATTTCGCTGCCATTCGTCTGATTCCGAACCGACCTCCGCGTCCGCTACGTCCGGCTGGATACCGTCGCCGGTCATTCTACCGGAAGGAGTGCGGGCTCACAAGCCGGTGCTCAGCCCGGTGCTCAGCCCTGTTTTTCCTGCGCATGAGACAGTCGCTCGATGACGCGGGCGACGTCCTCGGGGACGTCGATGCTGATCGAATCGTATTCGGTCTGAGCCACGCGGACCTGATACCCGTTTTCGAGCCAACGGAGTTGTTCGAGTTGCTCGATACGTTCGAGCTCGCCGGGCGGGAGCGTGGGGAATTCGAGCAAGGCGTCGCGGCGATAGACGTAGACGCCGATGTGCTTGAGGTAGCGTGGCGAGACGGAAGCGGCGGTATCGCGCATCCAGGGAATCGGCGCGCGGGAGAAGTAGAGCGCGTTGGAATCGAAATCGAGCACGACCTTGACCACGTTGGCGTCCATCAGCACAGTGGGCTCGAGAATCGGGGTGGTCAGAGTGGCTACGGAGACGTCGGGCGCGTCGGCGAGCGTTGCCACGGCGAGGTCGATGGCCGCGGGATCGATTAATGGCTCGTCGCCCTGTACGTTGACGAAGATGGACGTCTCGACGTGCGCGGCGATTTCGGCCAGGCGCTCTGTCCCGGAGCGGTGATCGGTTCGCGTCATTACGGCTTCGCCGCCGAAGGCCTTGACGGCGTCAGCGATGCGCTGGTCGTCGGTCGCCACCAGCACGCGGTCGATAGTGGCGGCCTTGGCTGCGCGCTCGACGACGCGTTGGATCATCGATTTGCCGGCCAAATCGACGATCGCTTTGCCGGGGAAACGGGCGGACTCGTAGCGCGCGGGAATGACAGCAATGGCCTTGGGGGTGGAAGGTGAATCCATTTGTGCGCTCCTTTGGTCGATGGTAGCACGGGGTGGGAAGGCGAAGAGAAGAGGGCGCGAGAGAGCGGAGAAAGCGCGGAGAAAAGTGTCCGCGCCGCGGAAGGGCGATCAGTGATTGGGCTGAGGTTCCGGCCATCCGGGGAGGACGAAGGTGACGCCGCGGTCGTAGTTGGCGGCGCCGGTGGCCTGGAGATTGAGTTGATTGAGTCCGACGGCGCGGCGGCTGCCGGTGACGGTGATGAAGTGCAGCATCCAGTCCTGGCCGAGCCAGTAGCGGCTGACGAGTACGCGGGTTCCGCTTCGGAGCACGAGCACGACCGCCGGACCGGAAGACTTCGTGGAACGGACAGCCGAGCTGGGCGGTGCAGGTTGCGCCGGGACGGTGAAGCGATGAAAAGACGGGAAGCGAGCCAAGCCGGAGGTCAGATACCACCAGCGGTCGAACGGACTGCGCGAGGGAATCAGTCCCGCGGCGGCAAGGGCGCATTGCGGGCAGGGTTGTATGAGCAGGCCGACAGGAAACAGACTGATGAAACCGTGCGGGGTGAGCTGGGGCGGCGGAGCAAACAAGCCCCAGGGATAGAACTCCGGATTGATCGTTTCCGTGTCTGGATTGAAGCAGATCGCCCCGGTGTTGTAGAGGATGCTATCAGGCGAGCAATAGACCTTGGCGTCAGGCGGTAGTTGGGCGATGCCGGAAAAGTGTGTCAGGAGCGGGCGAACGCGGGGAACCGGCGGAGCCGCGGGGACGAGTGTGGGCGCGGGCGGCGCGGAGAGTAGCAGGCGGCGCGTGGCGGGCGGAAGCTGCGGTTGCGCGGCGCCGACTGTTTCAATCGGGCGCCCCATGGCAGGGAACTTGCGACCGATGGCGAACACGCCAGGCAGGCGAATGGGCTGAATCCCCGCAGGCTGGCCCGCGGGCGCGCCAGTGATTGGCTGGACGACGGGAACCGTCGGAGACCCGTAACGGATCGGCGCCAGTGGTACACCAGGCTGCCGTTGCGCCGGCGCGGCGGTGATGGGCCGGACAGGGGCGACCGGGGGCGGCGGCAGAGGTAGAGGGCGTTGCACGGGCGACGGTGGTAGAGAGGGTTTTGCGGCGGAGGGGTTGCGCGTTTGCAGGGGGACGCGCTGGGCGTGTGCGGGTGCGGCCGGCGCGCCGAAAAGCAGTAATACGGCGAGAAGCGCATTGCCGCCAATGGCGAAACGTGTGGTCGAGGGAAATCTCATGGCGATGGTCCGCAGTTCCTCAACTGCCGATGCGTGCCTCCTGGCCGCTCAAGGCTGGTGCTCCTGTGGCTGCGAGGTGGAGGGGAGAAAACGCAAGCCGTTTTGGCTGTTTGCCTTCATCGTCGCGCGCATGTCGAGCCGACCGAGCGGGACTGTGTGCCCAACCCCGTCGATTGTGACGTAGTGGAAACTACCGTCGGCGAGCCAGTAGTCGCGTGCCTGAACGGTGGAACCGCTCTTGAAGATGAGCGAGATGGGGCGAGGCGGAGATAGCTTGCCTGACTCGACTGTCGCCGCTGTGCCGTTGGAGGCCGAAGTTGTGGTGGCGGAGCCGAAAAGGCCGCCAACCAGGGAGGCGTTGCCAGTGGAAGATGCGGCGGCAGCACTGGAAGCGGACAGGGGACTTCCGGCCGGAGTCGGAAGCGGCGTCGCCAGGGAGAACAGGAAAGGATTGTCGACGGCGAAAGTGGCGAAGTCCGGTCCGTTCAGCGTGCAAAGCGGGCAGTAGGAGCTGAAGGCGAGCGAAGAAAATTGGGTATTGAAAAACATGTTGCCCTGATACGGATAGCCGCACCCGAAAGGACTGCCCAAGGGCAGCAAGGAGGTGTCGAAAGGCGAGAAGAAAAATGGCGACGAGAAGAGATAGGAAGAAGAAGAGAAGCCATAGCCGAAAGGCATCAGGTAGCCGTATGGGCTCCGGGGCCAGAACATGGACGAATCACAGAATCCGGAGTTGAGAAACAACGACGCGCCCCAGTAATCACCCCAAGGGATCATGCCGTATCCATACCCGTATCCATACCCGTAGGGGTAGCCAAAACCATACGGGTAGCCGTACGGATAGCCGTAACCATAGGAATAGTAATTCGAGGGAGAGAAAGAGAGTTGCTCACGCAGGGCGCGGATCTTGGCCAGGCGCAGGCGGTAGCTTTCAGGGGTATCGGGTGAGTAGGCGGGCAGATGCGCCGTCTCGGAGGTGAAAGGCTGGAAAGTGCGCGTGGACGTTGAGCCCGACGAAGTGGCCGCCTTGCCCGACGTGGTCGCCGTGGAAGGCATCGGGCGGCCGGCAGGGTGAGACGACGGCCGCGTGCGAACAGTGGGCTGCGCCTTGGGAACCGGCTGGCGGCTGTGAGGAGCGCCCGAGGGAGAACGCATCGGCGGCGGTGCGGGACGTGGCGCGGGAGCCGGCGGCCGCATCGGCGGCATAGGCGCCCGGCGCATGGGTGGCATCGGCGCGGGCCGCATGGGTGGCATGGGAGCAGGCCGCATTGGCGGCATGGGTGCGGAGGGATGCATTGGAGGGGGCATGCGGCGCTGCTGCATCGGCTGTCCCATTGGCATTGGTGGCGGGCCGACTGGGCCACGATTGGCCGGGCCGCGTGAGCCGCGTTGAGCCCACGCGGGAGCGGCGATCAGCGCCGACAGGGAAAACAGGATAGCCGTGGTCAAACAAAAACGGGGGAAAAGGGATTGAACCGCCTTTTCGCTCATGCCCCCTCCCTTTCGGCCAGCGGACGTGGCCGAAGCTGCCTTCCCACCTACTTGGATGTCACCTGGGGCGCGGTCGGTTCGTCATTTCGCGAACCACCCCCGTAATCTGTTGGGCGACAATGAGCGACGCGGGGGCTGACAACACACCTGCTACTTGACTATGATCGCTCCATCGAGTGCGTGGAACAAGAAGAATTCAAGACGTTGGACTGCACCGGTCGGGGCTGCCAGCCGGTGGAAGGCAGGAGCGTCTGGCAGCCGACGTGCAGGATTTCAAAATTTGCTGAACAGACTCTACAGGCCTTTCCCGAGCCCGCAGGGGCCGGGCGAGCCTGATTTCGCAGCAGGAGATGCCCATGCCTGAAACGCAGGTTTCCACTCAACAGCCGACCTTGCCGGCGCCGCATACCGTGCCGGATACGGGGATAAGGCGCAGCCTGCTGGAAGATCTGGCGCTGAAGACGCTCTTCGTTTCGGGCGAAATGACGCTGCGAGAACTGGGCGAGCGCATGCAGTTGAGCCTGCACGTAATCGAAGAGCTGTTCAATGCGATGCGCCGCGAGCACCTGTGCGAGGTGAAGGGGATGATCGCCGGAATCCACCGGATCTCGGCGACCGACGGTGGCAAGCGGCGGGCGATCGACCTGCTGGAACTGAACCAGTATGTGGGTCCGGCGCCGGTGTCGCTGGAGGAATATGTGAGGGTGGTGCGGTCGCAGACGGTGCAGGGAGCGGACGTGCACCCGGAAGACATCCGGAAGGCGTTCGATCACCTCGTGCTGAGCGATGAAACGCTCGAGCGGGTGGGCACGGCGGTTGTTTCCGGCACGTCGATTTTCGTTTACGGCCCGACGGGCGGCGGGAAGACCTCGATTGCCGAGACGCTGCCGAACATCTACCCGGACTGGGTGTGGATTCCCTACGCGGTGGAGGTGGACAGCCAGATTATCGTGACCTACGACGCGACGACGCATAAACCGCTCGAGCAACCGAGCTGGGGCGAGGCGGATACGCGCTGGGTGCGCTGCCGGCGGCCGCGAGTCTTCGTCGGCGGCGAACTGACGCCGGAGATGCTCGACCTGCAGATGAACCCGATCAGCAGGTTCTATTCAGCGCCGCTGCAAATGAAGGCGAACAACGGTGTGCTGATTATCGACGACTTCGGGCGCCAGCGGATCCGTCCGGAAGACCTGCTGAACCGGTGGATCGTGCCTCTGGACCGGCGAGTGGACTTCCTGACGCTGCGCGGCGGAAAGAAGTTCGAGATTCCCTTCGATCTGTTTGTGGTATTCGCGACGAACCTGAATCCGATGGAGCTTGCCGACGAGGCGTTCATGCGCCGGATTCAGAACAAAATCCGGCTGGGGTACCCACCGGCGCCGGCCTACAAGAAGATTTTCCGGCGGTGCTGCGAGAAGTTTTCGCTGGAATACCAGGAAGAGATGGCCAACTACTTCATCGATCTGCTCGACACCCGATATCACCAGCCGCTACGGCCCTGCTATCCGAACGACATCGTTCATCAGATCGTGTGGACGGCGCGATACGAGGGCAGGGACCCGGCGGTGGATCGCGGCGCGATCGACCGGGCGTGCCGGAACTACTTCGTGAGCCCTGAAGACGCGGAGAAGGAACTGGAGTCCGCGGCAAAAGGCATCCGTTCCTGGTAAGGCAGACGGAAAGCATCGCGATCGCCCTGGCGGCGGGTCTTCTCGCGAACACGCCAGCAGCGTTTCGGGCGAGAAGAGCAGGCTAGTGCGGCTGGCCGAAAGCGGGGATCGAAACCGTCGAGGGATAGACCTGATGAAGCCGGAAGTCGAGCTTTTGGTTTTTCCCCGACGAGAGGTCGATTTCGCGGTTGCCGTGTTGCTGGCGCGGACCGAGCAGGCTGATCTTATGCTTGCCGGCGGGCAACGTGAGCGTGAGCGGCGCGTAACCAACGAACTTGCCGTCGATCCAGACGCTCGATCCAACCGGCGCGACGTGGAGCGTCAGTTGCGCTCCTTTCTTCCCCGCCTGCTTGGCGAACCACTTGCGGTTGATCTGCTGGGGTGTGGGTCCTTTGGGTTTCGCCAGGAAAAGGGAGTTTTTGGGACCGCCACGGCCGGGGCGGAAGAGTCCCGGTTGGGAGGAAACGGTTCCCGCACTGACCCCGACTGAGCCGCCGTATTCAGCCGCGGCTTGTGCGTGGGCTGGGAGTGCGGCGGCAAAGGCGAGGATAAGCATTCCTAGGCTCCCCCAAGGAAAGCGAAAACGGGAGTCGTTGCTTCGGTGCGAAGGATTGGCGAATCCACGATGAGCAGCCACCTGGCCCTCCAGAAATCAGCCGATTGGCCAAACCAGCGAATACCCGCTGGGTTGGCCAGTATAGCGCCGCAATCAGAATGCCAGAAGGAGGGAGAGTAGAAAAGGCTGGCAGAAGGACAGGGAGTTGCAGCAGAAAAGCCAGCGGTGTTGACTCTGGAGGCACCTGAGACCGCAAAGTGTTGCCAAATACGGCCGATTGCCTGTGCCATTTGTGCACAATCGGAGACTGTGGTCGACTCGGGGCCAAGTGCGGAGTTGAACGTCCGGATTAAGGGGATAGGAATCGGGTGGGTGATCCAAAGATAGATCGTTGGGGAACTGGCGGCGAGCCGAGAGTGCTGCTGCGCCATCAGTCGCGTCTGCGCAACTGTGCAAGCGCGTTGAGAGTGCTGCTCTCGGGGCGAACGCCGAAGCCGGGCGGCTGGGTAAGATTCTTCGACCCGCATCCGATGCGGCTGTGGCGGCCGCGACGGAAGCGCTCGGTGACTACGTCGCTGCTGGTCCATTTCGCGGTGATCTTTTTCATACTGCGGATGCCGTGGGGCATGTTATTCAACGATCAGAGCCACGTGACGCTGCCGCTGATCCAGGCGAACGCGCCGATCTTCTTCCCCTTGCCGCCGCACAAGGTGGAGATTCACTCGCGGCCGAAGTCCGCGGCCAAGGGGCGTAGGGAGACGGCCAAAGCGGCGCCGAGCCACGGGGCGCGGCGCGCGGCCGGAGCAGGCCTGAAGAAACCTTCGCCGGCGCCAAAGTTCACGCTGGTGCTGAAACCGCCGCACGCCGATAACCACGAGCAGACGATTATCGAGGCGGGTACGCCGCCCGACTTGCGGATTCACCACTACGTGCCACTGCCGAACGTGCTGCTGGCAGGCATAACGACGCCGCACGACCTGCAGGTGCCGACGGCAGGACCGGCGCCGAAAGCGGTGCGAAAACCGACACCGGGTGCGGCGGCGATGAACGTGCCTGCGCCGGTGATTCCGGATATGGCTCTGGCAGTCCAGGTTCCTAACCAAAAACAGCCGGTGTTGGCCAGCCCGGAGGTTGCCTTGCCGCTGCCCGCGCCGGAGCAGGCGCTCGGGTCGATCTATGCGACGAAGCGGAAGGGCACCGGTTCGCGGAACGCGCGCGGGCTGCTCGTTATGGGGGCGAACCCGACGCCGCCTACGAATCTGATGAGCTTGCCAGTCGGAAACCGGTATGGGGCGTTTTCGGTTTCGCTTCTGGGCGGCAAGACGGGCGTGCCGAGCGGGCCGGGTGGGCCGGCGATGGGTGCTGGTGGGACTGCGAACGCGGGTGCGGCGAATGCGGCCGGAAAGGGCGCCGGAAACGGCGCGGCAACGATTTCAGGCGACGTGGGCGCGGACGCGGAAGGGGCTTCGGCGGTGGCTGCTTTCGGTCCGACGAGCAACGGTTCGGGAAATGCGGAAGGCGTGCTGCCGCCCTGGATGGCGAAGAACCTGGTGTATCCGGTAATGAAGGCGGCCAACATTCCGAAGATCAATCTGATCGTCACGGCCGGCCCGATCGGCGGCGGAGGGCTGGGCGCCTACGGCGTGCTGGACTGCTCGACGGTGTACACAATTTACCTGTCGATGCCGGGAAAACCGTGGGTGCTGCAGTACTGCCGGCACAAGAAAAAAGCGCCAGACGCGCCGCCCAAAGCGGACCCGGCAACTGCTACAGTACATTTCGGCGCGGGAATCAGTCCGCCCTGGGCCTTGAAGAAGTTCGATTTTCACCGGCCGCCGATCGCGAGATACAAGCGCGACCGGATGATTGTGTTGCGCGGAGAGATCGCAAAGGACGGCACGGTGAAAGGCCTGAAGGTGTATCAAGGTGTAGGCTCGATTGCTGACGAGGCAGCGCTGGCGGCGTTTGGAAGATGGAAGTTTCACCCAGCGACACGAGCCGACGGAAAGCCGACAGCGGTCGAGATGCTGGTCGGTATTCCGGCGACGACACCGAAATAGCCGAGTGTAGAAAGTTGAGAGTTGTGCCTGTCGATCGGGTACTCGATGGTGCATCGCTTCCCGTTTTTTGCGTTCGTCAAGCTGCTGTTCCAAGAGAGTCAATAGTTCGAACCGTAAGTTCTTGCGAATGGGTCCATTAATTGATACGGTGAAGACATTCGGCGGACAGTTGCGTTACTACAATGCAAACGTCGTTGACATGTTAGGTAATAGGTGATAGGCTCCCGCCGTGTCCTAGAAGCGGGGTGTGAAGGTTTCAGGACTGGGTCCTCGTCTAAAAGGTGAGTGAGTTGTTGCGCGAGGAGACGAGACGCCGTGAATGATTGCGTTCACGTATTTTTCTTTGGCCTCGATTCCAATCTAGCGAAAACCATGGGCCGGGAGCTCGGCACAGGTTTCGAGTTTCGCCAGCACAGCTCCTTCGATCTGCCGAAGGATGCTGAAGAGTTGCGCGCCTGGTGGGACGTGCTACTGGTGGATTTGACGGAAGTGGGATGTGAGGGAAACCTGGACGCGGGTTTCGGCCTGATGGCCCAGATGAACGGGCTTCCGCAGCCGCCGCCGATCGTGACGATCCTGGACGGCGAAGACCGGCGGTTGGTGGTAAAGGCGATCGACCGGGGCGCATTCGACACGATCGGTGGGCCACCGAACATGAACGAGTTGCGGCTGGTACTGGGGCGGGCGCACAAGTTTCGCCAGGCGGAATGTGAGTTGGCGCGTTTGCGGAGCGAGCAGACGGGACCGCGTCAGGTGTGCGACCTGATCGGAGCGTCTCAGCCGATGCAGGAAGTTTTCGCCATGGCCGAGAAGGTAACCGGGTACGACATCAACGTGCTGGTGACGGGCGAAACGGGAACCGGGAAGGAGTTGCTGGCGCGAGCGATTCACCGGATGAGCCCGCGGAAGAATTCAGCGTTCGTGGCATTCAGTTGCGTGAACCTGCCGGAAACACTGATCGAGGATGAGCTATTCGGCCATGAGCGTGGAGCGTTTACCGGAGCGGTAACAGCGAGGCGAGGCCGAGTGGAAGCGGCGGACGGCGGGACGCTGTTCCTGGATGAAATCGGGGACTTGGGCGTAGGTCTGCAGCCGAAGCTGTTGAGGGTACTGCAGGAGCGGACGTTCGAACGGCTGGGCAGCAACCATTCGCAAACGGTGAATATCCGCGTGCTGAGCGCCACGAATCAGGACCTGGTGGCGCTGGTGCGGCAGAACCGGTTTCGCGAGGACCTGTACTACCGGCTGAACGTTGTGGAAATTCACCTGCCGCCGCTGCGCGAGCGCAAAGACGACATCCAGTTCCTGGCGCAACACTTCCTGGAGCGTTTTGCAAAACAGTTCAACAAGGACGTCCGGCGCTTTTCGCCGTGGGCGCTGCACGCGCTCGAGGAGCACGACTGGCCCGGCAACGTCCGAGAGCTCTCGAACACGGTGGAGCGGGCGGTGGCGCTGACGCAGGGGACCACGATCGACGTTTGGCACCTGACGCGGTCGGCGCG
>JBJKSI010000066.1:0-10096 GCA_046704165.1 Candidatus Acidiferrales bacterium
CCGCGAGTCGGAGGCTCAGGTGCTGGTCTGTCACGACCTGGTCGGACTCACTCCGTGGCGCAGCCCGAAATTCGCCCGCCGCCACGCCGAACTCGCCGGAGCGAACTCCGGCGCCGCCCGCCGTTTCTCCGACGACGTGCGCGCCGGCGATTTCCCCTCCGACGCCGAATCCTTCCACCTGCCGGCCGACTTGCGCCGGTCGAGCGCCGAGCGCTCCCGCTCCTGAGTGATGCCGCTCGCGCGTAAGGAAAGGAGCTTCACGTGACGCCCGAGGATTGCCGCCTCCTTTTTGATTTCAACGCCTGGGCCAACCGCCGCGTGCTCGATGCCTGCGACGCCCTCAACGTGGATCAGTTCACTCGCGACCTCCATTCCAGCTTCCCTTCGGTCCGCGACACCGTCGCCCATATCGCCGCCGCCCAGTGGATCTGGCATGAACGCTTCCACGGCACATCGCCCGCCGCGCCGCCCGACTGGTTGAAGAACGACGATCGCGTCGCCCTCTGCGAACGCCTCGGCGCGATCGACCGCCGGCTCGTCGAATTTGTCTCCGGTCTCGCTGTCGCCGATCTCGAACGCGTCTGCGAATATCGCAACATGTCGGGCCGGCCCTCCGCCCAGCCGCTTTGGCAGCCGCTCCAGCACCTCGCCAACCACAGCACCTATCACCGCGGCCAGATTGTCACCCTGCTTCGCCAGTTGGGCGCGCAGCCGCCGCACACCGATCTGATCCTCTTCTATCGGGAACGCCAGAAGGGAGCGGCCTGAGCCGCCCCCATCCATGGAGTTGATTCACACTGTCGGCTGGATGAAGCAGGTGGCCCGCCAGGCCCGCGCGGAAGGCTCGATCCTCGGACTGGTGCCGACGATGGGCGCGCTGCACGACGGCCACCTCTCGCTCGTTCGTGCCGCGCGCAGCCAGTGCTCCTCCGTCGCCGTCTCCATCTTCGTCAATCCCACCCAGTTCGGTCCCACCGAGGACTTTGCCCGCTATCCCCGCGCGCTGGATGCCGACCGCGCGGCGCTCGAGCCGCTCGGTGTCCACTACGTCTTCGCGCCCCCGGCCGAGCAGATGTATCCGCCCGGTTTTTCTTCGAGTGTTCTCGTCGAGGGTCTCAGCGAACGCCTCGAGGGCCGGTCCCGCCCCGGCCATTTCCGCGGAGTCACCACCGTCGTGCTCAAGCTGCTCGAAATCGTTCAGCCCTCGTTCGCCTATTTCGGTCGCAAGGATGCCCAGCAGGCCCGCATCATCCGCCAGATGGCGCACGATCTGAATCTCGACCCCGAGATCGTCGTCTGCCCCATCGTCCGCGAGCCCGACGGCCTCGCGCTCAGCTCGCGCAACGCCTATCTCCAGGGTCCCGAGCGCGCGGCCGCCACCGTTCTGCATCGCTCGCTCGCCGCTGTCCGTCGCCGCGTTGAGCGTGGCGAGCGCCGAACCGATGTCCTGGCCGACGAGATGCGCGGCATCCTCTCGGCCGAGCCCCTCGCCGCCATCGACTATGCCGAAATCGTCGACGCCGACACGTTTCAGCCCGCCATGCGCCTCCACCGCTCCTGCCTCGCCGTCCTCGCGGTCTTCATCGGTTCCACCCGCCTGATCGACAATATGCTCATCGAGGAGCACGACGGCCGGATCGCCTGTTCTCTGTAATCCTCCGAGAATGACGAAAAGCGGGTTGAGGGTCTCTTGCCGTCAGCGTCGGAGCTTCGGCTCCCGCAAAACCACGTGCGAAACCGGGAGCCTCAGTCCGCGAGGCAGCTTCCGTTATCACCTTCGGAATGGTCCGGCGTGAAATGCCGGAATAGGAACTTCTGTTTTACTTTGCCAGGCCCCGCAACACTTCCAACACCTGTGCCGCGTGCCCTTTCGACGACGCCGATTCCCAGACGTACGCGACCTTCCCGTCCGGCCCGATCAGAACCGACGAC
This sequence comes from Candidatus Acidiferrales bacterium, assembly GCA_046704165.1. GTDB lineage: Bacteria > Acidobacteriota > Terriglobia > Acidiferrales > UBA7541 > JAKASX01. The sequence goes on from JBJKSI010000066.1 coordinate 1,933, forward strand.
CGCACAATCCCCAGCGCCGACTTGCCCATGAACCGCTTCAGTCGCCGCGCCCCGTACGCCTCGATTGCCTGGAACTCCGGATCGCTCAGCAGCGTAAAGTTCAACGAAAACTTGTCGCGAAACTTCGCCTGCGTCTCCACCTTGTCCCCGCTGCACCCGGCGATCGCCGCTCCCAGTTTGTCGAATCGCGGTTTCGCGTCCCGAAACTCGGTCGCTTCCTGGATTCAACCCGGTGTCATGGCTTTGGGAAAGAAGAAAAGCACGAGCCACCGGCCGCGGAAATCGGCGAGCGACACCTCATGCCCGTCATCCGCCTTCAGCCGGAAATCCGGGGCCTGGTCTCCCGCTTTCAGCTTCGCTGCCATCGCTCTCCACCTGAGAATGTAGTGTGATCTACCCGGCCAGCAGCCGCTTCACCGTTTCGTTCACCAGTTGGGGATTGGCCTGGCCGCGCGTCGCGCGCATCACCTGGCCCACGAAAAACTTCAGTACGCCCTCGTTGCCGGCGCGGTACTTCGCCACGTTGCCCGGCTCCCGTTCCATCACCTCGCGAACCACTCGCTCGATCTCGCCGCTGTCGCGAATCTGTTCCAGCCCTTCGCTGGCGATGATCTTCGCCGCCGGCTCGCCCGTCTCGAACATCCGCGCGAACACGCGCTTGCCGCTCGCCGCCGTGATCTCGCCGCTTTCCACCCGCCCGATCAGCGTCGCCAGTTCCCCGGGCGCCACGCGCTCGGCCGGCTTCGCGTTGTCGCTCTCTTTCAGTCGCCGCAGCAGCTCGCCTTGGATCCAGTTCGATGCCGATTTTGCCGCCGCGCCTGCCTCCGCCACCGCTTCGAAATAATCGGCCAGCTCCCTCGTCGCGCTCAGCACCCGCGCATCGTAGGCGGTCACGCCATACTCGGCCTCGAACCGCTTCCGCTTCGCCGCCGGCAGTTCCGGCATCGACTCGAGGATCTCCTGCTTCCACGCCGCCTTTACGGTCACCGGCAGCAGGTCCGGCTCGGGGAAGTAGCGGTAGTCGTGCGCGTGTTCTTTCGACCGCATCGCCTCCGTGCGGCCGGCCGCCACGTTCCACAGCCGCGTCTCCTGCCGCACCCGCTCGCCCTGTTCGATCACGCCGATCTGCCGCTCGATCTCGTATTCCAGCGCCCGCGCCAGGTACCGGAACGAGTTCAGGTTCTTCACCTCGGCCTTGGTTCCGAATTTCCCGTCGCCCCGCGGTCGCACGCTCACGTTCGCGTCGCACCGCAGCGAGCCTTCTTCCATGTTGCAGTCGCTCACTTCGATGTATTCCAGCGTCTGCTTCAGCTCTTCCAGATACGCCTGCGCTTCGGCCGGGCTCCGCAGGTCGGGCTCCGAGACGATCTCCGCCAGCGGCATCCCGCAGCGGTTGTAATCCACATAGGTCGCCCGGTCGGAATCGGGAAAGCCCTCGTGCAGCGCCTTCGCCGCGTCTTCCTCCATGTGCAGCCGCGTGATCCCCACCCGCTTCGTCTGGCCGTCGAATTCGATCTCCAGCCACCCCTCGGTCGCCAGCGGCAGCTCGTACATCGAAATCTGGTAGCCCTTCGGCAGGTCTGGATAAAAATAGTTCTTTCGCGCGAATCGCGACCGCTCCTGCACCTTCGCGTTCAGCGCCAGCGATGCCTTCACCGCCAGCTCCACTGCCCGCCGGTTGATCGCCGGCAGCGTGCCCGGCAGTCCCAGGCACACCGGACAGACGTTCGCGTTCGGCGGATCGCCGAAGCGGGTCGAGCACGAGCAGAAAATCTTGCTCTCGGTTTTCAGTTGTACGTGCACCTCGAGGCCGATGATCGCCTCGTAGCGCGCCAGCACGTCGGGTGAAATTCCGGATTCCGCGGTTCGACTCATTGTGATTCGCCGATTATATCATCGCGCCCCGGAACGCCCGGCATGCCGCCGCCCCGGGGCGCGGACGTTCCTGCCCGCGCCCCGCTCGATGTTCTTTCGTCAGGTCCGCCCACCTGCGCGCTCACCTTCCCCCTCCCCAGCTGTATCGCAGCCCCACCCGGTACGCCAGCCCCAGCGCCGGGTATCCGAGTGCGATCTGGTATTGCCGGTCGAGTACGTTGTCCACCTCCGCGTAGCTGGTCACTCCTTCGCCCATGCGGAAGCTCGTCCCCAGGTTCATCACGAAGTAGCTCGGCGCGCTCGTCATGCCTAGCCCGAGGAAGTCGCTGTCTGTCCGCCGGCCCACGTACTCGGCCACCAGGTTCCAGTTCATCCGGTGCGCCGATAGGTTTGCAATGAAATTTGCCGAATTCAGCGGCCGCAGAAACAGCCGGTTCCCGGGCATCAGCGTGGGGTCGCTGGCGTTGGGAGCGCGCAGCACCAGCGTGTTGTCGTAGGTGTAGTTGCCGATCAGCATCAGCCAGCGCTTCGGTTGCGCCTCCAGCCGGCCGCTCGCCCCGTAGGCGCGAGACCGGTCTGTGTTGTAAAAGCCTCCGCTGCCGTAGGGACAAGCCGAGCTCGCCGGTCCCAACCCGAAGCTGATCATGTTGTAAAACTCGTTGCGGAATCCGTAGAGGCGCAGGCTTACCCGGTTGTCGGCCATCGCCTGGTCGACGCCCGCGTCGAGCGTCTGGCTGCGCTCCGGCCGCAGGTTCGGATTCCCCGGAAAGCACGGGTCGGACGAAAACGATTGGTCGAAGGTCGGCTCCTCGACGCCCCATCCATAGGAAGCGTAGGCTCTCGTCGGCCCCCATGTGGTATTCCCCTCGCGCAGCGCGTAGGAAACGCCCAGCCGCGGCACCACTCTTGTTCCGAAGCTCGCGTTGGCCTCCGCCCGCGCCCCCAGCACCGCGGTTAGCCGGCGCGTGGCCTGAATCTCGGCTTCCACGTACCCCGCCTGGTTGTTCCTCCGGGCGTGTACCCCGCCGAAATAGCCGTTTTCCACGCTATATTCGTAGCCCGCCGTCAGCGCTCCCTCGCCAAACAGGTAGCTCGACTGTTCCTTCACGCCCAGCCGGTTGTATTCATTCTGTGTGACGTAGATCGGCACGTCCGCGTAGGTTTCCCCCAGATGCGATTCGCTCACCGCCAGGTGATGCCGCCAGCGGTTCCCGCTCTGGAAATTCCACGCGAGGTTCGCCGACACGTCCTTCAACGCGTTGTGCTGGTTCGGACTGTAGGGCAGAAACAGCGTCTGTCCCGGCTCGCCCGCGTCGCTCGTGTTGGATCGCACCGCCAGCCGCACCGTGTCCGTCTTCGAAATATGCCAGCCGAAATCTCCCGACGCCGTATTGTCGCGGAACCGGTCGTTCGGCCCCTGGCCCTGCGTATCGATCGAGGCGAATCCCGCCGAATAGTCGAGCTTTCCCGCCAGTCCGCTCAGGTTCCCGCCCGCGTGCCAGGTGGAGAATTTCCCGCCATCGGCAAACACGCTGATGTGCGGCGTGCGGGTTGTGCCCCGCTTCGTGAAGATCTGAATCACCCCGCTCATCGCGTCAGTGCCGAAAAGCGCGCTGCTCGCCCCGTGTACCACCTCCACCTTCTCCACGTTGCCGAGTGTCAGGTTCGAAAGGTCGATGTTCCCGCCGGGCTCGTTGATCGGCGTCCCGTCCACCAGCACCTTGGTGAAATTCGAGTTCCCGCCGTCCAGGAAAATCGATGCAACGCCGCCCATCGGCCCCAGCTGCGAAATCGAAACCCCCGGCAGGCTGGCCAGGAGCGGCGCCAGCTGCAGCGCGTCACGTCGTTCGATCTCCTTCGCCGTGAGAATGTCTACCGGCCCGGTCGCGTCCGCCACCGGCATCGGCTGTGCGTCCGCGGTCACCGTTACCGTCGACGCCAGGGGTTTGAGCGCCAGCCTCGGATTCCATTCCAGCCTCGCGCCCGCTCGCAGGTCGACGCGGCGCGCCAGCGTCGCGAACGCCGTGTCGCTCACCCGCACCCAATAGCGGCCGGGCGGTACCCGCAGCACGTAATGCCCGTCCGCCGTGGTCACGGTCTGATAGGTTGTCGCTGTCTTCGTTTTCCCCGCGCTCACCCGCGCCCCGGCAATGGGAGCGCCGCTCGGGTCGGCCAGTCTTCCGGTAAGTGTCGCGACGGTCGGTGTCGCCGAAAGTGATGCGCAGAACAGCAGTAGGCCGCTTAAAACGGTCAGGCGTGAAAACATGATTTGTGCCTCCTCTCTCGCCCGCGCGAGAGTTGAAGGTTATTCCGGCTGCCCTGGTCGCCATTTCCTGTGACCGTGGTCCTGCCGGAAGTCGCGCTTCGTCGGTCTCCTGGCTCGGCGGTCTTGCTTCTCCCAGGCGCCTTCCCGGCCTGCGGGGCCAGTGGCGTTTGGGAAACTCCTTTCCCGCCTTACAGTCGCGCGGCGGCGACGGCTTTTCACCGTCTTCCCGTTCACGAAGCTCGTGGTGAATCTTGGCTGCGCGTCCGGCGCATCTCCTCCGGTATCGCGTCGCTGGTTTGCGGTCGCTGGCGCACAGCCTTCCGGTTGTGCGCCGATGGGTGAACCTTGTGTCCGGACCCCATCCGGCCCTGACCCCATCCTTTCCTTTCTCAGCTCATTCCGATCTCACCTCCAATCGTATTCTCGGACGGTCGTTCGGCCCGGGTTCCACTCGCAGTGGTGCTCCGAACACCTCGCGCAGCACCGACTCCCGGAAAACCTCCGCCGGTCGCCCCACTCCCAGCGCGTGCCCCTGATGCAGCAGCACCACCTGATCCGCAAACTCGGCCGCCAATGCCAATTCGTGCGTCACCACCACGATCGTTGCGTTGCCCTTCGCCGCCAGCGCTTCCAGTTGCCTTAGCAGTTCCACCTGTCCGCCGATGTCAAGGTGCAGTGTCGGCTCGTCGAGCAACAGCATCATCGGCTGTTGCGCCAGTGCCCGCGCCAGCACCACCCGCTGCTTCTCGCCGCCGGAAAGCTCGTTCATCCATCGGCCGGCCAGGTGCGCCGCGCCCACCTGTTCCAGCGCTCCCAGCGCCAGCCCCAGATCGTCTTCGTTCGGGAAATGTAGCCGCCGGCTGTACGGGTGCCGTCCCTGCAGCACGAATTCGGTCGTGCTCACGGGAAACACCAGCGGACTTTCCTGCTGCACCATGGCGATCCGTTGCGCCCTCGTCCGCGGATCCAGCCGGCTCACTTCCACCCCGTCCAGCTCCACGCGTCCGGCCAGCGGCCGGTAGACGCCCGAAAGCACCCGCAACAACGTCGTCTTGCCGCTCGCATTCGGCCCGACGATCGTCAACAGTTCTCCGCGCCGCGCCCGGAAACTCACCGGCTCCAGCGCGAATTGCGGCGCTTGCTTCCCTCCGGGCCGATACGCAAAGCTTGCCTCTTCCACCAGCAGCCGCGGCGGTTCTCTCCGCGATTCGGCCTCCGTGGCCGGCGCCGGAAATCCCGTTGCGCTCATCCCAGTTTCCTCCGCAGCAGGTAGATGAAGACCGGTGCCCCGGCGATTGCCGTCATCGCTCCCACCGGCAGTTCCGTTGGCGCCACCACCGTGCGGGCCAGCGAATCGGCCACGATCAGGGCGATCGCCCCGCCCAGCGCCGAGGCCGGAATCAGCAGCCGGTAATCCGATCCGAAAAGCATCCGCATCACGTGCGGCACCAGCAATCCGATATATCCGATCGCTCCGCTCACCGACACCGCCAGCGCCGTCAGCAGCGATCCGCCCAGATACACCACCAGCTTCACCCTCCCCACGTTTACGCCCAGATGCGCTGCCTCTCGTTCGCCGCCCGCGATCAGGTTCAGGTCCGCCGATGTCGTGTAGATCGCCCCGATCGTCAGCCACGTCACCAGCATCAGCCAGCCCAGTCGTACCGGCAGCGGCGACGACAAGTCGCCCATCAGCCAGAACGCGATCCCCCTCAGGTCCCGTCCCGGCAGTGACGTCATCAGGAACATGATCACCGCCGAAAAAAACGACGCGCTGATCACGCCCGCCAGCAGCAGCGTGTACGAGTCCAGCTGCCCGCCTCTCCGGCCCAGGAAATAGACCGCCGCCACCGTTACCAGTGCGCCTATAAACGCCGCGCCCATCGTCGCCAGCGGTGCGTTCGGCGCCACCATCATCGCCAGAATTGCTCCCAGCGCCGCCCCGCTCGAAACCCCCAGCACGTAGGGATCGGCCAGCGGATTCCGCAGCAGCGCCTGAAATCCCGCCCCGGCCACCGAAAGCGCCGCGCCCACCAGCAACGCCAGCAGCACCCGCGGTAGCCGCAGGTCCAGCACGATCATCCGGCAGTCGCTCGTCATGTGAGCGGTATGGCCGGTCGCCGCCTGCAGCAGGCAGCCGCCCATCTCCCGCGCCGGAATCGAAACCGGTCCTAACCCCAGCGAGACGACGGCCACCACCGCCAGCACCGCTGCCAGCAGCGCCGTCACGCCGCCCACGCGCCGCAACGTCAGCGGCTTCATCCCCGCCACGCTGTGCCTCCTGTCCCAACCGCCGCCGTCGTTGCTGCGGCCGCTCCCGTCCGCGCGCCATTCTGCTTTCCGGTTTCCCGTTCCGTCGGCGCCGCGCTCTCTCCAAACGCCCCCGGATGCAGCATTCGCGCCAGCTGCTCGATCGCGCCCACCAGCTTGGGACTGGGCCGGTCGATCGCTGCGCTCACCACCAGCACGCGCCCCTGCTGCACCGCCTTCAGCTCCCGCCAACCCGGCCTGTGTAGCAGTGCTTTGCGAATCTCCTCGGCTGTCCCTCCGTGCGTCGACGGGAAAATGATGTCCTCCGGCTGCAGATGGACGATCTCTTCCAGGCTCACCTCCGGCCAGTGCTGCGTCAGGTTCACCACCGGCCGCGCCCCCGCCCATCGCAGCGCGTCGGCCACAAACGTGTCTCGTCCCGTCGTGATCAGCGGGTCTTCCCACAGGACGAACAGAACGCGCTTCGGCTCGCGCCCCGCCACTCGCGCTCGCACCGCGTCGAGCCGCTCCTTCAGTTGCCTCGTCAGTTGCTTGCCGGCCTTCTCCGCGCCGACCAGTCCCGCGATTTGCCGGACCGTGGCCAGCATCCCTTCCACCGATCTCGTATAGGTGACGTACACCGGAATCTTCAGCCGCTCCAGCGATTCCACCGTATTCAGCCGGTTGATCGTTTCCGAGGCGAGCACCAGGTCCGGCCGCCGTGCCACGATCTCCTCCAGGCTCGGATCGGTCGGATTGCCTACGCTGGGTTTCGGTGTCGCGCCGCGCGGCAGCTCAGTGAAATTCGTAATGCCGGCAACTTTCCCGCTTGCTCCCAGCGCATAAAGAATGTCGGTCACGTTCGGCGCCAGCGAAATCACCCGCCGCACTCGCACCGGCACTTTCACCCTCCGCCCCGCCCCGTCCGTCACCGTACGAAAAGTCTTTGCCGTACCTGTTTCGCTCGCTGCCTCTCCTGCGGTCTTCCGCCCGTGTCCCGCCACCGTTGGCGCGGACACTCCTGTCCGCGCGCTTTTCTCCCACCTCGCCCGCGTTTGCGCCGGATATGCCGCCCACACCAATGCCGCCGTCCCCAGCGCCATCAGCATCGCCCGTCCGTGCCGAATTCTCGGTGCGTTATGTCGCAAAAAAAGCCCCAACACGGAGGGTGGGGCTCTGGGAGCCACACCCCTGGCCGCGAGAGTGTCAGCTCAGTACGTCTCGGGCAGGTCTCCTGGCTCCCGGCCTTCCGCGCAAAGCGGAATCGGGTGTTTCCGGCTCTCCATCTGTTATCGCGAATTCCGGTGGCCCGGGCTTTAGCCCCTGGCCGCTTTCCTTCGCGACAGCTGTCATTCGAGCCGCCCTTCCAGTCGCGCTTTTCTTTGCGCTTCCGTGGGCGTCCGTCCAGCGTCCCTTTTCGGATTGCTGAGGAATCTCTGGCACCACCCTTCAGGGTGGCACTCTTCCTTCACATCCGCGTTCGAAACGCCTTTCCTTCGGACGGGAAACACCGGCCGATCACAGTGGCGGGACCGCGGCCGATTCTCACGGCCTTCCCTTTACCCGATCCGGCTGATTGTCCATTGGGAGTTTATGCACGCCCCGCTCTCACTGTCAATCAGCCCCCGGGATAGCGGCCAGGTCTCCCCGGCCGCCAACGCCGCCTCTGCGCAAAGGTCACCTTGCCTTTCGGCCACGGCATTCCCGCCACCCATCCGTGTTCCCCAAGAGCGATGCGCGGATCCGTTTCCACCGGAGCGGTCTGCGTTTTCT
>JBJKSI010000067.1:0-9673 GCA_046704165.1 Candidatus Acidiferrales bacterium
CCCTGGACTCGCCCAACGACACCTACAACGCCCAGTTCCTCGCCAACTACGCCAACATCAATTTATTGGACCCGATCACCCGCCTGCACGGCATCGCCAACGTCCAGGTCTTCGGCGCCGGCCAGTACGCCATGCGCATCTGGCTGAACCCCGACAAGATGACCAAACTCGGAGTCACCGTACCCGACGTCGTCAACGCCGTTGAAGCGCAAAACACCGTGAACCCGGCTGGCCAGATCGGTGGCGAGCCGGCGCCCCCGGGACAGCAACTCACCTTTCCGGTGCTGGCCCAAGGCCGGCTGGTCACGCCAAAGCAGTTCGGCGACATCATCGTTCGCGAGACGCCGGCCGGCGGTATCGTTCGCGTAAGGGACGTCGCCCGGGTCGAGCTCGGTACGCAGTATTACAACCTCAAGGGCCGCCTGAACGGCAAGCCCAGCGCCATCATTGCCCTCTACCAGCTCCCCGGCTCCAACGCCGTGGACGACGCCCGCGAAGTTCGCGACTTCATGGCCAAGGCCAAGGCGCAGTTCCCTCCCGACATCAACTACGCCGTGTCCCTCGATCAGACCCTTTCCGTGACCGAGGGAATGAAGGAAATCCTGATTACGCTCGGTATCGCGCTGGCCCTGGTCATTTTCGTCGTCTATCTTTTCCTCCAGAACTGGCGCGCCACGCTGATCCCGCTGCTGGCCGTTCCCGTCTCGCTGGTCGGCACGTTTATCCTGTTTCCCCTGTTCGGCTTCTCGATCAACACCTTATCGATGTTCGCGCTGGTGCTGGCGATCGGCCTCGTGGTCGACGACGCCATCGTCGTCGTCGAGGGCGTTCAGCGCCACATCGAGGAAGGACTCGCCCCACGCGACGCCGCCCGGCGCGCCATGGAAGAGCTTTCCGGTCCCGTCATCGGCATCGCGCTGGTGCTCTCTTCCGTCTTCGTGCCGACGGCGCTGATTCCCGGCATCACCGGCCGCCTCTACCAGCAGTTCGCCGTCACGATCGCCGTCTCGGTCGTCATCTCCGCCTTCAACGCGCTCAGCCTCAGCCCCGCGCTCGCCGCGCTGCTTCTCCGCCCCAAGAAACCCGGCCGCGGCCCGCTCGCGATGTTCTTCCGCTGGTTCAATCGCACCTTCACCCATGGGTCAAACGTCTACATACGCGTCTCCCGGCAGTTGATCCGCAAGAGCGTGGTCGCAATGATTTTGCTTGCCTTGTTTGTCGGCGCCGCGGCGATGCTCGGCCGGCGCCTCCCGACCAGCTTCTTGCCCCAGGAGGATTTCGGCTACCTCTTCGTGAACCTCCAGCTTCCCAACGGCGCTTCGCTCCAGCGCACCGGCGCCGTGGCGCGCCAGGTCGAGCAGATCGTCGGCAAAACTCCGGGCGTGCGCTACGTCACCAGTGTGATCGGCTTCAGCCTGCTCAGCACCGTGCAGGCGCCCAACTCCGCCTTCTTTTTCGTCCGCCTCCAGCCCTGGAGCGACCGCACCAAAATGAGCGAACAGGTCTGGGGGATCGAGGCGCGGCTGAACCGCGAGCTGAGTCACCTGCCTCAAGCCACTGCCTTCACCTTTGCGCCACCCGCGATTCCCGGTGTCGGCACCGCGGGCGGCTTCACCTTCGTGATCGAGGACCGCGCCGGCAAGGGCATTCCCTTCCTGTCCGCCAATCTCGAAAAATTCGTGGCCGCCGCCCGCAAACGCCCCGAAATCGGCTCCATCTTCTCCACCTTCGTTCCCAATATGCCGGAAAAATTCGCCAGGGTCGACCGGGCCGCGGCCATGAAAATGGGCGTGTCGCTTCCGAACCTCTACACCACGCTCCAGGCATACCTCGGCGGCATCTTCGTAAACTATTTCAACCGTTTCGGCCGCCAGTGGCAGGTGTACGTCCAGGGCGGACCGGAATACCGCACCAAACAGAGCGACCTTCACCAGTTCTACGTCCGCAACGATGCCGGACAGATGGTGCCGCTCTCCACACTCGTGAAATTCCAGTCGCGCCTCGGGCCGCAATTCGTGATGCATTACAACGAGTACGACTCGGCGGAAATCACCGGCACGGCCGCGCCCGGCTACAGCTCCGACCAGGCCACGGCCGCTCTCGAGCAGGTCTTCAAGCAGACGATGCCCGCCGGCATGGCTTACGGCTTTATGGGAATGTCCTACCAGGAGCAGAAAGCCGAACAGGGCGTTTCGGCGACGGAAATCTTCGCCATGTCGTTGCTCTTCGTCTTCCTGATTCTCGCCGCGCTCTACGAAAGCTGGAGCCTGCCTTTCAGCGTTCTCCTGAGTACGCCGGTCGCCGTCTTCGGCGCGTTCGGCGTGCTGCTGCTCCGGCGCATGTACGTCGCCCATTTCTATCCCGCGTACATGGTCCACATCGATAACGACGTCTATTCCCAGATCGGCCTCGTCATGCTGATCGGCTTGGCGGCAAAAAACGCGATCCTCATCGTCGAGTTCGCCAAGAAGCAGTACGAGGAAGGCAAATCGCTCACCGAAGCCGCTCTCGGCGGCGCCCGGCTCCGGCTCCGGCCGATCCTGATGACCTCCTTCGCCTTCATCCTTGGCGTCGTTCCCTTGTGGGTCGCTTCCGGCACCGGTTCCGTGGCGCGCCAGATCATGGGCACCACGGTGATCGGCGGAATGCTCGCCGCGACCGCGATCGGCATCTTCTTCGTTCCGGCGATCTTCTACGTCGTCGAACGTATCTCGGGCGCCAAACGCGTGCCGGAAAGGGCGGAACTGGCTCCAGGCAACGCCTCGGGTGAAGGGGACTAATGAAAAAGCTGCTGCTCCTGCTTCTGGCGATTCCCGTCCTGACGGCCGGCTGCATGGTGGGCCCGAACTACAAGCGGCCGCACGTCAACCTGCCCGCCACCTATCGCGGCGAGGCGAAGACTCCCGCCAGGGCAGCCGCGAAAACGAAAGCCGCGCCCGCCTCGCTCGGCAACGAGAAATGGTGGCGGCTGTTCCAGGACCCGGTGCTCGACAAGCTGATCCGCACCGCGATCCGGCAAAACTACAACGTCCGCATCGCCGCCACGCGCGTCACCGAGGCGCAGGCCCAGTTCGGCATCACCCGCGCCAACCTTTACCCCTCCGCCGGCGTCGGCGCCAGCCTGTTCACCGAACAGAATCCGAAGGTATCCAAGGTGTTTCCCTCCTACGAGGTCAACGCCGGCCGGCTGGACCTTTCCGTAATCTGGAACCTCGATTTCTGGGGGAAATACCGGCGTGAATCGCAGGCCGCGCAGGCGCAGTTACTCGCCACCGAGTGGGGCCGTAGGGCGGTGATCGACTCCGTGGTGGCCGGCGTCGCGGGCGCCTATTTCCAGCTCCGCGCGCTCGACGGCCAACTCGCCATCGCCCGGCGCACGCTGGCTTCGCGCCGGCAGTCGCTCCAGCTCACCGAGCTCCTCGAACGGCACGGCTCCGCGTCGCTGCTGGAGGTGAGCGAAGCCCGGCAGCTCGTTTACACCGCCGCGGAATCGATTCCCGACCTGCAACGCCAGATCGAGCAACAGGAAAACCTGCTCAGCACCCTGCTCGGCCAGAATCCCGGCCCGATTCCCCGCGGCCGCCCCATCGCCGCGCAGCCCGCGCCGGCCACCGTTCCCGCCGGTCTGCCCTCGGAGCTGATCGACCGCCGGCCCGACGTCCGCGAAGCCGAAGACACGCTGATCGCCGCCAACGCCGACATCGGCGTGGTGAAAGCTGAACTTTTCCCCAGTATCTCCCTCACGGGAACGGGCGGACTCGAAAGCTACGCGCTGAATCGGTTGATCGGCGGGCCGGCCGAAACGTGGAACGCGGCGGTGGACGTGACCCAGCCGATCTTCGAGGCCGGCGCGCTTCGCAACGGCGTGCGCCTGGCCAAGGCGCAGTGGCGGCAAATGCTGCTCACCTACCGCCAGACGATCCTTACCGCGCTCGAGCAGGTCTCCAACGCGCTGATCGCCTATCAAAAGGACCGCGAGTTCACGCGCGAGCAGCGCAATCTGGTCGCCGCCGCGCGCCAGAGCGACCAGCTCTCGATGGTGCTCTACCGCCATGGCGGCGCCAGCTACCTGCAGGTGCTCACCACCGAGACGAACTATTTCGCCGCCGAGTTGAACCTCGTCCAGGCCGAAGCCAACGAGCGCCTCTCCCTCGTCCAGCTCTACCAGGCCCTCGGCGGCGGCTGGCAACAGAAGTAGTTCTCGCCCCTTTCTCCTCAACCCGTCGCGCAGGCAAAAAATTAGGGGCGGGTCTCAAACCCGCCCCTGCACCGTATTTCTATCTGCCGTTCTTGCGCCTGCCTGCCGCCGGTTCTTCTCAGCGGCTTCCCGGGTCCTGCTCCTTCGTCGGCAACGACAGCTTCGTGTATCCCTGCGGAATCTCGAAGACGGCCGGTTTCGGCGCGACCAGTTGGATGTTGCTGAAGACGATTCGCTCCTGGGACTTCTCGTCTTCCGCCTTCACGATGAATCCCTTCAGGCTCCTCTGCTTCGCCACCCAGATCCAGCCCGATTCATGCCGGCCTTTTTCACTGGCGTCGATGCGATATTTCTCGCACGCATAGGCGCCCACCTGTTCCGGCCCGAGGTCCTTCTTCTGGATGTCGGCGTTGCGGCTGCGCAGCATGCTGAGCAAATCCGTCCGCTCCTGGATCGGAGCCTGTATGTAGTGGCGGCTGGGCATCAGAATCCACGCGACGCCCTTGTCGTACCGAATGATCACCGTGGCCGTCACGCCCGGTTCCATCTGGATGTCTGTGCGCACCGCGCCCGGCCCCGCGTACATCATGCCCTGGTAGGTGATCGGCTTCTCCGGATTCGAGCCGGGCGTCATGCCCGGATGGACGTTGTGGACCGCGGCCGTCTTGGTGACGACGGAGATGTCTGCGCTGAACGGATGCTTGCTGAACGCCGACACCTGCTCTCCGTTCGTCAGCATGCCGGCCCCGATTCCGCCACGGCGCATCGTCCGGTACAGCCCGTAACCCACTCCAATCGCGACGCACACGGCAACCGCGAGACCGATGATTTTCTTTTTGCCCATTTTTCCCTTTTTCCTCCTACGCCGTTGCCGACGTGTCACTCATGTGGTAAGCCAAATCCGCCCGGCCGAGCCGGCATCTGCATCTTCTGGTAGCCGGCCGGCACTTCGAACACCGTGGCCGGCGGTTCGCCCGGCTGAATGTTGCGATATTCACTCACTGCATCGTGCTTCTCGTCCTCAACCCGCACGATGAAGCCGCTCGCCTGGCCGCTCTTGCCGATCCAGACCAGGCCGTTCGACTCCTGTCCCTGCCGCTTCCACTCGACGCTGTATTTCTCGCAGTCGTAGGCGCCCACGCGCTCCGCGCCCAGGTCGTGAATCGTGTACTGCGTGTCGCGATCGCGCAGGGCCGACATCATGCCGGTGTCGTGGCTGAGCGGCATCTCCATGTACATGTGCTGGTTCGGAATCAGCACCCACATCACTTTCTTGTCATAACGGACGATGTTCGTGCTCTCGAGTCCCGGCCCGGCTTCCATGTCCATCCGCAGCGCATGCTCACCGGCGTAGATCTTGCCCTGGAAGGTCCGCTTCTGCCCCTGGCCCACGGTCACCACCATGTCGGCGGTAAACGCCTTCCGCTGAAACACCTTCTCCGGCGTGACGCTCTTCCCTTCCTGACTCCCCGCCGGCCGGCCGCTTCGCGCCAGACCCGTGGCGCCGAACGCCAGAATGGAAGCGAAGGAAACCGCCGCAGCCCATCCCATCCTGCTCATATCCTGCCTCCTTCCGAACACACCGAATCGAAACCGCATGGCTGGGAAGCTTGGCTCGAAAGCGCGCAAAGGCACTCCCATTTCGGAGCGCAACTCGTGGCCGGGGATTCCTTCCGGCCGGTCCCAATAAACGGGGCCGCCCGGCCCGCGCCACTCCACCACCACGGTTACACGTAGTCTAACCGCAAGCGCCGCCGCGGAGAAGCGCTCTTTCCGGCTCGCGGAAACCCGCAGCCGCCCGGCGTTAGCCTTTCGCCAAAACGCCGCCGGCAACCGCGCCGTGCGGACCGAATTCTGCTATCGTGGAAGAGAACGCGGTTGCCGCCCGTAACGGGATGCGCGGGGAAATCGAGGGCCGGTGCTCCAACTGATCCATCAACTGATCCATATCATCTATAACGTCCGCGGCCTGATCGAATGGGGCGGCATGGTTATGGTTTGCGGGATCATCTTCATCGAAACGGGACTCTTCGCCGGCTTTTTCCTGCCCGGCGATTCCCTGCTGGTCACCGCCGGCATTTTCGCCGCCGCCGGGCAGCTTCGCCTGGCCCTGCTCGTCTCGCTGGTGCCGGTCTGCGCCGTGGCTGGCGACCAACTCGGCTATTTCATCGGCTGGAAAGCCGGTCAGACGCTTTACAGCCGGCCCGATTCCCGTTTCTTCAAGCAGCGCCATCTGCGCGAAGCGCACGCGTTCTACGAACGCCACGGCGGCAAGGCGATCATTCTCGCCCGTTTCATTCCCATCGCCCGCACCTTCTGCCCGGCGGTAGCTGGCGCGGCAAAGATGCCGTATCGCCGGTTTTTCGCCTTCGACGTCTGCGGCGGCATCTCCTGGGTGCTCGTCACCGTGCTCGGCGGCTACTTCCTCGGCTCGGTCGTGCCCAACATCGAACACGAAATTCAGTACGTGATCGCCGTTGTCATCTTCCTCTCGCTGATCCCGCCCGCCATCCACCTGCTTCGCCGCCGCAACAAACCCGCTCCCTCCGTCCCCGGCGCCCAGCCCGAAGAATAGCCTCGCAGCTTCCACTCCCACAAAAACCGCGGAGGAACACAAATCTCAAGTTCTGCGGCTCTCCATCCCGCAGCTCGGCACTCACTGGCGTGTGCGCCCGTAACGCGCAGTCTTTAAGTTTATCCTTGCGTAAACGGAAGTTCCCCCCTATTCTTTGCTGCCGATGACCACAAAAAGTTGGCTTCTGCTGTTCCTTTTCTCCGCGACGATTCTGGCCCCATTGTTCGCAGCCGGTTGCGCCGGTTCCCCGCCGCCGATTTCCGTCACCCTCGCCCCTTCCGCTTCGAAGGTGGACCAGGGGCAGACGGTCAACCTCACGGCCACGGTGACCAACGACAGAAACGACCAGGGCGTCACCTGGTCTCTGTCCGGCCCTGGTTCGCTTTCGGTGAACTCCGTGACGAACATCGGAGCCGTTTATAGCGCGCCCGCGCCATCGTCCGCATCGTCCTCGCAGATAGCCACCATCACCGCCACCTCGATTGCCGACAAAACGAAAAACGCAACCGTCCAGATTGCCGTGAATCCCTACCCGCAGGTTCCTTTTCAGACGCTTCCGAATGCCTCGGTGGGCGATCCGTACAGCCAAACCATCGCGTTCACGGGAGGGACTCCGCCGTTTCAGTGGAGCGTGTACAACGGACCTGTGGGCACCGGATGGTACTCGGGCGGGGCTGTACCCGATGGACTCCAACTGGATCCTGCCACCGGCACGATCGGCGGCACGCCGACCGGCGCCGGCACGTGGTACTTCGACGCCATCGTCACCGACGCTGCCGGCATAACCGTGGACAATGGTTTTCTCAAAATTCAGGTGAATCCCACCGCCCCGGCCGGCAATCCAGTCCCGTTTTTGAACCAACCGCTTGTGCCCACCGCCGTTTCGCCCGGCAGCGTCGCATTTACGCTCCACGCCAGTGGCGCCGGTTTCGTTTCCGGCGCGACCATCGATTTCAACGGTGCGCCGCTCACGACAACGTTCGTGGATAGCGAGCATCTCGCCGCGAATGTCCCGGCGACGAGCGTGGCCAAGGCGGAAACGGCATCCGTGACGGTCGTGAATCCGGGGCCGGGCGGCGGTTCGTCCAATGTTGTTTATTTCCAGGTCGCCGCGCCGGAAACTACCGTCAGTTTCGCGAATGCCTCCAGCTCTCCACTCCAGAATTCCAATGTGGTGGGAGTCGCGGTTGGTGATTTCAACGAAGACGGCAAACCGGACCTCGCCGTCACAGCTGGACCGGAGGTGTACGCATTGCTCGGCAAAGGGGACGGCACGTTTACGCTCGCGCCCAACTCGCCGATCAAGATGCCCAGCCCGCCGTACAACAACGCCGCCACGCCAGATGTCGGATCGATCGCCGTGGGCGATTTCAATCACAGCGGCCATCTGGGACTCGCCGTCGGTGAGTATCAGAACGAGGCCGCGGTGATCCTTGTAGGCAAAGGCGACGGAACCTTCGTCCCCTCATCGGCCGCTTTCGCCGATGCGCTGGGCATGCCGACCAGCGCGATACAAGCCGCGGATTTCAATGGGGACGGGAATCTTGACCTTGCCATTACGAACGAATTCCTGGGGGTCAGCCCTGTCGTTCTTGGCTACGGGGATGGGGCCTTCAACGCGGCGGGAGATCTCTTCACCGGAATTTTCCCGGTCGGCGTGGCCGTGGGCGATTTCAACCAGGACGGAAAGTTGGACGCTGCTGTGGCCGGCGCGGGAACGGCCAAATATCCGGGCTCGGGAGTGAACATATCGCTTGGCAAAGGCGATGGAACGTTCACCCTGGCGGGTGGCGCGGGAATCCCTCTTGGGAAGAGCCTCTTCTCGATCGTGGCCGCCGATTTTAACGGTGACGGGATGTTGGATCTCGCGGTAACGGACCAGGGCGGCAACACGGTGATGATCCTGCCGGGGAACGGCGATGGAACCTTTGGAGCGCCGATCACCTACCCGGTGGGAAATCAGCCCGAGGCGATCGTAACAGGGGATTTCAACAACGATGGGAACCTGGACCTCGCGATCGCAAACTACGCCGACGGCACGGTCACGCTTCTACTCGGGAACGGCGATGGGACCTTCACTCCCGCGGCAGGCTCGCCTTTCGCCGTAGGGGCCGGCCCGATTGACATTGCAACGGCCGATTTCAATGGCGACGGAAAGCTCGATCTCGCCGTCGCGAACTCGACGGGGGTGTCGATCTTTCTCCAGCAGTAGTTCCCCCAACGCCCGCTGCCAAAGCAGCCAACCCCGCAAAGCCGGCACAAGAAAGTCAGCGCGTCACAACAGCCCTCACCACAGCGGTTCTGCCAAACTCATAAAGGGATCGCGTAACTCGCCGCTTCTCCTGCCAGGGCCGACCGCACTCGAACCGCCGACCTCCTGCGTGACAGGCAACAACAAATAACCTATCTCATTGGCTCGTCTAGCTTTGTTCCGCGTCATGATACACGATTTTGGACCGAATTTGGCAGCATCCGGACCCAAGTTGGACCTAACTTTTTTCCGCGCAACTAGGCAGACGGCAGGCAGGCGCAGCCTACGCGCGATTCGCCGTCTTTGCGTCGGCCACGCGAATGATGACTCGTTTGCCGAGCGCACGCGCCGCCCGAGTGATTGTATCCAAGGTCACCGACACATTCTGCGGGTCCAGCAGCCGGTCCAATTGCGACCGGCTCGTATGAAGCTGCTTTGCCATCGCTTGTTTCGTCTTTTGCTGCCTCCGCATCGCTTGTTCGAGTTGCCAGGCTAGCACGCGCTTAATCGCGACGGCTTCGACCTCCTCCCGAATTCCTTCCTCTTCGAGGAAGCTGTCGAAGGTTGACCCACTGTGGTCCATTTTCTTGCGAGTTTTCTTGCCGTTCATTGCAGTCCCCTCTGATGCTTAGCTTTGTTGCTCTTCGCC
>JBJKSI010000068.1:0-6728 GCA_046704165.1 Candidatus Acidiferrales bacterium
ATTCTGGCTCCAGCCCCGCCGGCTGTAGTACTGGCCGCCGAGCGTCGCGTCGAACCAGCTTGTCGGCGCCCAATAGTAGGAATCTCCGGCGACGAACCCTTTGAGCGACGATTCCCCGATGCTCGGGATCAAGAACCCGGATTGCCGCAGATTTTTCCCCGCCGGCAGCGTCGCATAGGGCAGATAAATCAAGGGAATCGAAAACATCCGGAAATCGGCGCCGTACAGCTTCACCGATTGATCCACATGAATCACTGCGCGCCGCGTATAGAACTTCCATTTCGGGAGATGGGGATCGCTGACGGTCATCCAGGCCTGATAAATGACGTAGGTTTCCCGGCCCGTGCGCAGGACTTTGCGGGCCTGAAACGTGTGGGGATTCGGGCTCACGAGCAGGGTCGGGCTGGGTTGCCGAATGGCGCGAATCGTGCCACGGACATTATCGAATGAGGCGCGGCCACTACGCAGATCGTACCAGCCGCTGCCGGCTTCGACCGTCTGATTCCGGTAATCGAAACGAACATGCCCGCTCACCGTGATTCGCCGCGTTTTTTCGTTGTATTCGAGGTGGTCGGCATGCATGGTCATGGCGCCGTAGCTTGCCTGGACGTTTCCGTCGGCGTAGTACATCGGGCCCGTCTTGCGTTGCCGGTCGGCCTGGAGTTCCAGCGTTTCAGCCCTCCTGCCAACCCGGCTTTGCGCGCCGGCTGGCAGGGCGATGCACACCACCAGGGTGAACGTAAAAATCGACGAAAAAGCCTGTAAAAGCTTCGGGCAACGCTTCACGCCATGTCTCACATGAAAGGAAGGTTAGCCTAGCACGCCCTGGAAAACGCGGGCAACGTCCTCCCGAAAAGAAGCCCGGAATCGCGGCAGGGTTGCACGTTTAACGACACCGTTTACGCCTCCGCTATTCCCCTCCGCCCGGCAAACCGCTAGGATCATTGCTCCGCGTTCCGCAGCGCATCGGAAAGCAGGAAGGAAGATGGGACGCGTCTGTCCACATTGCGGCGCTGCAAACCACCCCACGGCGCTCTGGTGCGCCTTTTGCCGTCTGTCCCTGAAATCGGAGAAGCCTGCGCGGCCTTCCCGGCCCAGCGCGACTTCCGCCCAAGTGGCCAAGGCTGATCCTGAACCCGGTGACCGGCCCCAAGCCCGAGCCGCTCCCTCTTCCGAACCGATCTGGCGATTGGAACTCAATCGCAAAATCGAAGCCTACCGGGTGCGCACCGGCCAGCGCCCGGCTCCCGAGCCCCAGCCGAGCTTGCCCTTTCCGGCAAAGGCCATTGCGGAGAAACCTGTTCCGCCTCAACCGCCCCGCCCGGTCGAGCGGCGTGGCCGCGAGCGAATGCAGATTTACGTCGATCAGCCCGGCCTGGATTTTCCGGCCGGCGTCATTCCCGCCCCGAATCACGCTCTGGTTCCTGTCGCCGGGCTCCGGCGCCGCGCGATGGCCTGGTCCATCGACGTTGGATTCCTGGTCGCCTGCTGGGCAATGTTCCTCGGCCTGCTGGCCGTGCTCGGCGTCGAGCTTGCTGACAATCGAATTGCCATGGCCATCAGTCTCGCAATTTTTTTCCTGCTTTACGTCCAATATTTCGGCCTTTTCACCGCATTCGGCGGCGTCACGCCAGGGATGCGAATTGCCAGGCTGCGCGTGGTCAGTTTCGATGGAAACCCGCCCACGCCTAAACAGCTCCTTTGGCGCGGTTTCGGATACCTGGTGGCCGGGGGCGCCGCGCTTCTGGGGTTCCTCTGGGCTCTGTGGGACGAGGACCATCTCTGCTGGCAGGACCGCGTCTCGCAAACCTACCTGACGGCTCTGGCCCCACTCGCCGAGCACCAGCCCGTCGAAGTTCATCGCTGACCGGTGACCCGCCTGCCCACCCAGCAGGTTTCCGCCGGGGCCTGATAAACTAAGGACTATGAGCCAGCGCTTCTTCAACCAGAAGCTCGGCAAGCGAGCGACGTTCCGTGGTCAAAGGCAAAAGGCGCAGCTGCCGGCCACTCGCGCCGCTCTTCGACCCGCCTGCCGCCGCAGCTCCGCGCTGCCGGCCCATGCCCGCCGCGGGCCGCAGCCGTCGAAAATGGTATAATTTTTGCTTTCTATGCCCAGTGAGAACCAATGAGCCGCCCGACACGCATTTCCGTCTTTGCGTTTTCGATTCTGGTCTTGCTGTACGTCTCTTACGGGTACGTCTTCGGCCAAACGAAACAGGACCGGTCGTATCGCTCACTCACCGTCTATGGCGAGGTCCTGGACCATATCCAGCAGGATTACGTCGACAAGCCTAACCTGCACTCGGTTACCACCGGCGCGCTCCATGGCCTGCTCGAAGCGCTCGACCCGGAGTCGAGCTACCTGAGCCCGCAGGAATACGCCGAATGGAAGAAGGAGACGGCCGAGCACGCCAAGGGCAATGTCGGCCTCAATCTTTCCCGGCGCGGTTACATCTTCGTCATTTCCGATCTGCCCGGAAGCCCAGCCGTCAAGGCGAAGATCAACGAAGGCGACATCCTGGTTGCCATCGGCGGTTACACGACGCAGGATATGTCGATTCAGCAGGCCCAGATGCTGCTGGCCGGAGCCCCGGGAACCACCGTGAAGGTTTCCGTGGTTCACAGCAGCAGCCCGAAACCTGTGGACGTCGAGCTGACCCGCGCCGTGATCCCGCAGCCCGCGCTGCTGACCACCCTTGTGCAGAGCGACGTTGCCTACCTGCGCGTTCCCTCGTTCGACCGCGGTACGGCCCGCGAGATTCGAGACAAACTCAAGCAGTTCCAGCGTAAGGGCGTGCACAAGCTGATTCTGGATCTGCGCGGCTGCGCTTCCGGCGAGCCCTCCGAGGCCATTCAGACCGCTCAGCTCTTTTTGAAGTCCGGCACCATCGCCACGCTTCGCGGTCAGACCATCCCCAAGGAGACCTTTACCGCCAATCCATCCAAGGTCGTTTGGAATGATCCGGTGACGGTCCTGATGTCGGGCAGTACTGCGGGTCCGGCGGAAATCCTGGCCGCCGCTATTGCCGAAAATCATCGCGGCGATACCGTGGGCCAGAGCAGCCTCGGACTGGCTTCCGAACAGAAATTGATTCCCCTCGATAACGGCGCGGCCATGTTTCTGACGGTCGGCATCTATTACACGCCTGCCGGCAAGGCCATCCTGAACAACGGCGTGACTCCCACGGTTCAGGTTCCTCCGCCGAATTCGCAGACTGCACTGCTGGACGATCAGGACATCGCTCCCGATCCGGTTCCCGGCCAGTTGCCTGCGGCCACCGACCCGCTGGTGAAAAAGGCAGTTGAAATCCTCGGAAGCGGGGAATCCGCCGACAAGGTTCCCGCCAGCGATCCCGCGCCGCAGCGCGCCCGGTATCCGCTTGAGTTTCGACGCGCAGGATAACCTCCCAGCCGCGAACACCCAATTTTTAAATCCCCTTTTCCAGGTACGGTTGGGCCGTGCGTCCTGTTGGCAAGTGCGCCTGGGAACGCCTTGTCGGGTGATCGCCGCCACGCATACGAAGGGAAGTGGGGCCGGTTCAGGCGGTCTCACGATAAGAAGCGGGGAAGGTCGAGGATTTATTTCTCGGCCACTTGCCGGGGTAGCTTGGCCTTTTCGAGCCGGGCAATCGCCTGGCGCAGAGTCATTCCGGAGGGATTCTCCCGGTAATCCTCGAAGCGCTTGTTTTCCTGGACGCCGACCGTCTTGAAAAAGAGCGCCTTGCCGACCATGTTTACTTCCAACCGCGTCATTTTCCAGTTCTTGCCCACGATGTCCGACTGTCTCACGATGAAGGTGCCGCCTTTATCCAAATAGCCGAGCAGACCCCACCAGAATTTCACCTCGCTCATGAGCCGCCCATTGATTTCCGCCAGGCGCTTCTGCTGCGGATCGGCGAGCAAGCGGCCTCGCATGTGATGAAATACTTCGGCCTCACGCGTCGGGGGGTTGAATTGGGGATTGGGCCGGAACTTCACGCGGACCAGATTGCCCACTTTCCCGTCGTACTGAAACAGGAAGGCATTCGGCAGCATGGCGAGCAGCTTTCTTTCCTTGTCGCCGTCCTGATTTCGCGCGAGCGCCGCCTTCCGCGCCTGGTGAGGATGATTCAAAATTCTCTTCAGCCGCGTCTCCTGCGCGCGCCGCTGGGCGGGCGAGAGCGGCTTGCCGTTGACGGCCAACAGCCTCTTTACCGTCCCGTCTTTCGTTTCATACACCTGGTAAACCTTCTTCGTGCCGTTCGCTATGTCGATTTCCAGATATCTCCAGTAAATCGGCTTCCCGTTTTGCTCGCGAATTTCATTCTTCACAATTTCCTGCACGAACTGATGCGCGCTCTCTTGCGGATGCGCGTTCGACGTTCGGCCGGGGCCGGCGCTGGCCAGTCCCGTCGTGGCCGTCAGAGCAATGATGGCGATGGGAGAAAGACGCGAAATGGAACGATGGAATGACATAGCTTTCCGTTGTAGCGTCGCGCACCGGTACAGCCCAAACCGGCCGCGAACACACACTCTTATGCTACACCTTGGCGTCCGCGCGGGAAGGGCGGGAGCGGCAATCCGCATCCGGGCTCGCCACCGATCTACCTATGGCCCGTGTGCATCATTCGGCGTCGAGTGGCATCATTTCTAGGAAGGAGAATCCAATTATGCTTCCAAAACGCAAACTGGGACGCTCCGGGCCCGAAGTCTCCCTCCTGGGCTTGGGCTGCATGGGCATGTCGGAATTCTACGGCCGCGGCGACGATGCCGAATCCATCGCCACCATTCACCGCGCCATCGAGTTGGGAGTGAATTTTCTGGATACCGCCGACGTCTACGGCCGCGGCGAGAACGAACAGCTGGTCGGCCGCGCAATCCGTGACCGCCGCGATCGCGTCATCCTCGCCACCAAA
This sequence comes from Candidatus Acidiferrales bacterium, assembly GCA_046704165.1. Classification (GTDB taxonomy): domain Bacteria; phylum Acidobacteriota; class Terriglobia; order Acidiferrales; family UBA7541; genus JAKASX01. The sequence goes on from JBJKSI010000068.1 coordinate 4,896, forward strand.
TTCGGCAATGTTCGCGACGAGCAGGGCCGCTGGCTCGGCGTCAGCGGGCGGCCCGAATACGTGCGTTCCTGCTGCGAGGCAAGCCTGCGGCGGCTCGGCGTCGATACGATCGATCTCTACTACCAGCACCGCGTCGATCCCGACGTCCCCATCGAGGAAACCGTCGGCGCCATGGCCGACCTGGTCCGTGCGGGCAAGGTGCGCATGCTAGGGCTCTCGGAAGCGGCCGCACCAACAATCCGCCGGGCCCACAAGGTCCACCCGATCGTTGCGCTGCAAACCGAATATTCCCTCTGGACGCGAGACGTCGAGACGGAAATCCTGCCCGCGATCGGGGAATTGGGAATCAGCCTGGTGGCTTACAGCCCGCTCGGCCGCGGCTTTCTCACGGGCCGCTTCCACCGTCCGGAAGACATTCCGGCCGACGACTACCGCCGCCTTTCGCCGCGCTTCCAGGGAGACAATTTCTCGAAGAACATCGAGCTGGTGGAGGGCGTTCGGAAACTGGCAGCGGAAAAACACGCCACGCCGGCCCAGATCGCCCTGGCCTGGGTGCTCAGTCGTGGCCAAAATATCGTCGCGATTCCCGGCGCCAAGACTCGCGCCCATTTGGAGGACAATCTCGGGGCAGTGAAGATTTCCATCGACGAAACGGAAAAACAGCGTCTCGATGCGATCTTCCCTTTTGGCGTCACCGCTGGCGAACGCTACCCGCAAGAAGCTATGCGCCGAGTCAACATCTAACCCCGGCCATCGTTTCCGTAACTGACGCCGGGGCCGGGCTAGCTCTCCCGCCAGGCGAGCACGACGCGGTCCCTTCCTTCGGTTTTGGCCTGAAAGAGGGACTTATCGGCAGCGCGAACCAGTTCCTCGGCCGTGGCTCCATCATCGGGAAACATGGCTGTGCCGATCGAAATCGTGATCCGGCCAAGGGTGTGACCGCGGTAGGTGAGCGCCAGCCCTTCGACTTCCTTGCGAATCGCCTCGGTGCGCTCGGCGGCAATGGCGGCTGTGGCCTCGGGCAGAATCAAGACAAACTCCTCCCCGCCGTACCGGCAGGCGATATCTCCCTGCCGGATCTTCAGCTGCAATAGGGAAGAGACTTCGCGCAACACCAAGTCGCCGGCTTCATGACCGAAGGTGTTGTTGAACTGCTTGAAGTGGTCCAGATCGCACATGGCTACGGCAATCGCTTCCACCCGCCGCGCCGATCGCACTATCTCCCGGTCGAGGGTCTCTTCCATGTACCGGCGATTGAAAAGTCCAGTGAGCGGGTCGCGCACCGATTGGTGACGCAGTATTTCCCTCAATTTCAGGTTTGCGAGCGCCAGCGAGACGCGCTCGCCCACCATTTCGGCCTGTTGCGCCAGCCTCAAAATCGACTTTTCGTCCGATTTCTCGGATATGTGGTTTCGGGATTGCAGATACAGCAGGCCGAGCGTTTCCCCTTGCGCCATCAGCGGAACGCACATGTGTCCGCCCTTCAGGGAACCGTGCACGTGCGGGCAGCGCAAGGGTGAGGCCTCGTTTTTCACGATATGGATTTTGCCGCGCCGCAAGGCCCAGCAGTCGGCCGGGCTGAATGCCCTCTCGGTTTCCACCCTTTCGCCCCAAAGGGCTACTGTTTCGACGATGTCCCGGGAGGGACTGGTGAGGCAGAGAGCCCCATCGCAGCTGTCGAAGATCGATCCCATGGCTTCTTCGGTAATCTTGTAGGCCTGCTCGTCGGTCTGACAGCATTGCACGAGGTCGATCAGGTCGGTCAGTTTCTCGGTGACTTGGGCGCGTTGCTGGGTTTCTTCGAGAACCGAATTGAGTTTCTCGTGTGCTTCG
>JBJKSI010000069.1:0-10763 GCA_046704165.1 Candidatus Acidiferrales bacterium
CCCCTGGACGTTCCGCACCGCCGAATCCGCTAGCCGCTCCCAGAATTCCCCCTTCGATGGTCGCAGCTTCCGCGGGGCTCCCATGGTCACCGTCGTCGCCGGCCAAATCGCCTTCCGCCGTTAGGCAAGCAGCACCCTCACAGCTGCGCGGGCGCTCCTGCCCGTGTGCCTTACCGCTCCGCACCTCTGCCGCGTTTGCCGCGGAGTTCTCGAATCATGAATTGTTTGAAGGATCTCTTACCCGGGTAGGTTCCTGCCGCCCGCCCACTCCCGCAGCAGCCTCGGCAACTCGAGCAGGGAACTGAGCAATGCATCCGGCCGGCTCGCCCGCAGCCGTTCCGCCGTAGGAAAGGAACTCAGCACGCCCACCGCTCTCGTCCCGGCTCGCCGCGCCATTTCCATATCCTGCGGTGCATCGCCCACGTAAACGGTAGCGCTCGCTGGCAGACCAAGCTGCTCGAGTGCTTTCAGCAGCGCTTCCGGATGCGGTTTCGGCCGCACCGAATCCTGCTGGCAAACGCAGGTGGCGAATCGGGAAGCCAGCCGGAACTGCCGCAGCTGTTTGTGCACCCGCTCGCGGTCGCCGCTCGTCACCAGACCCAGCCGATAGCGCTCCCCCAGACGCCGCAGCACCTCGCGCGCACCCGTCACCAGTTGCGGCCGATGCCTCGCGTACGCTTGCCGCCACACGCGGTCGGCTTCCTCCCAGCGTTCCTCATCGAGCCGCGCCGCCCGGTACACGTTGTACCAGTCCGGCGAGTAGTGCATCGCCAGTTCTTCCCGGCCCCACTCGATGCCCATCGTGCGGAACAGTTCCAGGTAAGCGGCCGTGTCGGCTTCGCAGGAATCCAGCAGCGTCCCGTCCCAATCGAGCAGCACCGCGCGAATCGCGTCCGCCTTCGGCCCTCCGGGACGTGTGTCGTTCTCGGAGCGTACCGGGCTTTCTTCGGTCGGCGCTTTCCTGGCTTGCGTCATCCTTCCGGCTGGATCTTCTTGGTTCCCTTCGGCCAGTGGGGTTTGAAAAGCGAGGGGGCGATTCTGGCGTTTCTGACGATGTGGTTGTAGCGGATCACGAAATAGTCCTGCGTCCCCGATTCGAGGAACTTCTGCTTCACTGGCAGCCAGTTCGCTTCGTCCACCCACAGTCGGACCTGCGCGATCTGGTTGCGCACTTCCTTCGACTTCGGCGTCAGCTCCAGCAGCACCGTCTTCCGGCCGTCGAGCGTTCGCTCTCCTGCCAGAGTGATTTGGTAGGCCTTTTTGATCTTGCTGGCTGGCGTCCCGAAGCCGAGCAGCAGGAACTGATCCACCAGCTCGCGGTGCTTCGCCAGATTGTATTCCATCACCTGCTTGATCAAAGGGTTGTAGACGTAGATCTTGTCGCCCGTTCGCAAGACCGTGCGAGGATCCGGCTGCGTCAGGTTCAACCGCATCTTGCCGTCCCGCCGCACGTAGATCCTTCCGGCCTCGGTCGAGCGGTCGTTCACCACCACGGTCACTTTCGTCCGCTTCACCTCGGCCGAGAGCGTTTGAAACGTCCGAGCCTCCCGGTTCAGCTGCTGCAGCACTTCCGGCAGTGTCCACGCGTGCCGCGTGGCATGGCCTTGGGCGGCGGCCGAAGCGAGAAAAAAGGACAGGCAGAGGAATCCGAAAAAACGGCTACTCGCAGAACTCAACAAACTCTCCCGCTGAGCGCAAAAACTCATCATAGCATAGCGTTCGCGGCCTTCTTGCGGCAGGAATATCTGCGATTTCCGGAATAACGGGGGAATGGTAAAGCTTTATTGGTGGGCGGGATGGGCCGGCTTGATGCGAACTTCGTAGGCCGTTACGCGGCCTCCGTCAGCTCGCAGCGGCTGGATCTGGACGATCTGAAAGGTTTCCCCTTGCAGGCTCGTAACGCTCCTTCCCAGCAGCCGGTGCGCCTCTTTTTCCAGTTCCGGCGCGGGCGGTTGTGGCAGTCGCAGCAGGCTCGCGTCTACGCGGAAGAGCTCGGTGTTGGTCGCAGGGTCCATGTCGATCAGCTGGATCTGCCCGGCCCCCACCTTCTCTCCGATCTTCGGCTGGTCATGAAACCAGCCTCGCGGCGTCAGCAGTACGAACGCCAGAATCGCGATCACCATCAGGTCGTACGGCAGGCTGCCCCGCCTGTACGACCAGAAAACCACGCGCAGCAGTAGACGCCAGAACCTCTTCATCTCAATCCGCCGGAATCCCGTCCACGATCTGCCCGTCGCGCATGTGCAGCACGCGATGGGCGTATGCGGCGGCTTCCGGATTGTGAGTGATCAGGATGGTCGTTTGGCCCAGCTGTTGGTTGAGTTGCCTCAGCATGCTCAGCACAGCCTCCGAACTCTTCGTGTCCAGGTTTCCGGTCGGCTCGTCGGCCAGCAGGATCTTCGGCTCGTTGATGATCGCGCGCGCGATCGCCACGCGCTGCTGCTCGCCGCCGGAAAGCTCCGACGGCCGGTGACGTAGCCGCCCCGCCAGCCCCAGCAAGCGGGTCACCACGTCGAAACGGTGCGGGTCGAATCCGTCTCCGTGAATGTGTTGCGCGATCGCGATGTTGCCCCTCGCGTCCAGCGTCGGCAGCAGGTTGAACCGCTGGAAAACGAAACCGACCTTGTGCCGCCGCAGCAGCGTTCGCTCGCCGTCCTTCATGGCCGCCAAGTCGTTCCCGTCGAGCAGCACCCGTCCGCGCGTCGCCTGCGCCAGCCCGCCGAGCACGTGCAGCAGCGTCGACTTTCCGCAGCCCGAGGGCCCCATGATCGCCACGAACGCGCCCGGCAGCACTTCCAGCTCTACGCCGCGCAACGCCGCTACTTCCAGCTTGCCCGACCGGTAGACCTTCCATAGATCTTCCGTTTTGACGATCGATTCCAAATCCGGCGCTCCCGCCACTTCCGCTTCTGCGTCGGCAACGCTTATTCTATCCATCTCCATATCGGCTGACCATGCCTCTCTGGTGCCCGCCGGTGAACCTGCCGCCTTCGCCGACCGGTCTTCTGCTCCTAAATCGCAAACTGCGGGATTCTTTTGACCGTTGCTATTCATACGCCAGCGCTTCCACCGGATCCTTCCGGCTCGCCAGCCAGGCCGGGTAGCACGTCCCGGCCAGTCCCGCGCCGATCGCGAGTATTCCCGCCCGAGCGATCCATCCCGGCGTGATCAAAATCGTCAGGGTAGGGAAGAGTTCTCGCATCAGCACCGCTCCGCCGAAGCTCAGGCCGATCCCGAACGCGATGCCCCCCGCGCAGACCAGCGTCGTCTCTCCCAACAGCGCCTTCACGATGTACGCCTTCGACGCCCCGAGCGATTTCAGCACGCCAATGTCTCTGGTCCGTTCGATGATCGTCGTATACATCGAAAGGAAAATCACCAGAAACCCGATCGCTCCGGCCAGTGCGATCATCGAATCCACGAAAGTACTGAGCCCCGGCACGCTTGTCTGCGTCATCAGCGACAGGTAGTTCTTCAGCGGCCGGATCTCGTACCGTGGCAGCAGCGTGCCGATCTCTTTCATCACCGTCTGCGTCAGCCCCGGTCGCGTGCATTTCACGAAAAAGAGCGACGCCTTGTCCGGCGACCCGGTGATCTGCTGCAGCGTGTGCAGCAGCAGGAACACCCGCGCTCCCTTGCCGTGCTCCACCACTCCCGCCACGTGAAAATTGTGTCCCAGCAGGTGCAGCGTATCTCCCGCCTTCAGATGTTTTGCCCGCGCGTACCAGTCGTCCACGAGCACGTCGTCCGGTTTCTCCAGCCTGTGCCCCTGCAAGTAATCGAATCCCTCCGAAACCGCCCGGAAACTCGCCGGATCGATCCCGTAGACGATGTCCATCCCGCCCGACGAGCTCAACTGCAGCAGCACCGGCGTCACCGCCTTCACGTTCGCCAGCTCCCCGATCCGCGCTCCCAGCGCCACCGGCATCGGCGCCCCGCTGAACGCCAGAAACACCGATGAGGAAGGCGGCTGCACCATGATGTCCGCACCCACGCCCTCGATTCGCTTGCCCACCTCGTGCAGCATCCCGTGCGTCAGTCCCACGATCAGCAGCACCAGCGCCACTTCCATCCCCACCGCTACCACGCCAAGCAGCGTCCGCAGCGGCCGGTGCAGCGCGTTCTTCCACACCAGCTGCCCGATCAATTCTTCCCTCCGCCCTGTCCCAGCTCCACGCGCCTGGTCCCCGCCGGCTGCCTCAGCGCAAACCTGCTGGCCGGAATCTTTGCGTCCAGCTTCACCCTCAGGATCTCGATGGCCAGCCGGTAATCCTCATGCGGTCTCGACAGATCGATCTTTCCGGGAAATAGCCGCCCGTCCGCCTGTGAACCCCAGTCCGCGTACCGTATGTCCGATTCCAACCTCCCGCCCGGCCCGTAGATCTCCACCCGGCTCACCCGCAGATCCGAGCGGTCGAACCAGATCCGCCGGTCCATGGCCAGCCCCGTGCCGGCATGCCGCAGCACGTCCAGCACGTAATATCGCGCCGGCGGCTGCAGCTGGTTCTCTTCCTCCAGCACCACCGGTTGGTCCACTCCGATTTTGGGCCAGATCAAGGCGTCGAAAATCGGCTGCGGCCGCAGGTTCTCCAGCGACTTCTTCGCCTCATGCTCCAGCCGCGCCGGTCCCACCAGAAACTTCCTCTTCGATGGGACATACATATGAAATGTGGCGCCGTCGCTGGCCATGTCGAAGATGTCCGTGCCAACCACCGGCGCCTGTCCCACCATCCGCAGGTAACCAGGCCGTTCCGCCAGCAGAAAGGCGTCGATCTGCCGGTACTTCTTAACGACTCCGGCAAAGGCCGAACCGGTTTCCGCTTTCAGCCGCACCGCCGCGTTCAGGCTGCGCACCGCCCCCGCCTGCCTGTCGTACCTTGCCACCAGTTCCCGCTTGGAAGACGTCAGCACGGGCTCAGGCACGCTGGCCGGCCCCGCCACTCGCGTCGTCCTGCTTGCGCACCCGGCCAGCAGCGCAGCGCCTGTCACGACACACAAAATTCCGCCTAACCCTCGCAACCTCATTGGCTTCCTTGATCGGGAGGCAAACCGGACAATCTAACAACCGCTCACGCAAGGTGTCAATCGAACGTTTACCGCCAGGTTCGTCCCGCCTAAGCCCGCCAACACACTCCGCGCCGCTGTGAGTCGCAAATTCAGCCGCCACTTCTGACTCGCCCCACTGTAGCGGCGGGCTTTAGCTCGAGAAATCTCCCGCTGCTTGCTTCCGGTGGGCGAGGCTTCAGCTCCGGCTCCGGCTCCGGCTCCGGCTAAATTCCAGCCAAACTCAGGGCCTTCAGCCCTTGAAGTCGCCGGCCATCTTCACATCAGCATCTCCACCGACACCGGAAACTCCTTCAGCGCCGCCCGCAGCCGCCGCGCCGTCTCCGATGCCCACAGCCGCTCGCTCACCAGCGTCACCGACCCGGTCTCCAGCTCGCAGATCGCGCAGAAAAGGTACCGGGGATATGCCTCGTGGTAAGCGTCCAGCCCGCGCCGCCGCAGTCCCCGCTCCAGTTCCACGTCGCCCTCGTCCACCAGCTTGCCCGCTCGCGCGCCGAACGTTTCTCCCTCGAATCGCTCCATCAGCCGGCTCAGGGCGTCCGGGTCTTTGTCGGTCACCACCACGCCGCCCGCTTCCGTCTCGCGAAACTGGACGTCGTGTTCGCTGCAGAACTCGCGCACCCGCTCCAGGTGTGCCTGAAAATCCAGTACCAGCGTCTCGTCGGCCGCCAGCGCCACCAGCGCCCGGCTCCAGAGCGCTGCCGTCTCGCCGCCCGCCACCGGTTCTTCGATCTCCGGATCCACCAGCTCCAACGCCACCGCCCGAACGCCCGGTCCCAGATCCAGTGCCTCCACCGTCAGTCTCAACATTGCGTCACGATTCCGCCGGCGCCGGCCCGCCGAACCGTTTTCGGAATTCCGGCGCCTGTTTCCGCAGCTCCAGCCAGTCGAAAAACGCCTCCGGATTTTGCAGCCACACCTGAAACCACCGCCCCACTTCCTCCTTTTCCGCCCGCTTTTCCGGTTCCACCTTCGCGTTCCGCGCGATCATCATCGCGCGCCGCTGTCCCAGCTGCGCCACCTCCACTACCCGCGCCTCGCCTGACCGGTCCGCCTGCTCGCGGAACTTTCGCAGCAGCTCATCCAGCCGGATCAGGCACATCTCCGCCTCCTCCAGCGTGGCGAAGTGCAGCAGGTCCCGGAACTCGTCCTCGTATCGCTTCGGGCTCACGCCCAGCTTTCGCCGCACCCGCATGCCCGATTCCGCCAGCACTGCGGCAATCTGCTCCGGCGACGTTTTCCCTTCGTGGCCCAGCCGCACCAGCAGCTGCCGCCGGATCTGTTCGATCTCGGCCGGCGTGAAGATGCCGACTCCCAGCTCTCGCGCCGTCTGCAGAATCAGTGCTTTCCTTGCTGTCTCAGGCCTCTCCGTCGTCATCGCAGGCTCCCCTTCGCCCGGCCACCCCGGCCGCTCTTTCCCCGTCGTTGCGTTTCCCGGGGATGAGTCCCGTCTTTCGGTTTCTCCCCTTGCTTTTTGTCTTTCTCTTTCTGTTGCAGCAGGAACTCCTTGTACCGCTCCACGTTTCGCCGCTGCCCTGCCAGCGTCCGGCTGAACGTATGGCCGCCCGTCCCGTTGGCTACGAAATAGAGGTACGGCACCTGCGCCGGCTTGAGCGCCGCCAGCAACGACGCCATTCCTGGATTCCCGATCGGTCCCGGCGGCAGCCCGTAATGCACGTACGTGTTATAGGGCGAAGCGATGCGGAGTTCCGCGGGCTGCAGCTGTCCATCGTACTCTCCCTTCAGCTTCAGCGCGTACACCACCGACGAATCGCATTCCAGCGGATAGCCCAGCTTCAGCCGGTTCATGAACACACCCGCGATGATCGGCCGCTCCTCTTCCTTCGGCGTCTCTTCCTGCACCAGCGACGCCAGCGTCACCACCTGTTCCGGGCTCAGCTTCTTCGGCGGAGCATCTTCCTTCGTCGCCGTCGCCCACGCTTGCCGGAACCGCCGCACCATCATATCGACGATTGCCTTCGCTGTCGTCCTGTGTGGAATCCGGTAGGTCGCCGGGAAGAGAAATCCCTCGAGCGTCGGTACGTTCGGCGCCAGGTCTCGTACCGGCGCCGGATTCCTCGCCGCGCGCAGAAACGCCGCCTGGCTCGCGAGCCCGTCATTGGACACCGCCTTCGCGATGTCGAACATCGTCCAGCCTTCGGGCACAGTCAGCATCACCGTCCACACGCGCCCTTCGGCCAGCACGCGAAAGACTTCCGCCGCCGCCATCGGCTTTGCGAACCGGTATTCGCCGGCTTCCAGGCCCTCTCCGTGGTGCAGCCGGCTCCAGATCACAAACGCCGTCGCGCTCCGCACCACCCCTTTCCGCTCCAGCAGGTTCGCGATCTGGTGCGTCGACATGCCTGCCGTTACGTCCACCACCGCGGCCGTTCCCGAATAACCTTTGTACGGCGTCTGCCACTGGTAGACTATCCAGCCCGCGATCGTCGCCACCACCACAACGACCGCCACCACCAGCGCTCCCGCCAGCCGTCGCATCTATCATGCCCCTCTTTCCCGGCCCAGGTATTCTTCCAGCAGAATTGCCGCCGCGATCTCGTCTTTCCCCCGCGTCCGTCCCAGTTCCGGGTGCCCGGCCAGCCACTCGTCCGCCGCCCAACTCGTCAGCCGCTCGTCCACCAGTTCCACCGGCAATCCCAGCGCCTGTTCCAGCCGCCTCGCAAACCGTTCCGCCTCGTCCGCGATGTCGCCCGCCGTGCCATCCATCCGCAGCGGATGTCCCACCACGACGCGCTTCACATCATGCTCCCGAGCGATTCGCCGCAGCCGTCCCACATCCTCTGCGCGCCCTTTCCGCTCCAGTGTCTCGAGCGGTCGAGCCGCCAGCCCCAGTGCGTCGGAAATCGCCAGTCCCATTCGCCGCCGCCCGTAGTCGATGGCCAGCACGCACCCCCGCTCCCTGTCTTCATGGAAAACGGACCGGTTTTCTCCTTCAGAATTGGACCGCAACCCCATGCAAAAATTATAGTCCTTCGCTAACAGGGAATCCGCCGCCGCGTTTTTCCCTTATTGCCGCTTCGCGCCGCCCGTCCCCGGCAAGCGTCATTCTCCCGCGCTTCTCTCGCGTGCCTATCGCCGCTCTTTCACTCCCCGCTTCATCGCCGCCGCCCGCGTTTCCCCCGCTCCCACAGCTTCCAGATCCCTTCTTTCTTCATCTCTTTCTCGATCCCCGTCCGTTCCAGCAGTTTCCCGATCTCCGCCCTCGTCTGCCGCTTTCCCAGTCGTTGCGGCAGATCGGCGATGCCGTAGGCGGTTAGCGCCGCCACGGCCTCCTCGCGTTTCAGCGCCGCGATGTCCACCTTGTCGTACGTGTCCGAATCGGCGTCGGAATCGATCAAATCGCTCCCCGGCTTCTGAATGGGCACCAGCGTCGGCACGCCTTCGAGCAGGAAATCCAGCCCGGCCGACCGCAGCCGGGCGGCGTCGCTGTCATGATCGGCGTGAAACTGCGAGGCCGGCGCCATCGCCTTCCGCAGCGCTGCCTCCAGCCCCGGCCGCCCGTTCAGCAGGTACCCGCTCACCGGCCCGTCTCCGCCGCCATAGAGTATCGCCGCGTCTGTCTCGCCCAGTTCCGCCCGGTGCGCCCGCGCAAACGCCCACGATCCCATCATCCCTTCGTCCTCGCCGCTGAACAGCACAAACAAGATCGAGCGCACGGGCCGCACGTGCGCCGCCCGAATCGCCCGCGCCGCGTCGATCACCATCGCCGCGCTGCACCCGTCGTCCAGCGCCCCTGTTCCCAGATCCCACGAATCCAGTTGCGCGCCCAGGATCACGAATTCTTTCGGCTTCTCCCGCCCGCGAATCTCAGCCACCACGTTCGCCGCCTGAAACGGCCCGCCCAGCTTGTTCGCCAGGATCAACCGCGCCCGCACCGGCGTTCTCGTCTTCAGGAAACTCGCCAGCCGCAGCGCGTCTTCCCGCGCTACGATCGCTTCCGGCAACCGGCCCACACGCCCGCCCATCGAATCCATCAGCCGGTAGGTGATCAGGTACGGCCAGTCGGCCATCCACAGCACCCCGCGCGCTCCTGCTTTCGTCGCCAGCCGCAGCACGCGCGCCTGTTGCCTGTATTCGTTCGCCAGGTCCGCCGGCGTCTTCAGCGGCTTCGTCTCCACCAGCAGCAGCGCCCCGCGCGCCTTCGTCCCCACCTCTGCGAAATCCTTCTTCGTCCCCGCTCCCACGTCCAGCACCGCCGCCGCAATTCCGCCTTTTGGCGTCGCCGGCGACCATCCTGCCGAAACCACCCGCACCGGAAACCCTTCCGGCGCCAGCACTGTCAGCCGCGCCCGTCCCGGCGTCCAGCGCACCGGCATCGTGAACTCTTCCGTGTGCACGTTGTCCACGCCCGCCAGCCGAAACCGTTCCACCGCCCAGCGCACCGCTCGCTCTTCCGCTTTCGACCCGGTCCGCCGTCCCCCGATCGTGTCCGTCAAATACCGCAGATTCGCCCGCAGCGGCGAGTGCCCCAGCGCGCTCGCGATGATCAGCGGAGCCACGTCCGCGCAGCTCGGCGACGTCGTCGAGCAGCCCCCGCTTCCCACCGGCGGTTTCGGCCCGATATTCGCCGCCGACCCCAGATTCGGCAACTTTTTCTGCTGTTGTGCCCGCGCCGTCCCCACCCACGCGCATAGCGCCACGGCTGCGGCCGCCGCGCAAATTCCTCGCCCCCAACGCCCAATCATTCCTCGCCCTTCCTTTCGGAAATCTCTCCTCCCGCCATTCTATCCGCTTTCCCAGCCCCTCCGCCGCTCTCCCACCCCTTGCATTCCCGTAGCCCGGTCCGCCCAGCCTTGGTCTGGATTTTCCGTGTGCTCCTTGATAAGAACGTTGATAAGAACGAAGGCGTTGTCAATGCGCAGTGCACCGCAGCGGTTCCCAATGCTTTCACAGATGCGGTCCACTCCCGGTTGTCATGGCCGATCTACCGTGGAATACGATCCGTCCGGCACGCTTTCGGTTCGCATGGTGACGAATTCCAGCGGGAACGTGCTCGAGCAGCAAGGCGATTATCCCTACGGCGAAATGTGGTACCAAACCAGCAGCGACACCGGCTTCCAGTTCAGCAACTACTTCCGCGACTCGCAGAGCGCCGACGAGTGCCCCGGGTGCCCTACGCCCGCTTTGTGAGCGTGGGGTCTTTCGTCTTTAACGATTTCCATTTTGTCCGCCGATTTCATCCTGCCGCAGCTACCCCCGTCCAGACCACCCCGCGTCGAGTCCACTCAAAGTCTCCCGTCGCGACGTTCCAATCCCTACCGCTAAACTAGCTCCCGGAGGGTCCGTCGCCCTTTGCGCTCCCGCTCGATCTCCCTCATCCAAGCCGCCCTTACCGAAAACCCCGAATACGTGACGACCTGGGGGAATTATCTCACTGATAAAGAGTGGCTTAATGACGGCGAAGCTCGTCAGGGTGTGACGACTTTCACCTGGTCGTGTCACCCAGTGCCGGACGGGCAGGATCGTCGTTGGATTGCCCCTGATCCCTCCCCGCAAAAGCCGAAAAGCGTGCCAATTCCCGAACCTTCTTCTACCGAAAATAGGCATGCGAATCGCAGGAAAGTTTGTCTGGCTGTACCGATTCTCTTGCTTCGCCCGCCGCCAGGAACTTCAGTCTCCATGCTCCTGAGAGACTGGTCCTACTTCCGCCCCGACTTCCCCCGAAACCCGATCCGTCC
>JBJKSI010000070.1:0-54792 GCA_046704165.1 Candidatus Acidiferrales bacterium
AAGTTTTTGTGGCTTGGCCGTCCGAATAGGCCTTCCCGGTTACGCGGTCCCCGGCGTCGTAGGTGTAGGTCGTCGTGACGCCTCGGGCGTCTGTCCTGCTCGCCAGGCTCCCGTCGGCGTCGTAGGCATACGTTGTCGTGCCCGATTCCGGATTCGTCGCGCTGGTGAGCTCCGAGAGCGAGTCGTAAACGAAACTCCGCTGGCGTGAGCCGTCCTCGACCACGCTGCTCAGGTTGCCGAGTGCGTCGTAGCTGTAATTCGTTTGGTAGTTCAGGCCGCCGGGATCCTCGATGACCTCGGTGAGCCGCCCAAGGGCGTCCGTGCAGCTCTCGCGCCTTTTGCCCGCCTCATCGGTGACCGTATCGCAGTTGCCGGAATAGGCGGTTGAGACTGTGCTCCCGTCCTGCTCGGTCACTTGGGTGGTGCGGCCCAGTACGTCGTAGGCGTAGCCGGTCACACCATTGGTCGGGTCGGAGGCGCTGCGATAAGGATTCGTCACGGAGTGGACCCGGCCGAGCGCGTCGTATGTGGTGACTGTGTAATCCGTGCCCTCCGGGTCGGAGGTCAGCTCCGTCTCACTGACGCGGCCAAGCCCGTCGAAGAGGGTTGTGGTTGTCATGCTCTGGCTTGAGCTCATTTTCCGGGTCGTTGTCATGTACGGAGCAGCGGTGTCGAAGTAGGAGTTGGTCGTCTGCCCGCCGTCAGGAAAATCCGTTCGAGTGAGGCGGCCCATTTCGTCGTAGGTATAGGTGGTGGGCTGGTTGTTGGGATCCGTCATCGACGCAGTGGTGCCCGTGCAGGAGTTGTAAGCGTAGTTCGTCGTCTGGCCGAGCGCGTTTGTTATCTTGGTGACGAATGCGGCCGAGTTGCCCGCCGGCGCACAGGCCGTATTTGCCCAGGAGTCTGCATAGTCGAAGCCCGTGAGGTGGCCTCCCGGATTGGTCGAGGATACGACGTTACCCGCGTCGTCGTATTGGTAGCGAGTGGTCAGCCAAGCGCCGTCCGTGCTGCGCCAGCGCTCGGAGGCGGTCTTGTTGCCTCTCGGGTAGTAACCCGTGCCGCGGGTACTGTCGTGGTTCACGGCGCCACTTGGCTGAATCCCCTGTGTGTACTTGTCGTACTCGTAATGAGTCTGAGAGGCGATCCCACCGCTGCCGTTGTAGACGACTATGCTTGTCGGGCGGTCCACGATGTTCAGGTTCGCATAGGTCGAATCCGAATTGTGGAGGTAGCTGTAGTCCGTTCTCCGAAGCAATGAGCCTGGTGACCCGCTCCCATAGTCATACTCGCGAATCTCGACCGGATTGAGTCGCGTGTAGGTACCGCCGTTGGAGGAGAACGTCTCATAGTCGGTTTCCTTCCTGGAAACCAATCCATTGTCCAGAGTCGTCGTAACGCTTATCGGGCGGATGTTGCAGAGCATGTAGGTGTTGATCTCGCAAGGCTCGCCCGTGTACGCGGTGGAAACGCTCTTCTCGAGTTGGCCGGATCCCGGTGAGCCATCGTAATAGCTGACCTGCGTCTCGACCGTGTAGGAGCTGGAGGCGGACCCTGCGGTGATTTGCGAGAACACGTGCACCGTCCCTTTTCCGTCAGGATCCGTCACCGTCCCTCCGCTGTAGGTCCATTCGCTGTTGCTCCCGCCCACGCTGACCGTTCGCGATGTGACCTGCGCTCGGCAATACCTCTGGGAAGTGACCGGGTCCTCGCCTTGGACGAAGGGGCCGCTGATACACCCCGAGCCGTAGCTGTAGCTTATGGTCGCGCCCGTGGGCAGCGTGACACTTTGGAGCTCTCCGTCGCCATTTTGTGCCCACGTAAACTGGTAAGCTGCGCCCGTGGGGAGCGTCACCTTTGCGGGGAGGTGGAAATAAGAGCCGCTTCCGGTGGACTCGCTACAAGTTCGGTACGGTGGATTGTTGTCCCCGCCGCAAAAGTTCGTGGTGATGCTCACCGTTGCATAGTCGACCCGGTACGTCTGCGACTGTCCGTTGCTGTCCATGACGGTATACAAGGTGTACCCGCAAATAATGATTTTCTGGACTCTTGCAACCACCATAAACGGCTGACGATGACCCCCCGCCTTCGCAAGATCCACAAGGTCCACGTAGACGCAGGCATTGTTCGCGCCCGCCGCACACCGTAAAATAGCCCTGCGCGGGTTGCGCGCTGTTTCTTCACTTTCCCCGCTTTTCCGCCCATCGGCACGCTGGACCAATCCGCGGAATGCGTATCGATTTTCAAAATTCATCTATTTGAAAACACATAGCTTCCGCGCCGAAAAAATCGTCACGCGTATCGATTTTCCCCAACCGCTTCGTTAGCCCTCTAGCGTTTCAACTGGGGGAAGCTTTCGGGATGGATGACAACCTGGCGCTCCTCGCCCCGGCCTTCGCTCTCGGTCGTTGGCTTTTGCCTGGTGTTCTTTTCTCGGCTCACCTCAAGCGCTGGGGTCGTGCTCAGGCCGCGCTCTCCAATACGCCTCGATCTCTTCCAGCGTTTTCCCCTTCGTCTCCGGTACCAGCCAGTAAGTGAACGCCATTCCGAGCATGTCGATGAAGGCGTATATCCAAAACGTCTTCAGCCTGCCGGCAATCCCCCTTGTGCAGGAAAGCTCCGCTACGGGCAGGGAAAATGGAGTCTCTTTACACCCGCTCGGTGCATCATAGTGGCAGGCGAAGCGTTGTGGGTCCGCGCCGCTCGCCTGCCGCACTTTCACGCCGCCGCGTTTACGTCCGCGCAGCCAGCGGTGTTCGAGGGCGGCTGAACGCTCCGAGGGGGAATCAATGGGCAGACGGGAGGAAGGGAAAGAAGCGCGTCGCCGTTTCAGCCGCCGCGCAATGCTTGCTCAACTCGGCCTGCTCGGCGTGGCCGCTCCACTCGCTTTGCGCGGTGCCGTTTCCCGCCTGCCGGCGCAACTGGCCGAGCGCCTTGTCTTCTCACCGGCGCCCGGTGCGGATTCCGCGTTCTCGGCCAGGGACGTCGTCCTCTTGGACGAGCTTGAGCGTTCCATCTGCCGCTTCTTCTGGGAGCAAGCGGGCTCGAAGACGGGCCTGGTGAAGGACCGCTCTCGCGCCACGGGCCACGATTCCCGCAAGCTCGCCAGCATTGCTTCCACCGGCTTTGGCCTCACCGCTCTTTCCATCGCCGATTCCCGGGGTTATCTGCACCACAAAAAGGTCGTCGATCGGGTTCGCACCACGCTTCGGTTCCTCTGGAAAGGCATGCCCGGCGAGCGCGGCTTCTTCTACCACTGGGCCGATATCGACACGGGGAAACGGATGCTCAATTCCGAAGTCTCTTCGATCGATTCCTCGCTACTGCTCTGTGGCGCGCTCACCTGCGCCCGCCATTTTGAGGACAAGGAGATCAGCCAGCTCACGGACGAGATCTACCGTCGTGTCGATTGGTCCTGGATGCTCGACGGCGCCAAAACGCTTTCGATGGGCTGGAAACCGGAAAGCGGCTTTCTAAAGGCCCGCTGGAACACTTACAGCGAGCTGATGATGATCTATCTGCTTGGCTTGGGCTCGCCCACACATCCGCTCCCGGCCGACACCTGGGACGCCTGGAAACGCCCCATCTTCCACTATGAAGGCCTCAGCTACATCGGCTCCCACGCCCCGCTCTTCATCAACCAATATTCGCAGGCGTGGTTCGATTTCCGCCACCGGCGCGACCGCTATGCCAACTATTTCCAGAACTCCGTGCTGGCCACTCGCGCCCACAAGCGGTTTTGCCTGGGTCTCCACAAACGCTTTCCCGATTACACGAACGATCTCTGGGGCATCAGCGCGTCCGATTCGGCCCACGGATACGTCGTCTGGGGCGGCCCTCCGGCCATGGGACCGATCGACGGCACCGTGGTGCCCTGTGCCGCCGGAGGGTCGCTTCCATTCCTGCCGCGCGAGACGATGCTGGTCTTGCGCACCATGCGCGAGCGCTACAGTCATCACGCCTGGAAGCGCTACGGCTTCGTCGACGCCTTCAATCCGCTCACCGGCTGGTTCGACAAGGACGTGATCGGCATCGACCTCGGTATCACGATGCTCATGGCCGAAAACGCCCGCACCGGTTTCGTCTGGAACACCTTCATGAAAAATCCCGAGGCCCGCGAAGGCATGAAGCGCGCCGGTTTCCGCGCCGAATAACCGCAGGTACTCACCGGCGCAGCCACACGTCCGCTCGCGCCGCATCTTGTGGCCTTCATCACGCTCGCTTGAAAAATTTCCCGCCGTCCCCGATGCTATACTGTGCGCGAGCCGAGGTAGCTCAGGTGGTAGAGCAGACGAGTCGTAATCGTCAGGTCGGCGGTTCGATCCCGCCCCTCGGCTCCAGTTGATTCTCCAATCTCCGCACAAGCCAAGTTGCCCCGGTTTTGCCTCACGGTGCGCGGGGCTATGCCCCATCTGCCCCAACGCCCCACTCCTTGCGCGCTTCGCATCCCAATATGCGGCGGTTTTTCCCGGTCATCCGCGATGCCGGAGCCTGGCGAAAACAACCATCGGTGGAAACTCCAGCCGGCAGTTCCGCCGGGCGACGCTTGTGATAGCATGCCTGCCGGAGTTTTTCGCACTTTTGGAGGGGTAATTTCATGCGCAAGACGTTTATTCGCTGGCTGATTCTGCCGGCCTGCTTGCTGCTGGGTGTTACTGCGATGCAGGCGCAGACGCCGCCAATCCTTTTCCAGCATCCGACGGTCAATGCGACGCGGATCGTTTTCTCCTATGCCGGCAGCCTGTGGTCGGTCCCACGCGAGGGAGGCACCGCGCAACGGCTCACCGCCGGCGCACGCCAGGACAGCCGTCCGGCCTTCTCGCCCGATGGCAAAATGCTGGCCTTCACCGGCGACAATCACGGCAATCTTGACGTTTACGTGATGCCCGCCGATGGTGGTCCTGCCCGCCGGCTGACCTGGCATCCGGGACCTGACATGACGGTCGGCTGGACGAAGAACGGGAAGAGCGTGCTCTTCCGCTCCATGCGCTACAGCGTGGACATGTACTACCGCCTGTTCACCATCCCCATCACCGGCGGTTTCCCCACCGCCGTTCCGCTGCCCTACGCTTCGCAAGGCTCCTATTCTCCTCATGGCCAAAGGATGGCCTACGTTCCGTTCCGCAACCACCCCTGGTTCGAGGCGTGGAAGCACTACCACGGAGGAATGCAGCCGCGCATCCGCATCGCGCAGTTGAGCAATTCGAGCGTGGTCACGCTGCCGCGCGGCGACGCCAACAACAAGAATCCGATGTGGGTCGGCAACGCCATATATTTCCTCTCCGACCGCACCGGCGACCATTTCCGCCTCTATCGCTACAGTCTGCGAACGAAGCAGGTGAAGGCGATCTCGCCCAACGACGGCCACGATATCCTCTCCGCCACCGCCGGGGCTCTCGACACGTCGCATCCGGTCATCGTCTATGCCGAAATGGGCAAGCTGTTTCTGCTGAACGTGAAATCGGGCCGCATCCGGCAGGTTCATGTGGTGACGCACGCCGATTTCCCCGACGCCCAGCCGCACTGGGACACGGTCGGTAACGAGCTGCGCAACCCCGACATTTCCCCCCACGGCGTGCGCGCCGTCTTCCAGGCGCATGGCGACATCCTCACCGTCCCCACCAAGCACGGTGATCCGGTCGACATTACTCGCACGCCAGGCGCCGTCGAGCGGTATCCCGCCTGGTCGCCCAACGGCAAGTGGATCGCCTACTTCTCCGACGCCTCCGGCCACTACGAGCTCTACATCAGCCCGCAGACCGGCATCGGTCAGGTGCGGAAGATCGAGCTAGGCCCTCACCCCAGCTACTATTACGACCCCGTCTGGTCGCCCAACAGTCGCTATATCGCTTTTCACGACATCGCCCAGCATCTCTGGATCGTGAACGTCAAGACGGGAAAGACCACGCTGGTGGCCACGCGCTACTACGACGAATCCGGTGAGCCGTTCTTCTCCGGCTGGTCGCCGGATGGCCAGTGGCTCGCCTACGCCACCGTTCTGCCTAACGATCTGCACGCCATCTTTGTCTATTCGATGGCCACCGGCAAGTCCACCCAGATCACCGACGGCATGAGCGACGCTGAGATCCCGCGCTTCGATCCCAGCGGCAAATACCTCTACTTCCTCGCCAGCACCAATCCGGATACGAGCGGCGCGGTCGGCGAGCTTTCCGCCTTCGACCACCCCACCGTATACAGTGCCTACGTCGCGGTCCTGCGCAAAAATCTACCCTCGCCGCTGGCGCCGCGCCCGGGTGAGGAAAAGGTCACGCAGCCGCAATCGGCCGCCAAGCCGAAAGCCAAGCATCCGGCTTCCGCGAAGCCGCCAAAGGTGACCATTGACTTCGCGGGGCTGAAGCAGCGCATCCTCGCACTGCCGATGCCGCCGCGCTCCTATGAGGACCTGGAAGTTTCGGCGCCGGGAGTGCTTTGGCTGGCCGCCGGACCGGTGGTGCACGAGAGCCGGCCCGACCACCCGGGGCTCGCCATCTATCGCTTCTCACTGAAAAAACGCAAGGCCAGGGAAGTGCTGCCTGCGGTCCAGAATTTCGTGCTTTCGGCCGACGGCAAGTACATGCTCATCCAGCTCGGTCCCCATTGGAGCATCGTCAAGGCTTCGGACGACGTGTCACTCGCTTCGGGCATGCTGCACACCGCCCAACTCCAGGTGTACGTTGATCCGCACAAGCAGTGGCGCCAGATGTACAACGACGTGTGGCTGATCGAGCGCAACTTCTTCTACTCGCCGCAATTCAACGGACTGAGCATCACCGCGGCCAGCAAGTACTACGCTCGTTTCCTGCCGGGCGTGGAAAGCCGCTCCGATCTCACTTATCTGCTTCACGACATGCTGGGCAATCTCACCGTTTCGCACATGTTCCTGGAGGGTTCGCGCCAGCCCAGCGGCAAGTCCGTATCGGTGGGCCTGCTTGGCGCCGACTACCGGATCGACCACGACCGTTACCAGTTCTCCCGCATCTACAGCGGCGAAAACTGGAATCCCGGCCTGCACGCCCCGCTCACCCAGCCCGGCGTGAACGTGAAGGTGGGCGAATACCTGCTCGCCGTCAACGGACGGCCGCTGCATGCAACCGACAACCTCTATTCCTTCTTCGAGAACACGGCCGGAAAGCAGGTGGTGATCACCGTCGGTCCGAATCCCGACGGCACCGGCTCACGGCAGGTGACGGTGGTGCCCGTGGCCAGTGAACTGGCCTTGCGCAAGCGCGCCTGGATTCACCACAACCGCATGCTGGTCGACAAGCTCAGCCACGGCAAGCTCGCCTACGTGTACCTGCCCGATACCGCCAGTGGCGGCTGGACGTACTTCAACCGCTACTTCTTCTCGCAGATCGGCAAGCAGGGCGTCATCGTCGACGAGCGCTTCAATCATGGCGGCGACCTTGCTAACTACGTCGTCAACGAGCTGAAGCAGCCGCTGTTGAACTTCTGGGCCAATCGTCACGGTCACATCATGGTCACGCCGGCAGCCATCTTCGGACCCAAGGTGATGATCGCCAACCACTTTGCCGGTTCCGGCGGAGACTATCTCCCCTACATCTTCAAGATGGAACACGTCGGCACGCTGGTCGGCACGCGCACGTGGGGTGGATTGGTCGGCATCGGCCGCTACCCCGTTCTGATGGACGGCAGCCGCGTCACCGCTCCTGAAGGGGCGATCTATTTCCCCAATGGCAAGTGGGACGTGGAAAACCATGGAGTCACGCCCAACGTCCAGGTCCGCATGAATCCGGAACTCTGGCGGGAAGGGAAGGACCCGCAGTTGGATACCGCTGTTGCCATTGCCATGCGCCAACTCAAAGCTCATCCCTGGCACATGGTCCCGCGTCCGCCGTATCCAGACTACGATCGAGGTACGCCCCTTGGTCGCTCCGGTTCGCACGCAGACCCGCCGCCGGCAAGCGGAAAGGGCAAGACCCACAGATAGTCAAACGCACGTGCGCGGAGCGGACTGGGGATTTTCCCCTCCAGTCCGCTCGCGCAACCTTCTTTTCCCTTTGATGGGCACGGTCGGTGCCGTCCTGGCAGTGGGCGTCTTCCGCTACGGAAGTTGCTTTATGCCTGTGCGCCTTGCGCGTATTTCTCCGGCTGCTGGTCGAACTTCTCCTTGCAGCCCGCACAGCAGAAATAGAACCTCTTTCCTTGAAATTCGGAAGTGTTTTGCGCGCTGGCAGTCTCAACGCTCATGCCGCAAATGGGATCAGTAGCTTCCGCTGGGGCGTTCTCTGGCATTGCTCCTCCTGAGTAATCGAGTCAGATTCAATCCTGGCTGCTCGGATTTCTTTCACGTCCACCGGCCACAAGTGTCTTTCGTGACGATGACTCCGACCGGGAGGGCACTGCGCGTCGTCCGCAATTTATCGCGCCGACGGCGTTTGCAGCGCCCGCGCCAGTACCCAGCTTACCTCTTCTTTCACGCAGCCCCGAAGCACGCACCGCTTTCGCCGGCCTGGGCGCCTTTCGGCACGCCCGCCACGGAAACGCTGAACGTTCATACGCACTCTTGCTCCTGCCCCAGTACCAACCCTACCGAGAGGGTAGGCCTAGAGGTTACTCATAAGCCGATGCCTCGCAGACAACAGTTTGCGGTCCTCTCGGCTGCGTTACTCTATCGGCCAAGGGAACCAGACTAGGGGAGCGGGATTTCGGCCGATAACTTTTTAAGGAGCCAATCCCATTGGGGAATGAACGGCCCTCATTCCGGTTGAGCTATTGCACTCGGTGTCGGTTCGGCCGTGAAGTTTGGGCTTTGGCCTCCTGGTCGGCCGGGACGTTCCATCTTGTTTCCTATAAGGTCCCGATCATGCGTCCTTGCCATCGTTTTCGCTCGGCAAGGCAACGCTCACTCATTCCTTCGTTGCATGGCAACGAAGGACAAGAATTGCTTCCCAAACCTGGGCCAACGGAACTGCTGCCGCGCCAGGGAAAGCGGCGCTTGCTTTCCAAAGCGAACGGCTAAAGGGCAAATGTTTGTCGCTGAAGGCTGAAGGAGGATTGTAAGTCATGGACCTCGTGCATCGGATCTGGCCCCGGGAGACGGACTCTTTGGATCTCGGCGGTTCCTTCGTGGAACGGCTGAAACAACTCTCCGCGGAGACGCACCCTCCGGCCCAAGTTGACCCGGTCGTGCCTGACGGCATGGCAGAAGTCACTGCCATGTCCGGAACTTCGACCGACGCATCACCGGCCCCCGGGACAAATAGCGCCATTCAGGCGATGGCCGTCACGTCTGAACCGCCGCCCGACGGGTCCAACCCGGACTCGTCCGCCGAACAGACAGTTGTTGCCGCCGCGGATGGCGATGGCTGCAATATTCCGGTTCCCGAAACGGTGGCTGGCGCCCCGCAGGCCGAACAGGAGGAGCCCGCTGCCAGGACAAAGGATACCGCTCCCGCAATCTTCCAGGCCTCTGCCGCTCCCACCGTTCCCATCGCGGACAGCACATTGCCACCGAATCCTCCGGAGGCTATTCCCCCGACGCCGCAACCCGAGCAGATTGCTCCGGCCGAAAGCGGTGACTGCCAGCAGCCTGCCCCGGTTGACTCGCCCGGTCCCGGCCGGATGCTGCTGGATCAGGTCAACTCCGCTGTCGATCAGGTCGAGGACCCGCTCAAGCGCGGCACGACGGGGACTGGCGAATCCCATGATGCGTTCGACTCCGTCCACCGCCAGTTCGAAGATGACTTGCGTACGCGACTTGATGGTGCGCTTGCCGAATTCGAGCGCCGCATGTCGTCGCAAACGCTCGTCGAGGACGTGGTCGGCCAGCTCGAACAGAGAATCCGCAAAGGTGCGAACAGCATTTTCGGCGAGGTACAAGGCCAAGCGTGGATGATGCACAACGCCGTCGCCGGGGAACTGCGCGCTTTCCGCGATCAATTCAACTCAGAAATCCAGGAGCGCGTTGCCTTGCTCGACCGCTCCGCGCAACAGGCGCTGCGCATGAAGGAGAGCCTGGAACAGGCGCTTCCCAAGGCGGAAGAAGCCATCCGCTCCCTCTCGCTCTCCGGTCAGGAAGCCACCGTCCGGCTGCAGGCCGCGTCCGACGCCTTTGCCGAGCGCCTCAGCGCCTCCCGCCAGGAGCTGACCAGGGAGGTCGAAAGCCAGAAGGCGGCACTCGAAGCTCTGGCTCGCGACTTGCGCGACGACCGCGCGCATCTGAAGGAAGAGCTGGAGTCGTTCCAGCGGGAAGCCGCGGCCGCCTGCGAGGTCTTGACCCGAACGGCCGAGAAGGCATTGGAGCGCTTCAACGCCGAAGTTTCCCAGGTTCACGAGCGCAACCAGGAGGAGCTCGAAAAACTGGCCGTTGAAGTCGAGCAGCGCATCCTTTCCGGCGGCATCGTCGAACGGGCCACCGAGCAACTCTCCCGCGCCACTCAAGAGATGGTTGAGCCGGCTCTCGACCGCATCCGCGCGGCCTCGCAACAAGCCGATTCGGCCGTGGAAACGCTGGGGCTTACCGGACGCCGCGTCTCCGGGAATCTCGAGAGGGCACGCCAGGAGATCGAATCGCGGCTGGGAAGCCTGCTTGGCGAGCAGTTGAACGTGCTCGAAAGCACAATGAGCGGCTTCCAGCAAAAGGCCGCCGAGGACTTGGGCGATCTGGTCGAGCGCGTCGTCTCGCAGTCCACGCGCCAGCTTGATGAGCGGTTGCACGGCCTGGTGCAGGACCTCTTTACCACGACAAACAACCAGATCAACGGCGCCGCCCGAGCCACGCTGACCACCCTGCACGACGGTTTGAAAGAAGTGTTCGAACAGGAATCCGTCAACGAAGCGCCTGCCGGCGAGGAATCCGCCGATCAAGAGTCCGCCGAGGAGGTTCCCGACCGGCAGTGAACGTGGCCGGCCGGCAGCCCCCGCCCGGATGCGGCCGATTCCGATGATTTCATCCGGCGGGGCGTTGCCCCCAAAGGAGAACGCTCCGCCGGCTTAAAGCCGCGTTCCGCAACGCGTCGTGCTCGATCAGGTGACGCTGTTCGGTTTTTCCCACTGTCGTATCAAGCACGCTGCCGTAGCGTGCTTTTTCGTTGGGGTTGCCGAGCCGCCAGGCCCCGCATTGCCGCCACGGCGCGTTCCAGCTCTTCCACCAATGGATTTGTGCCCGCCTCCTTCAGCGCCCTGGCCATTGCGCGGTAATACCAGAGCGATCCTTCCTTCCCGCCCTTGAATCGAGACCACACCGCCTCGCCATCGCGCCGCAAGTCGGCGCTGATCCTTCGTACGTTGTCCAGTTTGTCTGCCGCCGAAACCAAGCGTACGTCAGTGGGCGCCTGTCGAGTGTGCTCGATGTACTTCGTCTTGCGTTCCTTCCATGACGGCTTCGGCGTGGTGAGGGAATCCGAGCAGCCCTCGACAATTTTGGCGACGCGCGGCCCGAACTTTCGGCGGATCGCGCGCAGCGTGGGCAGCCCGCCCTGGTCTTCCACTGCGTCGTGCAGCAGCGCCGCGATCGCCTCGTCCTCGTCGCCGCCGTGCTCGATTACAAGCGCCGTCACGCCGAGCAGATGCCCGATATACGGCCGCCCGCTGCCTTTCTTCTTCTGGCCCGCATGCAGCCGCGCCGCATAAACCATCGCCTTCTCGAATCGTATTCCCAGTTCCGGTTTGCCGGGGCTCTGAACTGCTTCCGCTCGTTCGCGCCTGTTGCCCTTGGCTATTTTCATCCTTGCCCCCTTGCCGACGGCCGCACTTCGCGGCCTTTCTCTACTCTATCCCGTGCTGCCCCGGTTGCTCACTTCCCCGGAGTCCGACACTGCCTTGCCAAAGCTTTGCCCGGAGCGTGAACGTTGTCATAGATTCGGGGTTGAATTGTTGTGCGCGGTTACGGGTGCGCCACTGCTCGCTTGCGGTCAATCCGAAGAGTGTTTCTTTCGCGGTCTGCGCGAAATTCTCAGGCATTCAGCCTTCCCCCGCGAAGTTCTCGGGAAATCAATCTTGCAGCCGAGCCAGCGGCACGCTCGTGCCTGGGATGCCGGAGAAGGAACGCACGTCTTCGGTGAATTGACTGGATCAGAGCGAAGGAACCGCATAGCGGATGCGGCCGACCGGAAAATGCGGGGACCGGCGACTCGAGATGACAGGCTGATTCGCAGGCCCTGGAGGGTTCCTGGGGAACCCTTAGTCGGATTGGCTGTGCCGTCGAGTCTACACTCGACAGTCCTGGCTTCGTCCTACTTCTCCTGCTGGGTCTGCCGCCTCTCGGCCGCCGGCCTCACTCTGTGGCGTGCACTCTGCATGCCAAACCGGGGTCTCGCGCCGCCTCGGTAAGTCCCCCGTTCCCATCGCTGTCGTGTCTGGTGAAACCTTTCCTGGGCGCTTTGGCCCGGCATATGGGCTGTTTCGCGCACGACCCGTCACCCCTGGTGCAAATTCCTGCACAGTGAATGCGAGCATGCGCTGTGCCTATTTCCGCCTTCCGGCGCTCCGCGTGCGCCGCCGAATCCTGGCGCGGCCTGCTGCTCCGTGCACCGTTAAGACAGGGCAGATCGCCCGGCTGACCACCCTGTATGCCGTGGCCATGGGCAGCGGCTTTGCATGCGCCGCTGTTCGCCGCGTCTTTACGCCGAGCACGATCAGATCAACTTCCATCTCCTCGGCTTGCTTCAGGATCGTCTCACTCGGATTGCCCGTTTCGACGAATGCCTTTGGCTCGCACCACAGGTCCTCGCCGCGCGGTGCCAGGTTCCGAAGCCGGTCGGTAAACGAAGCCGCGATGGGACCGTCTTCCTCGCTCGCCATCACGTGCAGCAGATTGAGCTGCGCGCGATGTTCCTGTGCCAGTCCCACCGCGTAAGGCAAAGCCGCCAGCGACGCTGGCGAAAAATCGGTAGGGAAGAGAATCGAGTGCAAATCGGCAATGCTTTCCGGCTCTCCAGCGGTTTGGGGACCGACCGTCAGCACCGGGCAGGGTGCCTGGCGAAAGATTTTTTCCGCCACTGAGCCCAGCAACGCCTTGCTCACGCCGCGCCGGCCGTGTGTGCCCGTCACCACGAGATCGATCTTCTTCTCGCGAATCAGTTTCGCAATCTCTCGCCAGACGTCTCCACGTCGCACCACCATCTGGTGCCGCAGCCCCTCCCATCCCGGCTCAAGCGCTTTCATCTGGTTTCGCGCCTCGCGGAGTGCCGCCGTTGCCGTCTTTTTCAGCTCGCCGCTGGCGCTCACTTCTCCCTCAGGCGGAACAATGTGGATGGCAAAAATTTTTGAGCCGTATTTGCGGCCAAGCGAGCGCACGTAGGGTAACGCTTCTTCCGAGAAGCGGGTGAGATCGCTGGCAAATAGGATATTCTTAAAAGGAGTTCGGGGCCCGGCCGGCTTCTTTTCCATGGCTCACCTTCCCCGTGTTTTTCGAGGCGCGCCCGAAGGCCTCAACTGCGTCCTAGCACCTTTGTTTCCATTCCCCCGCCTTCAGCCCTGCCCGAAGTGTCCACGGGGACGTCGCCCTGCGGCCTGCATCCCGCTTACCTTCCGGGTCCACGCTCGCCGAGGGGTGGCCTGCAATGCAAAGCATCAATGCTACGGATTTCCGTGGTTTACCTTAGCCGCTGGTATCCGCCCCGTCCTCTTCCCGCAATCCGCGCTGCATCTCCCGCACCAAGCCACGCAGTCTTTCCGCGAATTGTGCGTATCGCTCTTCCGTCTCTTGCGCTTTGCCGCCCGCCGCGCCAGCCTCCGTCGCCTTGACGGCCTCTCCGAAACAAATCCTCACTCGCGTACGCTTCCATGGCAGCAGCACGCTCCACCGAAATGGGCGGCTGCGTGGCCAGACGTCGAACGCCCCTTCGATGGCTACCGGAACCACCGGCGTCTTCAGTTGCGTCGCCAGGATCGCCGCGCCCTTCTTGAACGTCTTCACTTCGCCATCGACCGATCGCTCCCCTTCGGGGAACAGCACCAGGATCTTCCCGCGCTCCAGTCCAAAGGCGCCCGCCTGTAGCGCCCGAACGAGGTTCGTGTCGGGGTCCACCGAAGCGATATGCAGCAGCCGTGCCGCCCGGCTTCGCAGCGGTGTGGCGTAATACTCGCTCGCCCCCAAAAAGAACAGGTCGCGCAGCGTGGAAAAGGGAAGGGCACTGGCCAGCAGAAACGCGTCGAGGAAACTCTGGTGGTTCGGGCAGAGCAGCGCCGGCCCGTTCCTCGGTAGGTGGAGGCGTCCGCTCACCCGCAGCCCGAGCAGCAGCCATGCCAACGCGTGAACCGCTTTCAATACGGCATACGCTGCCACCAGCACCACCGGATGCGGCTCAACCAGCGTGGCGAACCCCGGATCTTCCGGCGAAAGATCTTTCAGCAGCCGGCCCCACGGATCGCCAGCCGCCTCCGGCTCTGTCCTCTCGGCTTGTCGCCGTTTGCGGACCGCTTCCACGACCTGTCGCACGGTGTAGATCTTCTCGGCGACTTCGTCGGGAATCTGCAGCCCGAAGGCCGCTTCCAGGTTGGCCAGCAGCTCCACGCGGGCGATCGAATCCAGCCCGAGGTCCAGCTCGAGGTTGGCGTCTGCCCGTACGTTGTCCTTATGGCGGGTGGACTCGCGGACGATCTCGAGCGCCCGTGCCACGGCCGGCTCCGTGCTCCATGCGCTTTCTTCCTCGGTCAGCGGCGCGGGGCCTGGCGCTTCGGCTCCTGCTGCCCGCTGTTCCAGCACGCGCCGCTCGATTTCGTAACGTTTCAGTTTGTTGGTGGTGGTGCGCGGCAGGCTCTCCATCGAGATTTCGTAGCTCAGCACGCGCTGATGGCTCGGCACGTGAATTGAGATGTTCTCCACCTCGAAGCGCATCGCCTCACGAAGGTTCGTCATCTTGCGCGTCTGCATTACCTCGCGATCCGGCACGATCACCGCGTGCAGTCCTTCGCCCACCTTCGCTCCCGCCGTCGGCAGACCCATTACGCACAACTCCTTGATCAGCGGGGATTCCGCGTAGCGAGACTCGACTTCCTCGGGATAGATGTTCTTTCCCGAACTGAGCACGATCACCTCTTTCTTTCGGCCTGTGATCGTCAAATGTTCTTTCGCATCCAAATAGCCCAGGTCCCCGGTCAGAAACCATCCGTCGCGCATCACTTCGCCGGTCGCGTCCGGCCGCTTCAGGTAGCCTTGCATTACCGTCGGCCCTCGAATGCCGATCTCTCCCTCCGCCGCCTCCTTGCCGCCGATACCTTCCGCGGGGAAGATCCCGATTTCCACACCCGGCATCGGCGGGCCCACGTTTCCCCTGCCGCCGTCGCCAGCCTCAGTGATCGCGGCCGCGCCCGTGGTTTCCGTCAGTCCGTAGACCTCTCGCAGCCCGAAGCCCAGCCGGTAGAAATCGCGTCCGATTGCCGGCTCGAATCGTGCCCCGCCGGTGATGAGCAGCCGCATGTTTGGTCCGAACACGTCATGAACACGGCGAAAGAGGAGTCGCCCGAGGTGCTTTCCCGTCATCCGGCGCAGGACCCCGTTCGCCCACAGAAACGCGCGAAACGCCAGCAAGCGCGCCTGGCCGCCCCGCGCGGCTTCGGCCAGCACGCGCTCGTGGATCAGATAGAAGAATTTCGGCACGCAGCAGAATGCCGTCGGCTGTTGCTCCCGCAGCGCGCGCAGCAACTCGCCGGTGTTCAGCTCCTCCAGGAAAATTACGCTGGCGCCCAGATAAAACGGGATCAGCAGGTTGGAAACTTGCGCCAGCGCGTGAAACAGCGGCAACACACCCAGAATTCGCTCGCGTTCATCTACGTGCAGGGCGCGTCGGGCCGACTCAGCTTCCGCCAGCAGGTTCCCGTGCGTCAGCACCACGCCCTTCGGGTCGTTTGTGGTGCCGGAGGTGTAGAGAATGAGCGCCGCATCCTCGCGTGTCGCCGGGCACGGCGCCAGTGAAGCCGCCCCCTCGCGCGGCGTGCGGTCGATCGCGTCGATGCCCTCGCTCTTGCCTTCGAGCAGCAGGATCTCCCGGGTGCCTGGCCACTTCGCCAGCGCTTGCCTGGCTGTGGCCAGATAGCGCTCCGTGGTCAGCAGACGCTGTGCGCCGCTGTCTTCGAGCAATTTCGCCACTTGCGCGCTGTCGTAGTGCGTGTCGAAGGGCACTGCCAAAGCGCCCAACCGCAGGATGCCGAGGTACGCCGCGCACCAGCCGATACCGTTTTCCGCAAGAATCGCGCACGCGTCTCCGGCTTTCAGACCCCGTGCACGCAGAAATTCCGCCGCCGCCTCGGCCCGCGACTGCAGTTCTCTGTAGCTGATCGATTCGTGCCCGTCGCGGTGCTGAAAGACGATTGCCTCCCGGTCCGCAAACCGTTCTGCCGCGCGCGCAAACACTTCGTAGAAGTTCAGCTCATCACCGGGCTGCGGAATCGCGTTGCCAGCTGCCACGCGGGCAGGCTTTTTCTCTTTAGCTCGTTTTTCGTCAGTCACTTTTTGAGTTTGCGACGCCAAGATCGCACTCCACAGGTGTCAATGATGCGTCCCTTTCCACTTCGGTTCCGTCGTTCCTCTCGTTCTATCACGTGAAAGGCCTTCCGCGTTGTCCCAACGGGCAGCTTGCATGCCACGAAGAGGGCCCTGTCAGCGAAGAGGCGAAGCCTGATATGTAGATTCGTAGAAAGATTCCAGAAATGGAATACCGGTATTGTCGTTTTCTACAGAGCTAATTATAATCCATGCAATTTCAATGACTTAAAAATTGTTCTAGTTTGGCACTCTACTCGCAATGTAACGGGTGTCAACGACAGTTCCTTGGGTACCTGGGGGTAGGGCCCAGCGTACTCGGCGTTAAGTGCGGGGGGAGTTCCCGGAAGTAGTAGGCGGAGTAGGAGGACATCACCTCAGAGCCTGAATTTCTTTCCGTGAGTAGGGCTCCGCCGGAATCTTCAGGGAACGCTGCACTTAGCGGGGGGATTCCCCTCGAGGTCCTGAGACAAGGCTTTGGGGTGGATGGGGAGCGCTGTGTTGCCGACTCGGCTGCCCCGGTCGGAAATGCAGCGCTTTCCAGTTCTTCCGATCGGAGGAATCGGTTCCTCTCTTCCGATCTCTGCATGTCCCGCTTCTCGAGTCTCCCGTTTGTCATAGATTGATGTTCACGTCAATCCCGACGGGCATGTGCCGCGCATACGGGTCTCGTCGCATATTTGCGTTCGACGAGTTGGTACTGCGGTGCACTTCGCACCCCTGTTCAAGTTTGGAGCCTCCCGCTCTGCCGGCTTCGAATCGCGTTCTTTCCGTGCCTTCACGGAGCAGGTTTTCTCGTTCCAATGCCTGCCGGATGCTAGCATGGTGGACTGCGCTGCGTCCCGTGGCGCACAGGCTTCATCGAAGACATTTTGGGAGTGTTTCCCGGCCGTCGGTCGGCCCGTTAATGCCGCG
Source organism: Candidatus Acidiferrales bacterium (assembly GCA_046704165.1). GTDB lineage: Bacteria > Acidobacteriota > Terriglobia > Acidiferrales > UBA7541 > JAKASX01. The sequence continues at coordinate 17,357 of JBJKSI010000070.1, forward strand.
GCCGGAAGTCACACATGGCCAGTCAGGCGCAAACGACAAATTCGGGCGGAAATATTCCCCAGGTCAACCCGTGGATCGTTGCGACAGCGGTGATGTTCGCGACATTCATGGAGGTGCTCGACACTACCGTCGTCAACGTCTCGTTGCCTCACATTGCCGGCAGCCTTTCGGCGAGCGTCGACGAGGCTACGTGGACTCTTACTTCGTATCTGGTCGCCAATGCCATCGTTCTGCCGATCACGGGCTGGCTGGCGAACTATTTCGGCCGCAAGCGCCTGCTGATTTCCGCTGTGATCGGCTTCACCACGGCTTCCTTTCTTTGCGGGCTGGCGCCCAGCCTCGGGGTGCTCGTGTTTTTCCGGGTGATTCAGGGCGCCACCGGCGGCGTGCTCCAGCCGATCTCGCAGGCTGTGCTACTCGAGGCCTTTCCGCCCGAAGACCGCGGCAAAGCCATGGCCTTCTGGGGCCTTGGCATTGTCGTCGCTCCGATGTTGGGTCCGGTTATCGGTGGATGGCTTACCGACAGCTATAGTTGGCGCTGGGTTTTCTACATCAATATCCCGATCGGCATCGTTTCCGTGGTGATGTCGACCCTTTACCTGTTCGACCCGCCCTACATCAAGCGCCGCATCGGTGAAACGATCGACTACTGGGGCCTCGGCATGCTCGCCGTCGGCATCGGCACCGTCCAGGTGATCCTCGACAAAGGGCAGGAGGCGGATTGGTTCGGATCGCACTGGGTGGTCGATTTCGCGATCATTGCCGGCGTGGCGCTGGTCGCGTTCCTGATTCGCGAACTGGTGGCCCGTCACCCGATTGTGAACTTGCGAATCCTGAAGCAACCCACCTACGCCACTGGCGTCTTCCTGATGACGCTGCTCGGCTTCGGCCTCTACGGAGCCATGGTCATCTTGCCGATCCTGCTCCAGACGCTGCTCGGCTATTCGTCGCTCGAGGCGGGCGTCGCGATGTTTCCGCGCGGCCTGGGCTCTTTCCTGATGATGCCACTGGTGGGCATCCTCATGTCCAAGGTGGACTCGCGAAGATTACTGATCCTGGGGTGTTTTGGGACGGCGGTCAGCATGTATATGCTGTCGATCCTCAGCCTCAGCCTGGGCTATTGGGACATTTTCTGGCCGCAATTCTTTCAGGGCGTCGCCATGGCGCTCGTCTTCGTTCCGCTGACCACGATCACCATGGATCCCATCCCGCTCGAGGGAATGGGCAACGCCACAAGCATCTTCAATCTAATGCGCAACGTCGGGGGCAGCGTTGGCATCGCCACGGCAACCACCATGGTGGCCCGCGCCACGCAGCGGCACATCAACGTCCTTGGCGCACACGTGAATCCCGTCAGCCCGGCCACCCAGCAGATGCTCGACAAGCTTCGCGCCGCTTTCCTCTCCCGCGGCTATGGACCCGTACTGGCCACCCGCAAAGCCTACGCCGTTCTCTTCCACATGGTGGAGCAGCAGTCGTCGATGATTTCCTTCAACTACGTTTTCGGTTTCATGGCGCTGGTCTTTCTCGGCATGATTCCGCTGATCTTCATCATGCGGCGCCCGCGGCATCGCGGGCCCATTTCTGCTCACTAGCGCCGCCGCATTTCTCCCTCGTCCGGGGAGTCATGATTGACGATTCCCCGTGCGCGGTTTTCTCACAAGCCACGAACTACCGGCGATTTTCCTTCACACTCCAGCATCCTCCGCCGCCTCCAGCGAAACAGAAGACCAGTCCCATTCCCCGCGCCCCTTGTTGATGGCCGCAAGCGCCCGGTCGCGCAGCAGGCTGGCCACCGGCATGGGCACTTCGACCGACCGGGCGGCGCTGAGCGCCAGCTCCACGTCTTTCAGTCCCAACCTCAGCCGGAAACCGGCAGGCTCGAACTTCCGGTTGACGATCAGCTTCCCGTAGCCTTGATAGATCGGACAGGCAAATCCGGTCCGTGAAATCATTTCGATCACGGGTCCCGCGCCTACGCCGCTTTTCTCGGCCATTGCCGCCACTTCCGCCAGTCCCTCGATCGCCGAGCCGATCAGGAAATTCATACAGAGCTTGGTGACGTTGGCCGCCCCGGGGTCTTCGCCGAATTCGAATGTCTCCCGTCCCAACGCCGCCAGCAGTGGGGCCACTCGCTTTTGCATTTTCTCGGGACCTGACACGGCGATCCACAGCTTGCCAGTCCGCGCAGCCTCCGGACGCCCCAATACCGGAGCGCCAAGGTATGCCACTCCCAGGCCTGCGTGTTCCTTGGCCAATCGCCTGGCGGTCTCGGGGTGAATCGTACTCATCGACACGTGCACTCCGCCCTCACCGAGTCGTTCCACAAGTTTCGATCCGGTTCCGAACACCTCGCTCAACGCGTGGTCGTCCGCCAGCATGCTGATCACAATATCGCCCGGCTCGGCAACGTCTTCCGGTCGCTCCGCCCATGTCGCCCCATGGTGAACTACCGCTTCAGCCTTTTCCCGGCTCCGATTCCAGACGCGAAGATTCCATTTCATGTCCAGCAGCCGCTGCGCCATCGCGTTACCCATATTCCCCAAGCCCACCAGTCCGACCGTGTCGCTCATCTTTTCCTCCGGGAATCCGTTCTTCATTTTTGGATCGGCAGTCTATTCGATGCCGCCCGCGTCGTGTGGATACGCCGGATCCACAGCGAAACCACGAATGCCGCTGTAGTCCCTTCTCCGTCTTGGCGTTTCCTCCGCGCTGCCGCACGGGAAAATCCAATAAATAACCGCCTCGGCTCGTAGCCTCCACTCCGGCCAGCTACCTCGACCGAGGGGGACACAATTTGTGCAAGCTCCGTTTCACCGTACTGGTCGGTGGCTTCGCCCTGCCGGACTGGTGGTCGTGCGTTCGGGTCCGGACCAGTTGGGTGCCGATCTGCTGAAGGTTGGTTTGAGGATGGTCGCGCGGGTCGCGGTTTCGGCGGCGCGCGATGCGGTTTTCGGAACGGGAATTTGTCGGGGCAGCAGTGAAGGGTTGGAAGTGGCTACCCGCTATTGCGCGGATTCTCGAGAGGCCTTCGAGAGGTCCGCGTCATTGCCGCTGCCCGGAGCCGGAGCCGGGCGTTACCAGCACCGCTTTGTTTGCGGAGAAGGGAGTGTAGGAACATTGGCTCTTCGCCTTCGAGCAGGAGAGCACGCCACGCACCGCCAGTTTCGTCTGTTCTCCCGGTGGGAACAGGTAAGCAAATCGCGCCTTCCTCAACGCTTGCGCGTAGGGCTTCAGCGAATCGCTGCCGGAGATGAATTTTACGTTTTCCACCCGCGCCCTGGTCGCTTTCTTCCGCGAGGATTTTCCACCCGGCGAAAACAGCACCCAGAATTGGGCTTTGGCGGTTAGCTGGTCGGGGTTGGCGAGCTTCACCCGGCGCCGGGCCGCGAGGTCCTTGGTCGCCGAGGCGATCAGCGAGTCGACCTTGTCCTTGCCCACCAGCGCCACCAGGCGCGCCCGTGTTCCCACCGGCGGTCCCGGGTAAGCGAGAGCGAGCGCGAACGCTCGAATGGCGGCAGCCTTGCGGCCCAGCTTCTCGTCGATTCGCCCCAGGTGGTCGCCCACGGAACCGTCGTTGGTCAGCATCCACGCCGCGCGGGCATACGAACGGGCCTGCTTGACCTTGCCCTCCTTGTAGAGAATCCAGCCCATCGTGTCCCAGTAGGCCGAGATCGATTCCACCTGCGCTGCCTGCATCCTGCTCATCGTGTCCAGCGACGTGGCGTTCAACTGCGCTTCGGTGGCTCGAATCGCGTTGTCGGCCAGTTGAGTGGCCATGCCGAGATTCGTGCTGTGCTGCGACATGGTGTAAGCGATGTTGTTCCATACCGTGGGCGTTGCCGAGGCAGACATCGCCTTCTGAAACCACTGCAGCGCCTCCGAATCCTTGTGCAACCCCAGCAGGTCGCTGCCGATGTTGATCTCCAACTCCGGGTTGTTCGGATCGAGTTTGATCGCTGCCTTCAACTGTGGTTCGGCGAGCGCGTATTTCTTCTGGAGCAGGTAAGTGCTGCCAAGATCCTCGCGAGCGAAGCGCTGCAACGGGTTCACCTGCAGCTGTTTCTTGTATTCCTTGACGGCGTCGTCGTACCGGCCCATCGCCGAATAGGCGCTTCCCAGGTAATCGTAGGCGTGTGGGTCGAACGGGTTCTTGGCGATCTGCTTCTTAAAGGCGGCCACCGCCTTGTCGAATTCCTTCGCCTGGAGGTAGGTGTACCCCGAGATGCTCCAGATGTTCCGCCGCGTCGGGTCTTTCTTTGCCACCGCCGCCATCAGTTTGGCGGCTTCCTTGAAATTCCCCATGCTTACCGCGGCTACTCCGGCACGGTACAGGTCGTCGGCCGACATGTCTTTGGGAATCGTGCCCATCCCGGGAGCCGAGTTCGTCAGGGAGACCTCCTGCGCCAGATCGTCGTTGACGGCCGAAAGAAAGGCCTCGTAGTCGTCATAGCGCGAGGCCGGCAGTTTTGCCTTGCGCAGGATCAGGTGCCGCTCTGCCGTGAGCGTTTTCCCCTTGATCGTGTAGGTGGCGTCGTATTCCGCGTAATCGCGCGTCAGGTGCACCGGCACGGGCAGGCTCACGCTGAATTGCGGAGGCAGCTGAACGGTCCACTTCATCGTTTCGTCGTGGATGCCACCCAGTTTCAGCGGTTGCTTGCTGCCCGCTTCCGGCTGCGCCGGATTGACCAGATCGATCTCGTTGGTCGGCAGCGCCAGCGTCGTCTGCTGATCGGTCATATCCACCACCGCAGGCTCGGAAAACTGCGTATGGAACCGCAGCGGCCGGTCAAGATCGCCCGGGTTGCTGAAATGGCTGTGACTGACCTTGGCTTGTTTGCCCACCATGGCGCGGGTCAACACCTTGGCAGCCTTCGGCCACTCGTTTTTCGGCAGCCTGTCCATCAGCAGATTGCGGAAGATTGCGGCGGCGCTCCCGGTCATCGTGAGTGAGAACGTGCCTTTCATCCCACCCAGGTCATTGACCTTCGCGTTGAGCACGGCCTTCTGCGTCGGCATGAACGGCGGATTTTCCGGCGTCCGTTCCAGTTTCGGGGCGGTTTTGTCGGGCACCACCAGCGCCCACTTGTAACGCAGCACCGGGAGAAGAAAGCCGAACGGCGTCACACCCGGCGTCGTGTCCGCCCAGTACGTCTGGCCGTCGACTTTAACCACGTTGATCAGGTGGTCGAATTGCCCGGGTGACGGCACTGACGGATCCACCTTGGCCACGGCGTTGATCAGCACCGGGTAGGACTGAATCCCCTCGGCCGCCAGCAATGCCTGAAAGAGCGTCGCCTTGTCCTTGCAGTCGCCGTACTGGTTCGAAAGCACTTCGGCGGCAGGGTGCGGCTGGTATTGGCCGATCCCGAACGACAGGCTCACGTACCGGATGTTCTCGGCGACGTAGTCGTAAATCGCCTTCACCTTGCCAAGCGTCGTCTTGTGGCCCTTTACCAGCTCTGCGGCCTCGGCGCGTACAGGGGCAGTCACTGCGGCCTGCGGCCGTTCCAGCTTCGCGTACCAGCGGCCCACTTGGGCCCAGCTGGTGAACGTGGAGATCTGCACGTCGGGAAACTTCGGCGGCGTCCGCTTTTTTTTCTTTTTCGCATTTTTTCCGGCAGGGGGCTTGGGGCGGTGCGTGAACGAGGAATGCCACGTATAGACCTGGCGTTGGCCCTTATCCTGGATCGTCGGCGCGGCCGCTCCGTTCGCCGTCTTCACCTTGATCGTCCGCCCCTTCGGCACGTTTACCGTCAATGTCTCGTTCAGCGTGATTTCGTGCCTGGAGAAATCCCAGTCGAGGAAGAACTGTCCGGGAATCAACGGATGGATCGTCTTCGTCTCAATCTGGTATTCCAGTGTGTCGCCAATCCCGAGTGAAGGCACGTTAATGTGCAGTTGCCGCAGGCTCGTGTAGACCGGGGCGATCTGCGTCACCGGGGAACTGAGGTTCTCGATCGCGTTCGGCCCGGCCGTCACCACCTTTCCGTCCGGCTTCAGCACGCGAACGAAATCCACGTGGATCTTTTCCGTCGATGAGTTGTAGCCGATGATCAGCTGGCCCCAAGCCTGAATGGCCGGCTGCGCCTGGATCTTCACGCGAACGAACTGCACCTCATCGCTGGTTCCGTTGTTGCTGAAGCGGAAGCGGGCCCGGATACGCTCGATGACGGCGGCTTCCTCGGGATACTTGGCATTAGGGATGGTCGCTTTATGTTGCCGGGCCAGTACGGGGCTGGCGTGGCCGGGCATGGCCGTTGGCTTCTGCGCGAAGGCGGCCGTGGCGCTGAAAATGAGGCAAAAGGCAAGCGCCTTTCCGGTTCCAAGGGTAAGGGTCTTCACAACAGCGCAGCCTAGCCGACTGTGCGGCTTTTGTAAACCTGACGCCGTTGCCGGTTGTTCCTCCGGGCAAGATCCTTGGCCCCTCTCGATCCGCTTTCCCTATCGCTGCTGCCCCTCCTGGTGGCCACGCTCAGCGCCTCCTTGGCCGTGGGCTTGTTGAATCTCGGGTGCCATGCCCATGGGAACCACCGCAATTCCAGGCAATTGCCCCTTCAAGCGGCTAACCGCCGCCGTCCAAACAGCTTCGCCAGCGCCCAATGCGTCGGCAGGTATACCAGCACGATCATCCCCGCATACATGAAGAGCAGATGCACCGGCGCCGGGCCCCAGGAACGATGGAAGATCGGGTCCCTGAAGGCGAAATTGATGTTTTCCTTTCGGCCCCAGATCCGTGCGGCCACCAGGGCCACCGCGCCGATCGCCGCCTGCAGCTTCAGTGCCCGCCGGTCGTAGCCCAGCCGCCACACACACCACAGCAGCAGCGCCGGCAGCACGAAATGGTAGAGCGACATCAGCCGCACCCACAGCGGATACTGCTGGTCCCACATGTATCCCGTTCCGCCAATCAGGTGATGGCCAAATCCCACTGTCCACAGCAGATCCACGCACCACAGCGTCTCGCCGATCAGCACCGAAACCGCCTGGCTCGAAACCAGCAGGCTGCTCGAAGTCCACATCCCGATTGCCAGCAACGCGATTGCGATGTCGCTCAGGTGCAGGAAATTGGCCCAGCCGTAGTAGACGATGTAGATCGGGAACCACGCCGCAACCCACGCCGCCGCGGCGACCTTGGCCCACCGGGGAATCTCCGCGGCGTGCGCCGCCGGCCCTTTGGCCACCGCCGGTTCCGTCTGCGCGTGGATCGCCGTCACGAACTCGCTCTCCTCAGTCGATCGGCGGCCGCCGTTTGTGCCAATCGGTATGGCGCTGATAGAGCACCGCCGTGGCCAGCACCGAGCTTTCGCCCAGCGCCGGTCCCATGAATTGCAGCCCGATCGGCAGGCCCTCCTTCCGGCTGAATCCGCAAGGGACGGCAATCGCCGGCAGCCCGCACAGATTGCCCACCGTCGTTGGACTTGACCGCTCCGGCGGCCGCTTCGCAAAAGCTCTTCGCCGCCGGTGTTCTTCTTCTGGGTGGGGATGCAGGGGTGGCGCCGTCCCTCCGGTTCCCGGCGCGGCGATCACGTCGAATTTGCTGTAGAGTTCTCTCATCTTTTTCTCGAGGATGCGCCGTACCCGCTGCGCCCTCAGGTAATCGGCGGCGCGCACCTCTTCGCGCACGTAGCCGCCGATCCGGTCGTTCGGATCGGCCAATTCGGCCACTTTGCCTGAGCGGATCAGGTTCGCGAACGCCGTCGCCGCCTCGGCCTGCACCGTCACGCCACCGGTCTGTTCCCACGGCCCTTCGGGCAGGTCCGTCTCTTCCACCGTCGCGCCGTGCTTCCGCATCACGTCCATCGCCTTGGAGATCGCCGCCGCCACTTCCGCCGTGTCGGAACGCCACGGCTGCGAGAGCCAGCCGATGCGCAGCGGCTTCCGCATCCGCCTTTCGACCGACGAGGCCAGGAATCGCGCCTGCGCCTGGGGCAGGGAAGTAGGATCGTTCGGGTCGTGGCCGGAGATCGCTGCCAGGATCAGTCCGATGTCCCCCGCGCTCCGTGCCAGCGGCCCCAGCTTGTCCATCGTGTATGCCAGGGCCATGGCCCCGTGCCGGCTCACCCTCCCATACGTGGGCCGCAGCCCCGCCACGCCGCAGGACGAAGACGGGCAGAGAATAGATCCATTTGTCTCCGAGCCGATTGCAAACGCCGCCATCGCCGCCGCCACGATCGCACCCGGCCCCGACGACGAGCCGCAGGTCCAGTAGTTCTTGTTCCACGGATTGATTGCTGCCCCTGTGAACGACGCCGCCGGCGAACGGTAACCCAACCCCCCGGCAAGTTCGATCATTGCCGCCTTGCCGATCAGCACCGCCCCGGCCTTCTCCAGCCGCCGAATCACCGTCGCGGTCGCGTTGATGACTCGATGGGCGTAGGGCTTGGCTCCCCAGGTGGTCGGATAGTCCGGCACGGCTACCAGGTCTTTCGCCGCGTAAGGAATCCCGTGCAGCGGCCCGCGGTCGTGCCCCGCGCGCAGTTCCTCGTCGGCCTTCCGAGCCTGTTCCAGGGCCAGTTTGCCGGTGATTGTCACGTAAGCGTGCAGTTCCGGTCCGAGCTTGTGGCTGCGCTGCAGGTAGCTCTCGGTCAGAGCCACCGAGGTCAGCTTGCCCGTACGTAGCCGCTCGCCCAATTCCCGTACATCCAGGTAGAGGATCTCTTCGCCGGGCATCGTTATTCCTCCGACTCCCAGCCGGCTCCCGAGGGCAGCGGCCCGAAGATCGTCGCCGGCTCATCGCCGTTATCGAGCGGGAAGGCTCTCAGCGGCCCCAGGCTACGCTGCATGTATTCCAGGTCTTCATGGGCATGCTTTTTCTGCGCCTCGGTCAACCGCGAGCCGTAGCGGACGATCATCGCGTTGTACTTCGCCTCCACTTCCGCCTGGTCCACCGGCCCCAACCCGTGCGCCGCTTGCCCCGCCGCCGCATTCCGCATCTCCGCGGCTGGTTCAGGGAGCATGCCCGCCTTCAACACTTCCGGTGTCGCCATCACTGCCGGCAATGCCACCGAGGCTGCCGCTAACGTCGCCATTCGACGTCCGAAATCCCTTCGCGAAAGCCCCGCTTCTTCAGAAATCGATTTCTCCATTTCCATAATTCCCCTCGCCGGAATCAAAGCAAAAAATAGCGGCTCCATCCCGCGAAGCCAGCGTGAGCCTATCCAATGCCCCTCCGCCGAGTCAATGGAAGACAGCGAGCGGTCGAGGATGTCCAATTGCTGCAGCCCTCATTTTTGCCTCTGCATTCATCCGTCTCCAGGAGCGGGGCTTGCGCCCTCCTGGCCTGTGATTGCGCCTCCATCTGCCGCAACCCGACCCTGCCTGTGACTAAACTCCTTGACCCGCATATGCGCCCGGCACTGTAATAGGTGTGGCAAAAGACCGAAAAACCGCTCCTTGCCGCCTTCGGTTTCGTTTAGCGTCACCGAATCGCTCAGCGGCATCCGGCTTTCGCTCATGCCACGTGCGCTTTTTTCTCGCGCTTCCCGGGAAGGCGCGCAGCCAGGAGAGGCTGTGCCAGGGCTTTTCTCATTCGGGAGCGCAAACCGCGCGCGCGTCGCGAACGCCGCGGCCCCTTTGTTCCGCTTCGAGTATCTCTCTCATTCGCCCTGCGCCACTCCCGCACCAATTTCCTCGCATCGATTTCATCGGGCGCACAGGTGCGCCCACGGAGGCTGAGCCATGGATTCCAACGATTCCCTTCGAGAGCATCGCGGTCCCCGGCTGGGCGTGGAGGAACTGCGCCGCGCGGCGAAGGAGATGCGCGCCATTGCCATTACCGATATTTTCGCCGCGGGCTCCGGCCACCCTGGCGGTTCGCTTTCGGTGATGGACCTCGCCGCGGCGCTCTACCTGAGCGTGCTCAACCACGACCCCTCGAATCCCGAATGGCCCGGGCGCGACCGCGTCTTCTGGTCTGCCGGCCACAAAGCCCCGGCCCTTTACGTTGCGCTCGGCCGCGCCGGCTATTTCCAGCTGGAGGACACGGTGCTCCTTCGCCAGCTTGGCTCTGGCTTCGAGGGGCATCCCAACCGTCTGAAGCTTCCGGGGGTCGAGATCTCCAGCGGCTCGCTGGGCCAGGGCTTAAGCGTTGCCGTCGGGTCCGCGCTTGCGGCCCGCCATCGCGGCCAGTCGCATCGCGTTTATTGCATTACCGGTGACGGCGAGCACCAGGAAGGCAGTCTCTGGGAAGCAATCATGTCCGCCGGCCACTACGGACTCGACCACCTGTGCGCCATCGTGGACGTCAATGGCCTGCAGATCGACGGCCGCGTTGATGAAGTAATGAACGTCCAGCCGCTCGGCGCGAAATACGCCGCTTTCGGCTGGAACGTGGTCGAAATCGACGGCCACGACATGGAGCAAATCCTTGATGCCTTTGGCCAGGCTGCCAGTTGCGAAGGTCGGCCGACGGTCATCCTGGCGAACACGGTGAAAGGGAAGGGCGTGTCGTTCATGGAGGATCAGGCCGGATGGCACGGCAAGGCGCCGAACAAGGAGCAGTTCGAGAAGGCCATCGCCGAACTTGCAAATCCAATCATTCCACGCGAGCAGATCGACCGCATGCTCACCCATGCCAGCCAAAACGCCCGCGAAGTGGCGGACCGCTCCCGCCGCATGTCTCGCCTGGCCGGCAGCGACTATTGGTGGAACTCACGCGAGACCATGAAAGTGGATATGGACCCGACGCGCATGGGCTTTGGCCGTGGTCTCGAAGCGGCGGGCGAGGACGAGCGCGTGTGCACGATTCACGCCGACATTTCCGGCTCGATCAAAATCTCCGATTTCGAGGCGAATCATCCCGAGCGCGCCTCGCGCGTCATCAGTGTCGGCATCGCCGAACAGAACATGATGGGCGTTGCCGCCGGCCTCGCCCGCGAGGGCCTGATTCCCGTCACCGGCACCTATGGCGTCTTCGCCTCCGGCCGGGCCTGGGACCAACTCCGCACCACGGTTTGTTACAACAACCTCAACGTGAAAATCGGCGGCGCCCATGGCGGCATTTCCGTCGGTCCCGACGGCGCCACGCACCAGGCGCTCGAGGAAATCTCCCTGATGAGCATTCTGCCGAATATGCGCGTCGAGGTGCCCTGCGACTCGGTGGAAACCGACAAGGCCACACGCGTCTCCCTGCTCGAAATCGAGGGCCCCGTCTACCTGCGCTTCGCCCGCGAAGCGACGCCGGTCGTGACCAAGCCGGATACGCCCTACCGTTTCGGTATGGCTAACGTCATTCGCTATCGCGGCGCCCGACCCCGTTTCGTCGACGCCTTCGAAACCCTTCTGGCATCCGACTACCTGAACGAAAACGAGGGTGCCACGATCGTTGCCTGCGGCCCGATGGTGCCCGAGGCGATGCGCGCCGCCTGGCTGCTGAAAGAAGAGTTCGATATCCAAACGCGCGTCCTCAATCTCCACACTGTCAAGCCGCTCGACACGGCCGCCCTCGTTCGCGCCGCCGAGGAAACGCAACTCGTCGTCACCGCCGAGGAGCACCAGAAAGGCGGCTTCGGCAACTTGGTCGCCGGCGCGATTCTCCGGGAGCGCAAGCGGTTCGACCGCCCGCTGCTGCTCGACATGGTCGGTGTCGAGGATCGCTTCGGCCTCTCGGGAAAGCCTTGGGAGTTGATGCAAACTTTCGGCCTGACCGCCGAACGCCTGGCCGAGCGCGTACTCGATCTCGAGGCCAGAAAGCGAGGCAAGCTGCTGGCCGAAAAGAACCTCGACGTTTCCATGGCGGTCGTCGAATGCTCTCGTTGCCACACGCTCATTCCTTTCTACGAATACATGGCCGAAAATCCGCTCCCGTCCGGTGGCATCTGTGCCGATTGCGATCGCCGCTCGATGGATAATTGCGCTGCTTGCCAGCTTGCCTGGATGCGTGCCAACCCGAATTTCTATCACCTTTGCCGCGAGTGCCGCTCTACAGTCGTCCCCTGCTGAGCGCCGCTGTCGGCGCATCGCTTCGCGCGGCAGGCTCCTCCCCGCGGTGCGTGGCATAACGTCCCGGTGCCACGGAGCAGCATTGTGTCCGCGCGCTCGTCCCATAGAAACGCCCCGGCACATGGGGCTTTCGCCGCCGTTCGCTCTCAGTTGTCAATGGTCTTGGGAGGAATTACGGGGTCGCAGTGGCCACCGTGGCCGCACTACTCGAACCCGCCGCAGCTCTGGAGGTAGCCGGAGCTTTGCTATTGACCGGGGCGGATGTCTTGACCGTGCCGCCGTGCAGAATCCGCGCCACGATCGCTTTCGCCATCTTCAGCGAAACCGGGCAACTGGGGTCGAGCACGCGACATTGCGCCACGGTGTAGTCGCAGCCGCAGGTGCAGTGCTCCTGGTTCATTTCCTTCAGCGCCAGCTTGCGCTGCGCGGGCGTCAGCTTCGACATGTCGACGCCGGGAATCGTCTTCGCGTTTTTCACGTTGGCGGGGAAAATCTGTCCCTCGTCGACGAATGTTTTCACGGCGGCGTTTACATGCCGTCCGGCCAGGTACCCGATTTCTGTCGCGTAGTAATCTTCCGGCACAAGCCCCACGTGTTTGGTCACCACTTTACCTTGCCGGTTCAGGATAAACGAAGTGGGCAGTGCCAGGATGCCACCGAACTTGTCCTGCAGTTGCTCGCTGGCCATTCCCACCGGATAAGTGATCCCCATCCGCTGGGCAAATTGCGCCACCTGCGTCGGGGGAGCCTCATCGACCGAAAGCCCCACCACCTGCAGCGAATTCGGAAACTTCTTCTGCAGTCGCATCAACTCCGGGATCTCATACCGGCACGGACCGCACCACGTGGCCCAGAAATTCAGGATCACCACCTTGCCGCGCCATTCTTCAGGGTCGAGCGTCGTGCCGTTGAACGAAGTTACTTTGAACTCCGGCACCGGTTCCGGATTTTTGACGAATCGCAAGGTATAGTGCTGTTGCGACGGTGTGGCGATCTCAGCAGTCTGGGCCGGCTGCGCCGTTTTCGACGACGATGCGGCGGAGGAGGGAAGTGCCGGCGCCCGTTTCGCCACCAGTACGCCGAGGCCGACCGCCAGAACGCCTGCTGTGGACCAGAAAACGATTGTCGAACGGGTCATTGTCTACGCCCTCCCAGACTGCTGACATCCACCATTATGCAAGGAAAGCAGGTTGCCAACAAGGCACGCTTTCCAAATGATTTGCGGCCTTTTCATCCTTGCTGCCGACCGGTTACATGTCGCCTGCCTCTGCAAACTTCCTTCTTTTGCTCCCAACTCTCGTCTCCCTCTGGCTTCGCGGCAGCACGCCGCCAGTGAAGCGTTCATCATACCCGCCAGTCTTTCGCCATTTGCGTTTACGTTTGTTTGCGTCACGAACTCCGCGGGTTTGCTATTTGCTATAGCATGGCTTGCCTTTCTGCTTCGTTTTTTCTCTCCCTGTCGTTCATAAACTCGTGGCTGTGTGGCGGAATGGGAACCGGATTTCCACTTCAGTACAATCGCATGAGTTTTTCCTGCGCTTGACTTTGGTCAAATCCCTCTATCTGAAGCATCCGCATGAGTTAGCGCCGGCCTTCTTTCCTCTTCCTGGCAGACTTGTTGCTCCCTCCAAATCGAGGCACACAGACTTCGTCACCCGGCTTCGGAAGCGATAGACGCGGAAGGGGATTCTGCTGCTGAAACCGGCGCTGACGTTTCGTACCAGCGTCTGAGAGAGGAGCTACGTGAGAGTCTCCCGGTCTGGCTCCGTGTGCCTCGTTGAAATTCACTTGCCGGGATTCCCGGCCTTTTTCCCCTTCCACAAAACAGTTCGACCCAAAAGGTGGGGCCCGAATGGAGGGATCGATGAGGAAGGCAACTCTGGTGCTCGCGGCACTGTTTATATGCGTCCCCGCCCACGCCGCGCCAAAATGGCATTGGTTCAAGGATAAGAAACTCTGGCTGAGCTTCGCCGTCATCGGTGCCTCCATCGTTGCCGACGTTGAAACCACCGAAGCCGCCCGCGCTCGTGGCGCGCAGGAAGCCAACCCATTGTTCGGCGCTCACCCCAGCCGTCTCCGTGCCTATGCCACGGGGTTCGCGATGGATGCGCCGTTTCTCATTGGCGCCTACTTCTCCAGAAAATGGGGAGACAATCGCTACTGGATTCCTTTCACCGCAATTGGCGCGGGACCGCATATCGGCGCAGCGGTGTGGAACACGCACGTCTGCAAGCCCAACTGCCAGTGAGCGGGTTGTTCAGTACCGAAATGGGAAACAATATTTCACTTCGGTTCGGCTCTTCTGCCTTGCGCTGCCGGCCTGGCCTGCAAATGAGCAAAGCAAAAAGACTTAAGGTATCTTGTTTCTTTGGTCCTTGGCACACTGCGTGCTCGTGCAGTAGCCGAGGTGCACGGAACCCGTCGCCCGCCTCTGGAGCTTGAGACGGAAGGGGCTCGTGCCTCCGGAGTCGGGACGACATCTTCCACCTGCCTCTGAGAGGGAAGCAAGGTACGGATGATCTGACGCCTAGCCACTCGGCCGGACAATCCGTGCACCTCGATGGGGGCTCCCGCCGCCAAACCGGGAGCCCCCAGACCCAGTTTGTGACGCTGTCTTCTCCCACCATGCGGCCCGTTCACCCAAAGGTGAGCCGCGTATCTCCACAGCAACGCGTTTATGCGAGCTGCAAAAATTCGCAGAGTGGGCCGGGCCGCGTGAGACTACTGTTTCGGGGGAGCGGTGATCTGGCGGAGTTCCTTCGCCCAGTTCAGCACCACGTCGATCTGCGCTCGTCCCTCTTCGTTGCCGGACGGGGCGATCATCACAAATCGCTTCGCGTCGGGTGAGACGTCGTAGCCGGTGAAGGGGAAGTTGGACTGCTCGAATCCTCCGTGGAAAAGTTCGTGGGGAGTTCCGGCGGAAAAGGTTGGCTGCGTCTGGACGTCGACGGCCATCATTTTGCCGCCGCTGATATAGAACAGCTCGCGCCCATCTTTTCGCCAGACCGGAGCGCTCCCCCCACCGGCCGAGATCTGCCACATACCGCCGGGGCCGGGAAAGGCCCGCACGTAGACTTCATCGTGTCCCGATTCATCGGAGACGTAGGCGAGCCAGTGGCCGTCAGGCGAAAGCTGGGGGTCGTATTCGTTGGCGGAGGTGGCGAGGATAGGCTGCGGCGTCTTGGCACCGGGTCTCCATAGCAGAATGTCCCCGCGGGTCGCCGTGCCTTGCTCGTTGACGATCAACGCCTTATCTCCCGGTGTCCAGGAGCAGGGAATCATGGTGACCTGGCCACCGGTGGTCCAAAGCAATTGCGCGGCCCCACTCCCGTCCGCGGGCTTGGAGTAGACGCCGTTCGCTCCTCCGCCCTGGCGCGCGTAGGTCACCTGTTTCCCATTCTTCGTCCATACCGCTAAGAATCTGCCACCGCCGAACGTGAGCCGATTGAATGTCTTGCGAGCGAAATCGTAGATCCCTATGTCGTTCGCCTGGCTGCCCAGACCCGGGCCTACCGTCACCGCCAGCTCTTTGCCGTCCGGTGAAAGTCGGGGCATCGAATAAGCGTTGGGCGGAAGAGGGATCGGCGTTAGGGTTCCCTGGCGGTTGATCCACACGACTTTCGTCTGGGCCGAAACGTTCGAGCCGGGAGCGTACGCCAGGGTTCCATTGGCCGAGACGGCAAAGAACGCCGCCCCGCTCCCGGAATTGCCGCCCACCTGATCCACTACGGGCACCGGCGTACCGGTCACGCGCAGGCTCGTCGGATCGAACGGCACGGCGTAAAGCACGTTGTCGTGCGCGTAGACCAGTTCGCCGGGCGCGACGTAGCGGGCCATGCTCGCCCCTTTGAGCACCACTTGCCGCTTGCCCGTGGCGAGCGAAACCACGTCGATGGTTGCGTCCCCGTAGTAACCGGGGTTGTTCATCGTGCCGACCGTGAACAGGACGTGCTTGCCGTCGGGAAGCACCTGCGGCCAGCGAAAGGTCCGCTCGCCCTTTTGCTGGTCGGGAGTGGCTACGCGTACCGGCGTGCCCCCGGTTGCGCTCACGCGCATCAGGCCGGAAGAGAAGTCGGGAGAATAAATGATGTTTCCGTCCGGCGACCAGGTCCCGCCACGCTCGACCGTTGGGTCCGCGTCCGCGAGAGCGATCGCGGCGCCGCCGTCGACGGAGATTTTCTCGAGCTTTCCTCCGGCGAAAAACGCGATCCACTGGCCGTCGGGAGAAAAGAACGGCCCGGTTGCCCCGTGCGTGTTTGGAAGCAGTTTCACTTGGAGGCTTCCCAACCGGCGCAAGTAGATTCCCGTGCTGTTCCCATCCACGCCCAGGTAGGCCAGCGTCCTGCCGTCAGGCGAAATCGCGACGGTGAGGCTGTCCACCTCGGCGAGAGCCTGATTTGCCGGCAGCGTGACCGCAAATCGGGTCACCGGCTCGGTAGCCGTCTTGCCTCCCGGCGTGAAGTACACGAGCACGCCCGCCAACGAGACCGCCAGCGCCGCGGCTACGGCCCAGGGCAGCGCCCGCCGCCAGAGCGGCGCAGGCGCGGGCGGCGGCGATACCACTGCCGAGCCGGTCGCCAGTTCCGTCTCGCCCTTCTCGATTCGTTGAATGGTAATGCGCGCCTCGCCGATCGCCTGCAGCCTGTCCCGTACAACTTTCGTCAGGCACCGGCGCAAAAGCCGCTCAATGCCCGGCGGTGTCGCCGCGGGCAGCACCGCCCAATCCGGCTCCTTCATCACCACTGCCGCGAGGATGTCGGTCACCGTCTCGCCATCGAACGGCTTTTTACCGGTAAGCATTTCGTAGAGCACGCAGCCGAAGGCCCAGGTATCCGCGCGGCGATCGACGGATTTACCTTTCGCCTGCTCCGGCGACATATAGGAGGCCGTGCCGAGTATGATGCCCGCCCGCGTCGCCAGCCGGCTCATCGTTGGAGAACTGGAGGGGTCCTGCGCTGCCGTTTCGCCTTCGAGCGCCTTCGCCAAGCCGAAATCCAGCAGCTTCACGGCGCCATCCGGCGTGATCTTCACGTTGGCCGGTTTCAGGTCGCGATGGACGATGGCGCGTTCGTGGGCATATTCGAGGCCTTCAGCGATCTGCTTTGCGACGGGCAGAGCTTCGTCGAGAGGGATTGGGCCTTGGGCGATGCGGTCGGCCAGCGTTTGGCCTTCGACCAACTCCATGACCAGCGCGCGCACGTCGTCCGACTCTTCCATGCCATGAATCGTTGCGATATTTGGATGATTCAGCGAAGCCAGGACTTTCGCTTCGTGCTCGAAGCGGGCCATGCGCTCGGCATCGGCGGCAAACTCTTCGGGCAAAACTTTCAGGGCAACTTCGCGGGCGAGCTTGGTATCCCGCGCGCGATAAACTTCTCCCATTCCACCGGAGCCGAGCGCAGATCCGATCTCATACACCCCGATTTTGGTTCCGGGGTTCAACACAAGATCCCTCGCTTCCCTCGGGATTTCGCCCGCGGGCTCCCGCTTCGCTCACGCCCGCAAACCGGCTCAACCTCGCCCATGCCGCCCGCGCCAATCGCGCCGACGACCTCATATGGCCCGAGCTTACTGCCCGGTGGCAGTACCATTTGAGTCTTTCAGTCGTTTTTCGAAAAACCCACCCGCAGGATGCATCAGCTGCCGGCCTGGCCCTCCCCCAATTTTGGCTGGCGAATACGATACAGCCGACCGCCCGGGAAGACAATGGGACTGGGGGGTTGGTTTTTCGTGGACGAGATGCCGGCCCGGGCGCATGGATGCGCCAATTACGCAACCTGTACACGCACCGATTGAATGGGGGAATTAAAGCGTGAAAGTTGTCGACGTGGTGGCGGGTTCCAACCCGCCATTTTCCCCTAGGGGCGACGCCTTCACTGTATCTCCGCTTGTTGCAGCATTGCCTTACCTTTCACCACGGAGAAAAAAAAGATATTTTGCCGAGAGAAACAGGCAAGGCTTGTCCCCAGCTTTGTCGCGCCTTCGTAGTCGTCCAGTCGCTGGCCCGTCTGTGGATCGACAACCGAGAAATACATGTGTTTGGCCAGGAAGCCATGGTTCACAATATGAGCGGATTCGAGCAACAGCCCCAAGCCGTCGGCCCAATTCATCCCCACCGCGCCGTAACCCGGAGCCGGCGGCTCGACCTGGAAGGCGCTCTCCACCTTTCCCGAGGAGGAAATAGCGTAAATCGTCGGTTCGGCTTCCTGAAAAAGCAGATAAGCCGTATTGCCGTCCTCTCCTGTCACCAGCGACGAGAGATCCGCCACCGAAGCCTTTAGCTGAAGCGCGCTCCCCTTCGGTTTTTCTCCAGGCAGATATAGACTCGTTCGCAGAACGATCTTTTTGATCAACCGGCCGTCGTGTCCCACGAGGAACGCAAGCGGCTGGACTGGTGGCCGTTTCCCTTTCCCCTGATTGAGGTGCACAGGTGCTCCTGGAATGCGGGGAGGACGCGGCTTCGCTTTCCGGGTCGCAACGATCAGAAAGTTTCCGTTCGAAAAAGCCGCCAGATGGTGCACCAAGTCGATTGGCAGGTGCAGTAAGGCGTTGAACCGATGACTGCCATCTCGGTCGAACGCCAGGATGCCCGACTGTACCGTTCGATGAGGACCTCTGCGGTCCGCAAGCAGATACACGCCGCCGTCCGGTCCAATAGCAAAACTGGCAGTCTCACCTGAGTTCCAACTCCCCGCATTGTCGGCCGAAAACGTCGCCAGCTTTTCGCCGTTTGAGGAGAATTCCGTGACGGGAGACCTCCAGGGATCCGGATCGTCGTAACCGATGAACCTTACGTAAATGTCTCCGTGGCTGTCGCACTTCGCCGGCGGCAGAATTGGAATGCCGGGAATGCCGCTGAGCGACACCTTCTCGCCCGGTTTCAGGATGAACTTCGGAACCACGCGCCGCGATGGCTCCTGTCCCAGCCCGGAAACTGCGACTCCCACAATAACGAGTACGATCGCCGCGGCACGAGTTCCGAATCGGCGGTGGCAATTCGAACGAGAGAAGTTCGTTTGCAGCGGAGCCTCACAAGGTCTCGGTCTATCCGGTCCTGACTCTCTCAATGGAATAGCTCCCCGCACAATTTGGAATGTAAACAACAAACGTTGAAAGGCCCTTCGCAACAGTTTTGAACTTGGCCGGCTCGGTCGGCTGCACGAGCGAGTCGCACGTCCCGGAGGTGTTGGCCGTCCCGACGTACTCGTTCTCGGCGCACGGGCACGCAATGCCGGGGAAGACATAGGTGCAGGTGTTGAACTCCTCTATCGTCCGGCAGCTGTTCACTTCCACGCTGCAAGACCCGCACGGCTCAATGATACTTTCGATCTGGCCACAATTTTGGGCGTGTGGCGTTCCAGCAAACCCGAAGGAATAGATCAAAACAGCCGCGATCAGGGGCCTACGCAATCTTGCCATTTTGTCCCCCGAAGCACGTGATGAGATTCCATATCACGAGGGGGACGTGTCAAGCCTCGACCGTCTGCCTCGACAGTCTGCGACGGAAAACGGGTGTAAAGGTTCACGCCGGCACGCAGTCGGGCGCACAACTGCCTCACGCAAGGGTAATTCTTCCACCGCTGGAACCGGCTTGCCGTGGCCGCGGCGGTTCTGCCGTGCTGTCACTCTGCTGGGGGCCGGTTGCGCTTGACCGGGATTTGGGATGCCGCCACGACGTCTCCTTGCCTGGACAGTTAAGCACACATTTGGAGGTCCGGAAAAAGGCCCGATGTCGATTCTGTTGGCTTGTCGAATGCTGAAGGGGGAGATCTCGTCTTGCCTAGAATACCTTTGGCCGTTGTCCCTTGGCGATCGCCTTCAGGTAATCGAGCATGTGGGGGCTGGTCCAGTTCTGGGCACCGATCAGTTTCCGAAGGATCACGCCGTTGCGTCCGATGATGTACGACTCGGGATACATGAACGTGCCGTAAGCGACGGGAATTTTCTTGGAAGGATCCCGGTAGGTGGGGAAGGTGACGTGGTGATTCACCAGGAACGTGCTGTACGCCGAGGCGTCTTCGTCCACGCTTACGCCGAGCACAGTCATGCCCAGCGGCTTCACTTCCTGCGACATCATCTCCAGCGACGGCGTCTCTTCCACGCACGGCGGGCACCACGTCGCCCAGAAATTCAGGATCACGATCTTCCCGCGTAGGGCCGAGAGCTGCGTATGATGGCCGTCCAGGGTGAATGAGAAATTCGGCGCAGTGCGTCCCGCAATGCTTGGACGGCCGCTGCGAAAGCTCGGCATGACGAAGATGACAATCAGTGCCACTGCAGCCAGCAGCGCCAGATATGAGAGAATTCGCCTCTTCCACATGGCGTCCCTATAATAAAACGACCGCACCCGGCAAGGCGAACAGCGGTAGCGCTGCGGCGCCTCGGGAACACGGGCGGCGGCCGCGGCGTGAAGGAGATCAGCGTGAAAGATGGCAAAGGGAAGACGGAATCGGTGGTGGACTGCCCTCCGGCGTCGGGCGAGATCGCCAGCCTCGTTCGCCGGATGCTCGAGAGTATCGGTGAGGACCCGAACCGGGAGGGGCTCCGCAGAACGCCCGAGCGCTTTGAAAAGGCATTCTGCTACCTCACTAGCGGCTATCGCCAGGACCCCGGCAAGGTTCTCGGCGGCGCGATGTTCGAGGTCGCCTACGACCAGATGGTCGTTGTCCGCGATATCGAGCTGTTCAGCATGTGCGAACATCACCTGCTGCCGTTTTTTGGCCGCTGCCACGTGGGCTACATCCCCCGCAAACGCGTGGTCGGCCTCAGCAAGATTGCCCGGCTGGTGAACCTCTACTCCCGCCGCCTCCAGTTGCAGGAGCGACTGACTCGCCAGATCGCCGAGGCGATCATGGAGCAGACCGATCCCGAGGGCGTCGGCGTCGTCATCGAGGCGCGCCACCTGTGCATGGTCATGCGCGGCGTCGAAAAGCAGAATTCCCATGCGGTCACCAGCGCCATGCTCGGTGCGTTCCGCGAGAACGTCCAGACGCGCGAGGAGTTCCTCGCGCTCATTCGCGAGGGCTCCCGCGCGCCCCGCTGAGCCGGGAAGGGAAAACATTCTCGAGGAATGAGTTGCCGTGCCTCCAATGTGTTTGCTACTATCTCCGACTGGAAAAGGGTTGAATATCTAAGGAGCGGACGCGCGACCGGACATGGCATCGAGTAACCGACTCGAAGAAATGAAAGCAACTTTGATTGAACAATATCGGCGCACCTCGAAAGACACGGGCTCGCCGGAGGTCCAGATCGCTCTGTTGAGCGAGCGGATCAGCTACATGACCGAGCACCTGAAGCTTCACCGCAAAGACTTCGCTTCGCGTCGCGGCTTGATCATGATGGTCAACAAGCGGCGCCGTTTGCTGGATTACTTGAATCGGCGCGCCCCGGAACGGTACCACGAAATTGTGGAACGCCTCAGTCTGCGCAAGTAGCGTCCTGGACGCCTGGGAATCTTCCTGGTTTTCCCCGGCTGTGGCCGGGGTTTCCCCGAAAATCGTAAGTTTCTGCGCGCGGAAAAGGCGCCTGCGCTGACTCGTATCCCCTCCCCTCGGTTCTTCTCTTTTCCTTTTCGCCCTTTTGGGTGTTCCTATAGGGCTATGGCAATACTCCGTTGGAGATAAGAGGAAACGACTATGTCGAATGAAGTTCGAGTAGAGATCGGCGGACGGGACCTGGTCCTCGAAACCGGCCGGGTTGCGCGTCAGGCGGATGGTTCCGTCATGGCGCGTTACGGCGACACCGTCGTGCTGGCGACAGCCTGCATGGACCGGAAACCAACCGTGAAGGATTTTATCCCCCTGACGGTGGACTATCGCGAGTACACTTATTCGGCCGGGAAAATCCCCGGCGGTTTTTTTAAGCGTGAAGGACGTCCCTCGGAGCGCGAAGTCCTCGTTTCGCGCCTCACCGACCGGCCCATTCGCCCGCTGTTCCCGGCGGGATGGTCCCACGAGACCCAGATCATCACCATGGTCATGTCGGCCGATAGTGAAAACGACCCCGACGTCATCGGCCTGGTCGGCGCTTCCGCCGCCCTCTCGATCTCTCCCATTCCCTTCGCCGGTCCCATCGGTGCGGTCCGCGTCGGCCTGCTCGAAGGCCGTCTGGTGGCCAACCCCACCGTCGCCGAGCAGAAAACCAGCCGGCTGAACATCGTCATCGCCGGCACCGAGCAGGGCATCGTCATGGTCGAGGCCGGCTCGATCGAGGTTTCCGAGGACACGATCATCGACGCCCTCGAATTCGGCCACGCCGAGATTCGCAAGATCGTCGCCGCCATCAGGGAGCTGCAGGCCAAGGTCGGCACGCAGAAGCTGCCGGCGCCCGAGGTTCCCTTCGATCAAGAACTCTACAAGCGCGTCACCGACGACTATCGCGCCAGGCTCGAGGATTATCTCGACACCTCCAGGCACCCCAAGCGCGAAAGCTACGTTCTCGTCGAGGAACTCAAGTCCGAATGGCTCGCGACGATTCCCGAAACCGAGCTGGAGCAGCGCAAGCTCGCCGACCGCGCCTTTGAGACCCTCCGCGAACAGATCTTCCGCGACGATGTGCTCGTTCGCCGTCAGCGCCCCGATCGGCGCGCCTTCGACCAGGTTCGTCCGATCAGCTGCGAAGTCAGTTTGCTTCCGCGCGTCCACGGTTCGGCGCTCTTCACTCGCGGCGAAACCCAGTCGCTCGCCACGGCCACACTCGGCACCAAGGAAGACATGCAGCGGCTCGACCTGCTCTTCGAGGACGAGGCGTTCAAGCGCTTCATGCTCCACTACAACTTCCCGCCCTTCAGCGTTGGCGAGGTCAAGCCCCTGCGAAGCCCCGGCCGCCGCGAAGTCGGCCACGGCGCTCTGGCGGAGCGCGCGCTGCTCAATCTGCTGCCGCCCGAAGCCGATTTCCCCTACGCCATCCGCGTCGTTTCCGACATCTTGGAGTCCAACGGCTCTTCTTCCATGGCGACCGTCTGCGGCGGCTCTCTCGCCCTGATGGACGCGGGCGTGCCGGTCCGCTCTGCCTGCGCCGGCATCGCCATGGGCCTGGTCACCGGGGAGGACAGCAAATACTCGATCCTCACCGACATCGCCGGCGCCGAGGACCACTATGGCGACATGGACTTCAAGGTCGCGGGCACGCGCGAAGGCATTACCGCGCTCCAGATGGACATCAAGGTCACCAACGTCAGCATCCCGATGATGCGAGAGGCGCTGGAGCAGGCTCGCCGCGCGAGAATGCACATCCTCGACATCATGGAGAAGACCATCAACACCCCGCGCGAGGAGGTCTCTCCCTACGCCCCGCGCCTGATCAGCCTCAAGATTCCCACTGACAAGATCCGCGACCTGATCGGCCCGGGCGGCAAGAAGATCCGCTCGATCACCGAATCCACCGGCGCGAAGATCGACGTGCTCGAGGACGGCACCGTGCGCATCTATTCCACCGACGCCTCCTCCGGCGACGCCGCCTACCGCATGGTCAGCGACGTCACCGCCGTTCCCGAGGCCGGCAAGACCTACCTCGGTAAAGTGGTCCGCCTGGCCGAATTCGGCGCCTTTGTCGAGCTCTTCCCGGGTACCGACGGCCTGCTGCACATCAGTGAAGTCGCCGAGCACCGCATCAAGAATGTCCGCGACGAGTTGAAGGAAGGCGATCAGATCCTGGTGAAGGTGCTTTCGATCGAGGGTAACCGCATCCGGCTCTCCCGCAAGGCTGTCCTGCGCGAGCAGCGCGAAAAACAGCACGGCGCCGAGCAGCCTCAGGAAGCCCAGACGTCACAGGAAACGCAGTCGCAGTCTTAACGACTGCGGCTCTTCGGACTCAACTTCTCAGCGGCCCTGCCCTGCCCCGCTCCCGGCGGCGGCCCGGCAGGGCCGCTTTTTTCTTGTCCTCCAGCATCTGTCGCCGTTCCCGGCTGACATCCGGAAGGCACTCGAACAGGATGCCTGAGGGACTTCAGCTCCACGATTACCCGCTCCTCGCTACGCCGCGCTGCGGTTAGCCACCGACCCCCAGCAAGCGCGCTGCATTCCCGCCCTGAATGTCGGTCACGTACTGCTCGCCGAGTCCCGACTCCCCGATGTATCGCACAGCCAGTTCGTACGCATCGTCACGCCAATACGGGAAATCCGTACCCAGCACCAGCCGGTCGGCGCCCAGCGTTTCCACCGCGCAGCGCAGCGACGGCGGATGCGCGTTCACCGTGTCGTACCAGAAGGACTTCGCCAGCACGCTCGGCTTTTCGGACTTCTCCGGCAGAAACCACGCCGCTTGGTGGTCGAGCCTTCGCATCAGGAAAGGTAGAAACCCTCCCAGATGTGAAGCGATAATCTTCAGTCGCGGGTAGCGCATGGTCACGCCGGCTTTCATCAGTTCGACGATCGCCAGCGTGTCCTCCATCGGCGCGCCGAGCGGCCAGGTAAGTCCCGCACCGGCCACCTGCACCGATCCGCACGCCACTCCCGCCGGATGTAGGAACAGTGCCGCGTTCCTCCGGTCGAGTTCCGCGAACAACGGATCGAAAACCGGGTCGGCAATCGACCGTTCGAGCACCCTGGTCGAAACGGTCAGGCCGACCATGCCCAGCTTTCCCAGGCACCGCTCCGTCTCCGCAAGCGCCGCATCCAGGTGTGGCAGCGGCAGGCACCCGAACGCCAGAAACCGCTCGGGATGCAACCGCACCAGTTCCGCAAAGATGTCGTTTGCCAGGCGAGCCGCCTCGGCCGCCCTCGTTTTCTCTGCGAAATACGGCGATTGCGGCGCGATCGAGAGTACCTGTCGGTCTACTCCCGCCCGGTCCATCAGTTGGAATCTAGCTTCGAGTTCGTACTCCACCGTGCCCGCGGCAAACCGCCTGCTGAAATCGGTCCCCACGGCTGACCCTCCGTAGCGATCCATCAAATCCAGATACGGGGCAGGGAAGCAGTGTGCGTGCACGTCGATCCGCATGAACGAAATTCTCCTCTCGCAGCTTACAGAGGATCAGAGTACGTTCCCTCGCCCCCACGCGCAACGCCGCCAGACCTCGTCCAGCGCTGTCTTTGCGCTTGATCCATCCACAGCCGGCGTAGCGCACGCGACTCTGCCTTTCCTCAGTCTTTGCCGCATTTTTTCCGCCCCGTTACCACCCGGGCGCACTGCCGTGCCTCATCTTTCCCTAACTTTCGCGTGGTGCTACACTTGCATGAGTTTGCCTCTGGAGGATCGCGGGCTTGCATGGGTGAATTTCTTTGTAAAGTGGCCGACCCCGGCGGTCGTGTTTTCGAGCAGGTGGAAACGGCCCAATCCGAAGAGGAAGCCCGGAACAAGCTCAACGACCGGGGCTTGTTCATCTATTGGGTGCGGCCCCGGCGGGCGCTTAGCCTTCAGGGGCTGTTTCAGAAGCGCGACCGCGCGGTTCGCGGCAACGATTTCCTCATCTTCAATCAGCAGTTCAACACGCTCATCAAGGCGGGCTTGCCGATTCTCCGTGCGCTTGATTTGCTGGCGGAACGCACCGCCGCCCCGCGTCTGCGCCCCATCCTTGCCGACGTTCGCCAGCAGGTTCGCGACGGCGCACTGCTTTCCGAGGCTGTTGCTGCCCAGGGTGTTTTTCCGCCTGTCTACACCAGTTCCGTTCTCGCCGGTGAAAAGAGCGGTGATCTGCCTGGCGTCCTCGACCAATACATTGCCTACCAGAAGACCTCGAGCGGCTTGCGCAAACGCCTGGTGGGCGTGCTGATCTATCCCGTCATCCTCGTGATCACGGCCAGCGGCATCCTGTCCTATCTGGTCACCTACGTGATCCCGCAGTTCGCCAAGCTTTACAAGGACATGAACGTCCCGCTGCCGGCGCCAACGCAGCTCCTGATCTACCTGGTCACCGGCTTTAAAGGCTACGTTCTCGGTTTCACGATCGCTCTCTTCATCGCTGCGTTAGCCGGGATCGCCTGGTCGCGTACCGAAGCCGGCGCCATCTGGTTCGACCGCGTGAAACTCAAGCTTCCGCTCGCCGGCGAGGTTTGGATCAAGTTCCAGGTCACCCAGTTTGCTCGCACGCTCTCGACCCTGCTTACTGGAGGCACGCCGCTCGTCGCGGCCCTCGAGACCGCCTCGGGTTCGCTGCGGAGCAAGCTTGTTGCCACGTCCATCGGACAGGCTGCTCAGCGCGTGCGCGAGGGCATGTCGCTCTCCGCCAGCCTCGCCGAGACGCACCTCGTTCCCAATCTTGCCGTCGACATGATCCAGGTCGGCGAGGAATCGGGGGCGCTGGCCGGGATGCTCTCGAGTGTTGCCGAGTTCTTCGAGGAGGATGTAAATACGAAACTTACCGCGCTCATTTCGATCGTTGAGCCGACTATTTTGGTGGTTATGGGCGCTGTGATAGCCTTTATTTTGATAGCGCTGTATCTGCCGTTGTTCAGTTTTACTGTGGGGAACCTTGGAGGATAACCGGTCCATGGCCACAAATCGCGACGTGCTTCGCGAAGGCCGGCCCGAAGACCGTGAAGAGCGGGAACGCGCCCACCGCCTGGCTGAGCGTTACCGCTGTCCCTTCGTCGACCTGCGCGAGCAGCGCATCGACCCCGAGCTGTTTCGCAGCATTCCCGCCGAGCTGATGTTCCGCTATAGTTTCGTGCCGCTGGAATCGCGCAACGGCTCGCTCGTCGTCGCTGTTGCCGATCCGAGCCAGCTCGTCCAGAGCGACGAACTCTCCCTGCTGCTCGGCTACAAGCTCGTTCTCAAGGTGGCCACCGCTTCGCAGATCAGCGATCTGCTGAAGCGTACCGAGCAGTCCCAGCGCGTCCTCGAACAGGCCACCGAGGGCTTTACCACCCTCCAGACACTGGAGGAGGTCGATGGCGAAAACATCTCGATCGACCACCTCACCGAGGACGCCGCCGTCAATCCTGTAGTCCGCCTGGTCGATACGGTCATTTTCACCGCGCTCGAGCGCCGCGCCAGCGACATCCACATTGAGAGTCGCGACAACGAGGTGGCCGTCAAGTACCGGATCGACGGCGTTCTCCAGGAAGCGATGACCCCGCTCGCCCGCGAATGGCACTCCACCATCCTTAGCCGCATCAAGGTGATGAGCGAGCTCGATATCGCCGAGCGCCGAGTCCCGCAGGACGGCCGTTTCCGCGTTCGCTATAAGGGACGCTTCATCGACTTCCGCGTCTCGATCATGCCCTCGATCTACGGCGAAGACGCCGTGCTCCGCGTGCTCGACAAGGAGAGCCTGAGCGAAAAATTCCGCAACCTCAACCTCGATGTCGTCGGCTTTGATGATCTCGACCTCCGCCGCCTACGCCGCTACATCCGCGAGCCCTACGGCATGATGCTCGTCACCGGCCCCACCGGTTCCGGCAAGACGACCACGCTCTACGCCTGCATCAACGAGATCAAGTCCGACGAAGACAAGATCATCACCATCGAGGACCCGGTCGAGTACCAGATTCGCGGCATCACCCAGATCCCGGTCAACGAGAAGAAGGGGCTTACTTTCGCACGCGGCCTGCGCTCCATCCTCCGCCACGATCCGGACAAGATCATGGTCGGCGAAATTCGCGACCTCGAGACCTCGCAGATCGCCATCGCCGCCGCACTCACCGGCCACCTCGTTTTCACCACCGTCCATGCCAATAACGTCTTCGACGTGATCGGCCGCTTCATCAACATGGGCGTCGAGCCGTACAACTTCGTATCCGCTCTAAACTGCATCCTCGCGCAGCGCCTGGTCCGCCTGATCTGTGAGCACTGCAAGCATGAGGTGCGTTACACGAAGGCTGAGCTCGAGGAGGCCGGCGTCGATCCACTCAGATGGGGTGACCGTCCCTTCTACGAGGGCTCCGGCTGCATTGAATGCTCCGGCACGGGCTTTCGCGGCCGCACCGCCATCGCCGAGATCCTCGACCTCACCGATCGTATTCGCGACATGATCATTGGCCGCCGCCCCACCAGCGAGATCAAGCGCGCCGCCCGCGAGGAGGGCATGACCTTCCTGCGCGATTCGGGTATCGAGAAGGTCGTCTCCGGCACCACCACGCTGAGGGAGATCAACAAGGTCACCTTCATTGAGTAGCCTGCTCGCCCATCGTTCTACGCTCGAAAGCGCCGGGTCGCTCGGCCGCCTGGGCCGCTGGCTCCGTGCGCTGCCGCATCCGGAGCTTGTGTGCCAGATCGCACCGGAGCGTGTTGCTGCTGCCCGCTGGGGCCAGAACCGGCTCGAAGCGTTTGCCGAAGAGGCGCTGCCCGCCGGAGCCCTGCGTCCGTCACCTTCCCAGACCAACGCCGTGGATGCCGACGCGGTTGGGCGTGCCGTCGCGAAGGTGGTCGAGCGTGTCCGCGGTGCCCGCCATGAAGCGGTGCTGCTGCTGCCCGATACGATCGTTCGCATCTTCCTGCTCGGTTTCGAATCGTTCCCTCGCAAGGCCGCCGAGGCCGCGCCGTTGCTTCGCTGGCGGCTGCGCAAGAGCGTTCCGTTCCCGGTTGAGGAGACAGTGCTCTCCTGGACCGTTCAGCAGTCGGTCGAAGGCTCGATCGAGGTCGTCACCGCCGTGGCCCGCGAATCGGTGATCGGCGAATACGAACAGCTTCTGCGTGCTGCCGGGCTCGAACCCGGAGTGGTGCTCGGCGAGACGCTCGCCACCCTTCCGCTCGTCGAGGATGGTCCCGCGGTGTTGCTCGCGCGTCTTGGCGGCGTCAGCCTCACCACCGCCATCGTCGATGGCGGTCGCCTGGCTCTGTACCGGTGCAGCGAACTTTCCGCCGCGCCCGATCCCCAGGCGCTGCTCGACGAGATTTTCCCCGCGGTCGCCTTTTTCCAGGACCGCGCCCGGCGCAACATCGAGCGCGTCCGCGTGGCCGGCATGGAGAGCTACGGCTCCGCGTTGCACCGCCGCCTCGAAAGCGAACTCGGTTGTCCGGTCGGCTCGCTCGGCGGCGACGCCGGCGCTAAAGGCGGCCTGCCCGAAGGCGCCGCCGATTTGCTCTCCCGCCAGCTCGCCTCGCTCGTCGGCTGGCATCTCAACCGGGGCGCGTGAAGAAGAGATGAAGATCCGGCTGAATGTCGCTACGCGGCCCTTCGAAAGCCACCGGCGATTTATTGCCGGCGCCGCTGTCACGGGAGCCCTGGGGGTGGTCGCGCTTGTGCTGCTCTCCAGCAGCGTCATCTCCACCTGGCGGCACAACAGCGGCGAGCGAGCGCGCATCGCGGGCTATGAAAACGAGCTCGCCCAGATGCGGGGCCGGCGCCAGATGCTCGCTTCCTTCTTCAGCAATCCGAGGACGAAAACGGTCATCGACCGCGCGGCCTTCCTGAATTCGCTGATCGACCAGCGCAGCTTTCCCTGGACGAAGATCTTCATCGATCTTGAAAAGGTCCTGCCCGAGGGCGTTCGCGTGCTCAGCATCGCCCCGAAAATGCAGGACGGCAAGGTGGACGTGAAGCTCGTCATCGGCGCGCTCGACGACAAGAGCAAGCTGGTCTTTCTTGACCAACTTCAAAAATCTCCGGACTTCTCCGACGTTCGCGTCAATGCCGAAACGCCCAAGGCCACCGCCAGCGGCAAGAACGAGGAGGATGTGGAACTGGAGGCCATTTATTCCGGCGAGGGGGCAAAGCGCCGGTGAATCGCTTTCGCAAGCGCTGGAAGCTCTGGGTGCAGATCGGCCTCGCCGTCCTGCTGGCCGTCGACGTCGGTCTCGCGGTCGAGCGCTGGCGCATGAGCGTTAACGCGTCGGCCCAGCAGCTCCAGTTGCGTGCCGTCCGTCTCCGCGCCGAGGTCGGCGCGCTTCGCGCAAATCTCAACCACGCGCAGGACGTGCAGGGCAAGATCCCCGAGATCGCCCGCGAATGCGACAGCTTCTACGCTGAGCAGTTGCTTGGCCCCTCGCAAGGCTACGCCGCCCTGGTCACTGACCTCGACCATATCGCCCGAAAGGCCGGCCTGGTAACCAGCGGTGTCCGCTTCAGTCAGAAGGATACAAATGCCCACGGGGTCACTGAGGTCGACGCCACCGCCGTCATCGAGGGCAACTATTCCGAACTGCTGCGCTTCATCAACGGTCTGGAGCGGTCGAAAAATTTTTACGTGCTCGACAGCCTGGAACTGGCCTCGAGCACCGGCGGCCGGGTGAAACTGAATATCCGGCTGCACACCTATTTCCGTACCTGAGCGTGAATGCCTTGAATCGGAAAAAAGAGGTCGGTGTCCTGGTTGCGCTGCTGCTGGCGCTCGCGGCGGTCGTCTACTGGGACCTGCGGCCGGCCGGCATCCCTGGCGACGATTCGGCCAAAACCGTATCCATCGATCCACTCCACGTGCCGAACCCGGCGCTACATCTCGGTCGGCTCGCCGAGCTGCGCAAAATGGACTATACGGGGGACGAGCGGAATATCTTCAGCGCCACGCTTCCTCCTCCTGCGCCGCCCAAGCAGGTGGAGCAGACCGCGGCAGCTGCCGCTGCTGCCGCCGCTGCTGCGCGCTCCGGGCCGTCCGTTCCGCCGGCGCTTCACGTTCCGCTCACCTTTTACGGCATGGCTACCGATCCGAAAACGGGCCAGAAGCTGGCGTTCTTCACCAGCGGCGACAAGGTGCTCATTGCTTCACGCGGCCAGACGCTTCTCGGACACTTTCGGCTGCTCCAGATCGGCAGGAACACGGTTGAATTTGAGGATATCGGCAGCGGCCGGCTCGCCACGCTCACCATGACCCCTCCGATCACTCCTCCGGCCGCGGCCCAACCGGGAAGATGAAGCTTCGAAGTCCATTTCGCCGCCGACACTCCGCCCGCCGGGCGGCCCGTTCACGCCGTGGCGAATCCGGCTACACGCTGCTTCTCGTCGTCTTCTTCGCCGCGGTAATGATTATTGCCGCTTCGATTGCCGTTCCCAACCTGATCACCGAGGCGCGCCGGCAGAAAGAGTCTCTGCTCATCTGGCGTGGTCAGCAGTACGCCCGCGCGATCGGCCTCTACTACCGCAAGACCGGCCACTATCCTCACAATATCCGTGAGCTCAACAAGGGTTTCGACGGCGTTCATTTCCTCCGCCATCGCTACAAGGATCCGATGAACAGCAACGGCGGAGGTGCCTGGCGCCTCATCTATCTCGGTCCCGGCGGGCAGCTGATCGGCAGCTTGCGCTGGAAGACGCTCGCCCAATACGAGGCTGCGCAACTCGGCCTGCCTGAGCCGAAAGGGAAGTCCTCGAAAAAAAAGAAGGCTGACAGTGGTTTTTCCTTTGGGGGCTCGACCGTGGGCGATGCTTCACGAAGCGACAACGGATTTTCCCAGCCCCAAGCCCGAATCATCAGCGAAGGGCAGATGATCGGCGGAAACCTGATCGGTGTGGCGAGCACGGTGAACGCCAAGTCGATCAAGCACTACATGGGCGCCGACAATTACCGGGACTGGGAGTTCATCTGGAATCCCCTTGAGGGCAAGCGCATGGGCATCAACACTACCGCCCCTGCCAAGAAGTCCAAATCTCCCAAGTCGGGCAGTTCCGGCTCCTCCGGATCGAGCGGCTCCGGCAATAGTTCCACCGGCTCCGGCTCTTCCGGTTCCTCCGGTTCCGGCAGCTCCGGCTCCGGCAGTTCCGGCTCTTCGGGCTCCGGCAGTTCCGGCTCTTCGGGCTCCGGCAAATCCGATAGTGGCTCGAGCGGCTTCGGCTCCGGCTTCGGTAGCTCGAACCCTGCACAGTAGCGATACTCGGCTCGCCAAGCCGGCGCGGTTCCCTCACGAAGCGGAGGCTTTTTCCGTAACCGGACATCGCACCACAACCTGGATCGCAGCCCTTCAAGCCGTGGCCGTCCTCCACCAACAGGGCCCTCCGCATCAGCCTGACAATCGCTTCGGCCCTACCGAATCCTCATACCCGCGTCCTTGTTCCAGCGCAGAGGTTTCGCAAACGGGGCCATAGGCGCTTCCGGCAACTCTCCCACTGAAACCCCATACTTCCAATCCGGCGGACAGATGGCGATGTACCTTGCATACCCTCCCGTGCCGCCCTGGAACTTCGGAAATCCGATCGCCACCAGCGCCCCTTTCTCCGGCACCTGGTCCAGGTGCGCGATCCCTTCGCCTTGCGTATATCCGTTTCGCAGAAGCCATGCCTCGCCCACCAGCGTCGGCGTCGTGTCCGTATCGAGCGGCTCGTGTCCGTGGAAGAGGATTTTCCTTTGCAGGTGCAGAAACTTCAGCGCCGCCAACTGCACACCAGGGAACTGCTTACGCGTCGCCAGCGCCGGATTCGGCCATTCCTTCGACCAGTCCGACCGGATAAACACCACGGAGCCTTCCGGAATCCTTCCGTGTCGCCGTTCCCATTCGTGGATATCTACAACCCCCATCTGATATCCGGGGTCCTTTACCACTTTCTCCTGGATGGGGATCACCACCAGCGGCCGGATCGTGTAGGTCGGCGGCAATTCATCGATAGCGGGGAAGTATGGATTCCAGTGCGCCGGGGGATCGAGTTGGGTGCCCAACTGATCGGTCGAGAGGTCGTAGTGCGTTGCCTCAAATCCGTCTTTCGCGTAGGTGTACGGGCGCCCGTTTGCCGGATTTACAGTCGGCATGAACTTCGATGGTCCAAACCCATGCCAGACTGGAATCGAAGGTGTGATCCTGTGGGTCAGGTCCACATATTTCGCGCTCTTCAAATGCCTCTCGTACAAAGACCAGAGCGGCACGTCCTTCACTTCAATGGGAGGCTCGCCCAAATCCTTGCCCTTGGCCCGAAGATCGACCCCGACCAGCGCGGCCAACGACAGCAGCCCCGTGCGCGCCAGCCAGGTTCGGCGACTGATTTTCATCTCGCCTCCTCGATGATGAGTTTTCCGGGATGCGCGCTTCCGTTACTGGCGCGCCAGCGAGCCTACACCTGCGGCCCTAATCCGCAAACAAAATCTTCCCCGTCTTCGTCAGGCCTTTGGTCTCCTCGCTCGATCTGCCGCTCCAGCCGGCGGCAAAGCCTGGAGGCCGTGGCCGTCTTCCGCCACTACAGACTTACGCGGCGCAACCGAATGCGAGTCCGTGGCGGCACATGGCCACGTGCCACGCAGGACGAGCTGTTGCGCTCAGACCACGGCACGAGGGCTAGAGCTGCGAAATTCATATGCTGTCGGAGGTAACTCTAGGGTAGGGAAGCCTGAGCCGCTTCGTCCGGGCTGACTGCTTCTTCCCGGCAGCGCGATTGCAACGGCGAACAGATCAGTTTGACGGTCCCGGTCTTCGGATCCGGCGCCATTTTCTTCTTCATGTCTCGCCGCACGCGCGCAATGTATTCTCGCGTCTCCCGGAACGGTGGAACTCCGTGATACTGCCGAACGGCGCCCGGCCCCGCGTTGTAAGCCGCGAGCGCCAGGTTCACCTTGCCGAACTTCCCGAGCAGTTCTTTCAAATACCGCGCCCCGGCTTGCACGTTCTGCTCCGGATTGAAAGGATTGCTCACTGCCAACTGTCGCGCCGTTTTCGGCATCAGCTGCATCAGCCCCAGTGCGCCCTTGGGTGAAACCGCTTTTGGATGGAAGTTCGACTCCGCCCGAATCACGCTTGCCAGCAGTCGCCGGTTCAGCCCGTTTTTCTGGGCCGCCTTTGTCACCAGTGACCGATACGGTCCTCGTGGCGCATTGGAAACAGGAAGCGCCGCAGGGAAGACATCTTCGGTCTCGAACCGGACCACCGCTTTTGCAGGGAGCGTCGTTTCGCCGCCGGGCAGTTGCAAGACGATGTTCTTGCCGCGCCGTTCGTACCCGGTGATATAGAGCCGCTGGCCGTTCCGCAGCACCGCCCAATCGGCGTGCGCCGCCGGTGCGGCCGCAAGCAGTCCCGCCGCTGCCAGGAAGATTGTCGAGAGCCGTCGCATGAGTCGTTTCATCGCTGCTCGGCCGCCAGCACGTACCGCTCGATCGCCGAGGCCACGCCACCCTCGTCATTCGACAGGGTAACCGGCCAGCCCAGCGTTTTCAACTCCTGCGCCGCGTTTCCCATCACCACCGCCTGGCCGGCGAACTCAAGCATCTCGCGGTCGTTCAGGTTGTCGCCGATTGCCAGCACCTCTTCCCGCTGCACGCTGTTCCGCTTGGCCCATTCCCGCAGCGCGTTGCCCTTCGAGCACGACCGTTCGATCACGTCGACGATGGTGAAATCGCGCGCTTCGTATTCCGCCACTGCCAGCGAAAAATCGCTTGCGAAATCCAGTCTCCGCAGCGTCGCTACCAGCCGCCGCATTTCGCCCACCGGTCCCGTGTACATCACCTGGATGGGATCTTCGATCAGGCTCGCTTCCAGGGGGAACATCTCCTTCAAATATTGCCGGTTTCGCTCGAAATAGCCTCGCCGGCCAGGATCGTTCCAGTCGATCCGCTCGAAGACGATCTGGCTATCCTCCGGCCGGTCGAACACCAGCGCCGTACTTGGCCGGTATTCACGCGTCGCTCCGATCACCGCCCGCGCCACCTCTCGAGGCAACAGCCGCCGCAAGAGCGTCTCGCCTTCGGGGGACTTGATCAGGGCCCCGTTGTTGACGATCAGTGCGATGTTGTCGTGCAGTTGCTCTGTCACCGAATGCGTGAACGAGAACCGCCGCCCGGTCACCAGTACGATGTGAATCCCTCGCTCGATCGCCTGTTCGATGGCCTTCCGGTTCGCCTCCGGCACCTGCCAGTGACTGTCGAGCAGCGTCCCATCCAGATCGATGGCAATCATGCGAATCATGGAGTCTGTCCTGTCCCGTTTCCGCCAGCCTGTCCCCGCCGCGGGCTGGAAGAAAAAGTGTCGCAGGTTTTTCTCCCGGGGCCAACGGGATTTCCCCGCCGGCATGCTGCCGGGTTCTTGCAGTCCACGTAGGCAGGGGCGTTGTCTGCCTCCTTTCTGCTCGCTAAACTATTCGCGCAGGGTGTGTCTCAATTTTGCGATTTTGCCGATTCATTCTGCGCCTTCGCTTCCTTGCCAAAATCTCCTTAGCGTACCGATTTAGATTTGCCTGATGGTTGAAAATGGACCACTTAGCGTCGCGCTTGATCGCAACCTGTACCGATTTCGCTCCCACCCGTTCCACCCTCGATTTCCGGTCTGCCGCCCCGCTTTCCTCACGTCGCTCTCCAATTCCCACCACCGTTCGACCCTTCACCCCACGCTTCGGCTGAAAGCTCCGCGTCAACGTGTTAAATTCTCTCCTTATGACGACCACGCTGACGCACCTCGAATGTTCCCATTGCCACAAGGAATATCCTTCCAGCCAATTGCTGAACCTCTGTTCCTGCGGCAGCCCATTGCTCGCACGCTACGACCTCGAAGCCGCAGGCAAGACGCTTACGCGCGAGGCGCTGCTCCAGCGTCCCGCCACGATGTGGCGCTATGCGGAGCTGCTCCCGGCCAATGGCGAGCCGGTGAGCCTCGGCGAAGGCATGACGCCACTCGTCCACGCCTCGCGTCTAGGCCGCGGCATGGGTCTCGAGCGCCTCTACGTCAAGGACGAGGGGCTCAACCCCACCGGATCCTTCAAGGCGCGCGGTCTTTCCGCGGCGGTTACGCGTGCCAAGGAACTGGGCGCGCGGAAGCTGGCCACGCCCACGGCCGGCAACGCCGGTGGCGCGCTCGCTGCTTATGCCGCCCGCGCCGGCCTTCCCGCTGTCATCGTTATGCCTGCCGACACGCCAGAGGCCAATGAAATTGAATGCCGCGCCGCCGGCGCCGAAGTCGTCAAGCTCAACGGCTTGATCTCTGACTGCGGCAAGTACGTTGCCGAGCACAAGCAGCGCGAAGGCTGGTACGAAGTCACCACACTCAAGGAGCCCTACCGCATCGAAGGGAAAAAGACGATGGGCTTCGAGGCGTGGGAGCAGCTCGGCGGCACGCTTCCCGACGTCATCATCTATCCGACCGGCGGCGGCGTCGGCATGATCGGCATGTGGAAAGCTTTCGCCGAGCTCGAAGCACTCGGCCTCACCGGTTCGAAGCGCCCGCGCATGGTCTCCGTTCAGGCGGCCGGCTGCGCACCGATCGTTCGCGCCTTCGAGCAGGGGGCCGAGTACGCCGATTTCTGGGAAAACGCCTCGACGCTCGCCTCCGGCCTTCGCGTTCCCAAGGCGATTGGCGATTTCCTGATTCTTCGGGCGGTTCGCGAAAGCGGTGGCACCGCCATCGCCGTCACCGACGAGGAGATCATGACCGAGGCGCGCGCCTTGTCTGCTGATGAAGGCATCTTCGCCGCGCCCGAAGGCGCCGCCAGCCTCTGCGCCGCCCGGACTCTCGCGAAGCAAGGCTGGATCAAGCCTGAGGAAGCAGTCGTCGCCTACAACACCGGCAGCGGCTACAAATATCTCCCAAGTTGGCGTAAGGCTGTTGGCATCTGATCGCGAGTTCGGCGCTGGGCCGCCGACTGCGTGCTGCCGCGCTCGGGTACCGAAGATTCAAAACTGAGACGGGGAACCCATGACCGATCGCCTCTACTACACGGACTCTTTCCTTCGCGAATTCGACGCGCAGGTGCTCTCGTGCCGGCCCGCCGACGGCCGCTTCGAAGTCCTGCTTGATCGCACTGCCTTTTATCCCACCTCCGGCGGCCAGCCGCACGACCTCGGTAAGCTCGGCGACGCCAGCATCACGGAGGTCTTCGAGCGCGAAGAGGACCACGAGATCCTCCATTTCGTCGATCGCGCCCTGCCCACGGGCCCCGTTCACGCGGCGATCGACTGGCCGCGCCGTTTCGACCATATCCAGCAGCACACCGGGCAGCACATTCTCTCCGCCGCCTTTATCGACCTGTTTCGCTTTCCGACCGTCTCCTTTCACCTCGGCCGCGAAATCTGCACCATCGATCTCGACGCGCCCAGCGTCGTTCCTCGCCATGTGGTCGAAGCCGAGCGCCACGCCAATCGCGCCGTCTTCGACGACCTCCCGATCTCGGTGAGTTTTCGCGAAAGGGAAGAACTCGCTGGACTCGGTGTTCGCAAGGAAGTCGACCGCGAAGGAACGCTGCGCATCATCTCGATCGAGGGTTTCGACGTTCAGCCCTGCGGTGGCACGCATGCTGTCCGCACCGGCCAGGCCGGCCCGATCCTTGTGCGCAAGGTCGAGCGGCAGAAGCAGTATTGGCGCGTGGAATTCGTCTGTGGTGAGCGCGCAATCGCTGCCGCGCGGAGCGATTTCGATGCGCTGGGCGCCGCCGCCCGCGAAATCGGTTGCGGCATGGCCGAAGTGCCGGCCATGGTGGCGAAGATGCTCGACGAGCGCAAGGCGGCTCACCGTGAGCGTTCCCAACTCGCAAGCCGCTTGGCGGAACTGGAAGCTTCTGCCTTGCTCGCCACCGGCGCGAAAACCATCGTCCATGCCTTCGATGAGGGCGATGCCGGCTTCCTGCGCCAGGTCGCCGCTCGCCTGGCCGCGGCCGAGGGTCTGCGTGCCGTAATCGCCAGCCGCGAAGGCCGTCAGTTTGTCTTCGCCCAGTCCAAGGGACTCGCCGGCGACATGGGCCGTGCGCTGCGGGATGTGCTGAGCCCGGCCGGCGGCAA
>JBJKSI010000071.1:0-9364 GCA_046704165.1 Candidatus Acidiferrales bacterium
GGTTAATCCCCTAAAGGAGAACCATGCAGGGAGCTAGTCCGCTTTGGGTACAGTTGCTCACCGTTGCTATCGGGCCTCCGATCATGGCTACGCTGGTGGCGGTCATGAGCCGCGGCTGGGCGGGCACAGTCGCTGGCGTTCTTGGCACGAAGGTGAGCGACACAACGCGCAAAGAGCAGGCCTGGGAGTTCTGGTTCGTTCTCTGGGGCTGCTATGTCCTTGGGATTGGCATCCTGGTCTACGCGCACTTATGGCGCTGATACGCGAGCAGCCCGCGGAGGGAGCGAGACTGTAGCCGCCTGAGAATGCCGGTGCGCTGCGCGCGGCGATGGCCGCAAAACTCAAACCGTATTCGCCATGGCTGGAGCGTGGTTGGAATCCGCAGGGGGGCAATCGGGATGGCAGAGGAAGCAGAAACGAAACCTGCGTTCGCGACCAAGCTGTTCGGAGCGGTGAGCGGGCGGGCAAGGAACGGCGCCGAAGAGCGTAACGAACCGCCGGCCGGCGAACCTGCGAGCCAGCCCGATTCAAACCGGGATGACGCTCTGCCGCTTCGGGCGCACGTGGCGAGCCACGTGGAACTGCCGATCGTGCCCGCAGTGCCGAAGCGCGGATGGATGGACGAAACCGGCGGCGGCTTCGCCAATCGATGCCTCCCGTTGCTGATGGCAAACCAGTGGGGCTGGTTCATCCTGAACAACCGCGCGATCCGGGTAGCCCGAAACGGCCGGGAAACCCGCTTCGCGCTCACCGCGATCTTGTCCGGCGGGCGCGGCCAGCGCCGGTCTTTTTCCGTCCTGATGCCTGCGGCTTTGGCAGGCGCGTAAAGCGCAAATCCCGCGCCTCTTTCAGCTTCGTCACGTAGACGATTTGTCCGGTGTGATAGGCAAAATGCTCGACGACGTGGGCGATCGCCCGCAGCCGCGTCGTTCGGAATCCTTGCCGGCTGAACGGCTCGCCCAGTGACGTCGCCGGCGTCCGCGCCAGCACCTGGCATGCCTCATTCACCGTCGCGCGCAACAACGCCGCCAATCCCTGCCGCGGCAAAGGTCCCTGCTCGGAAAATTCCAGGTCGCGCTGCCGCACGTCCGCCGCCCCGCCGACGCCCGAGATGATCCATTGCCGCACGTTCCCGCACAGGTGCAGCACCAGATTCCCGACGCTGTTCGAAACAGCGTTTGGCCGCCACCAGATCTCTTCGTCCGAGAGCGCTCGCAAACACGAGAGGATGTGCGGCAGATGCTGCTTCTTCAACCGAAACCGCGCTTCATCCAGAAATTCCGCTCCCAAATCGAATCGCTTCGCCTTCGGTCTTTTTCCTGCCTTGGCCTTCGCTTTCGCTGCCGTCTTCGCCATGATTCACCTCGCCGGCCGGGATTCGTCTGCGCTTTCCCGCATCATAGCACCGCGGCCAGCGCTACCGGCGCTCCACGCGGCAGCCTTCCACCAACGCCTCCTTGCGCCTCAGGCTCCGGAACATCAAGGGCCATCCGCATGCACTTGGCGTTAAAATACGCGCTTTCCGGCGCACTTCAGCGCCCGCAAACATCGGAAGCAACCGCCAAAAGGGGAATCAGCAAATGCGCCACACCGGCTGGGCTCACAAGATGGAACGAATGCTCGTCCCGGTGCTTTGCCTTGCCGCGCTGGCACTCTGCTTCGCGCTCCCTCGTGCTCGCGCCGCGCAAAACAGCCAAAAGCCGCAGGCCAAGAAAACGTCGCCGCAAGCCGCCACGCAGCAGCAACCGCAGCCCGCTGCCTCCACCACCTCGGCCGTCCCCGTTCCCCAAACGGCCGACGAAACAGCCGCCGATCGGCTGAAGCTCTCCGCGGGCTGGCAACTCCAGTCCTCCGCCAAGATCAAGGCGAAGGGCGAGGCCATCTCCACCGCGTCGTTCCAGCCGCAGGGGTGGTATCCCACTGGCGTCCCCACTACCGTTCTGGCCGCGCTCGTTCGCGACAGGGTCTTCCCCAATCCGTATTACGGCATGAACCTGCGCCTCATCCCCGGCACCAGCTACCCGATCGGCGGCCTCTTCTACCACCTGGCCATGCCGCACGACAGCCCGTTCCGCGTCGGCTGGTGGTACCGGACCAAGTTCCACCTGCCCGCCTCCGACCGCGGTCGACACGTCTTTCTGAATTTCAACGGCATCAACTACGAGGCCGACGTTTGGCTCAACGGCCAAAAAATCGCCGGTATGGACGAAATCACAGGCACGTTCCGCACATTCTCACTTGACGCGACCGGAGTCGCACAGCCCGGCGGCGAAAACACGCTTGCCGTCGAGGTCTTCCCGCCCACGCCAGACAGCCTCACGTGGAGCTGGGTCGATTGGAACCCCACGCCGCCCGACAAGGACATGGGAATCTGGCGCAGCGTTTACGTGACCACCACCGGCCCGGTCGCTGTGCGCTACCCGCATGTGCTCACCAAGCTCGAAATGAAGCCGCATCCGCGCGCCCAGATCACCGTGAGCGCGACGCTCGCCAACACGACATCAGCGCCTGTCTCCGGCGTGCTCCGCGGAACGATCGGGCGCCTCGTCTTCCGGCAGCCTGTTCAGCTGGCCGCCGGTCAAACCGAGCGCGTCAGCTTCACTCCAGGGAAATTCCGCGTATTGAATTTTGCC
The DNA here is from genome assembly GCA_046704165.1 of Candidatus Acidiferrales bacterium. GTDB lineage: Bacteria > Acidobacteriota > Terriglobia > Acidiferrales > UBA7541 > JAKASX01. The sequence continues at coordinate 2,634 of JBJKSI010000071.1, forward strand.
CATCCGCGCCTATGGTGGCCCTGGATGCTCGGCCGTCCCAACCTGTATCGCCTCCACCTGGAATTCCGCGTTGGGCGCGCGGTTTCCGATCGACAGACGTTCGAATTCGGCATCCGCCGGATCACGTCGAAAATCAACCCCCACGGTGCGCTTGAATTCTCCGTCAATGGCGATCCCGTGTTCATTCGCGGCGGCGGCTGGGCGCCCGACATGATGATGCGCTTCAACCATCGCCGCACCGAGGCACAGATCGAGTATGTTCGTCATCTCGGGCTGAACACGATTCGCCTGGAAGGGAAGCTCATCGACAACGATTTCTTCAGGATTGCCGACCGGCAGGGCGTGCTCGTAATGGCCGGCTGGTGCTGCTGCGATGCCTGGCAGGAATGGAAGACCTGGGACGCCGCCGATCATCAGATCGCCGCCCAGTCGCTCTTCAGCCAGATTCGCCGGCTCCGCAACCACCCCAGCATGCTCGCCTGGCTCAACGGCAGCGACGTTCCTCCACCGCCCAAGGTGGAGACGATGTATCTGGACATCGAGCACAAGCTCGATTGGCCGAATCCGATCGTCTCGTCGGCTTCCGCCACGCCCAGCAAGGTGACCGGTCCCTCCGGCGTCAAGATGACGGGACCATACCAGTGGGTCGCGCCCGCCTATTGGTGGAAAAACAAGAACGCCGGCGGCGCCTGGGGCTTGATCACCGAAACGAGTCCCGGCCCCGCTCCGATGCCGCGCTCCAGCCTCGAGCGGACCATGCCCGCCGACGATCTCTGGCCGATCAACAAGGTCTGGGATTACCACGCCGGGAGCGGGAAGTTCACCAACCTCGACGTCTTCAACAAGGCGCTTGCCGAACGCTACGGGAAGCCGAAATCGCTCGACGACTACCTGCTGAAATCCCAGGTGATGACCTACGAGGCGGAACGAGCGATGTTCGAGGCGTACTCAGGCAATCGCTATCGCGCCAGCGGCGTGATCCAGTGGATGCTCAACAACGCGTGGCCCTCGCTGATCTGGCATCTGTGGGACTACTACCTGGTTCCCGGCGGCGGCTTCTACGGCACGCGCAAAGCGAACGAGATCCTCCACATCGAATACGACTACGCCAACCACTCCGTGCTCGCCGCCGGCCGCCTGCGCCGCGCCACCGGCCGGCTCGAGGCCATTGCCACCGTCTACGATCTCGATCTGAAGGTCGCCTGGCGCCGTCATGCCTTCGTTTCGCTGGGCTCAGACGCCGTCCGCCGCGTCTTCACCGTCCCGAATCTGCCCAATCTCTCCACCACCTATTTCCTCGACCTGCAGCTCCGCGGCGCCCGCGGCCGCGCGATCAGCCGCAATTTCTACTGGCTCTCGACCAAACACGACGCCTGGGACGAGGCCAACGCCCACTACTATCTGACACCTCCCACGGCCTATGCCGATCTCAAGGGACTGGAGACACTGCCGCGAACGAAACTTCTGGCGTACGCCTCGGAGCGGCGCGAAGGCGGTCGGCACGTGATCACCGTCACTCTTCGCAACCCGTCCTCGCGTCTCGCCTTTTTTATTCACCTGCGCCTGCGACGCGCCAGCGACGGTCTGGATGCGGTTCCGGTCTTTTGGAGCGACAACGACCTTACGCTTCTGCCCCACCACCGCCGTACCCTGATCGCCCGCATCCCCAACGCGCAATACGGAACCGGCGTCGGCAGCGGCGTGCTGCTCGACGTCAGCGGCTGGAACGTTCCCACGTTCGAGGTCACCGTCCACGAGCGCTGAAAGCTTTGAGGCGATGCCGGGTGTGGGTGGCGCGAAGTCCTGGCGAGCGGGGAGGAACGGCCCTGCTGCGGAGCAGGCGAACCGCCTAAGAATCTTGCGAAACGGGAAGCGGGGAAAATCGATACGCGTACGATTTTTTTGGAGCGGAAGTGGCGTGTTTTCAGAGAGATGAATTTTTAAAATCGATACGCTTTTCCGATTCGTGCGAAAAGGAAATTGGGGTCTGGAGGGACGGGAATCGGCGGTAGGGGGCCTGCGCGGAGCGGAGATGGCGCGGGCGCTGCGCGGATATTTTAGCGAGGGCAGAAGGCGGACGGCAATGCGTGGGTCTACGTGGACTGGTGAGGAATTGGGAGGCGCCCAACTGGCGCACAGGCTGTGGCGCGATATTGGCGAATGGTCGGTACAGACGTGGTTCAGGGCAGGTGGACGATGACGCTCCTTGCTACGGGACGAAGCATACGATGAGAGCCTCGACCAAACGCGGGGAGCGGCTAGCCTACCGCTTCGGCTTCGGAAGGAATGGCGCGAGCTTCTGGGCGGTGTTGTAGTCGAAGATCCCATCCTCCGGCGCTATTCCGTTGGCCTTCTGGAATGCCTTCAATGCCGCTCTGGTCTTCACGTCAAACCTCCCCGTGATCGGGCCGCTGTAGAAGCCTGCCTTCGTCAGCGCTTCCTGTATGTCGCTCCAGCCGCGCTGCGTGCTATCCAGCCAATGGAACAGGAGGGGGCCTACCGCCGGCTTCGGGGGAATGGTGAGGCGGTGCATGGGAAGATACGCCTCCAGCTTCAGGACAGTTATGGTGTCGAGTTTCCCGGTTGAGGGAAGGCCGCTGGCCACTTGAAACCGGCGCAGGGCGGCGGTCGTGTTGGCGTCCCATTTTCCATTTGGCGCGGCATGGAAGTAGCCGGCCTTGGCCAACGCGCGCTGGATTTCCGAGACGCCCTTGGGAGTTCGGGCCATGAACTGCCAATATCCCGGGGGTTGGCGACGCGGCGACGTCAGCCTGGCGGGTTCCGGCGTGGGAGTGGGCGGCCTGGGCGGCGGGCGATATGGCAACCTAGCCATATTCGGGTAATACATGCCGTTGTCGGGAGCGTAGTACAGCCTGAGAACCCAGCCGGGGCCCATGAATCTGGCGAACGCCTCCCAGCCAGTCATGCTTTCTGCTTCCAAGACTGCGTTGGGCTCGGCAGGGGAGCCGGGCGGAATGCCGGCGACGCGGAATCGGTTTCCCCACCTCTGCTCAAGCTGCCGGTAGACCGGGCGGAGGAGATCGTTTCCCGCCTGTGCCTGCCCACCGACCCCAGTATTCCAAGTCGGAAAGAGAACCTCGGCTCCGAGGAGATCCGGTAGATGAACAAAGGCTCCGGAGCGGTCCCGCGCTTCCTGGGGGAACACCTCCCAGCGCGGTCCGTAGGGCATATTCAATTTGCGGACCGAGAAGGTTTGCCCGCCCTCTGCGGCGAATTGGTCCAATACGCGCTGGATGAGGGCGGTCATTCCTCCCTCGGGCCAGAAATTCACGGGCGCACAACCGAGGGTGGCGGCATTGCAAGAGAGGTAGCGGATGTCCTTGGGATGATGTTTCTTTTGTGTGTAGACAATCGTGACGGACCTGGTTTTCGGAACCGGGGTTACGTGGCCAGGGCGATAGTGTGCCGCTTCGACGTCGTGCGAGGCGGCGTAGGGCGGGTCGACGTAGTCGACTAATACCCCATACCGCTTCTCGATCGCGTTCATGGCCAACGCTACCGGCCGACCACCGGTAACCTTTATCGTCTCGACGGTCGAGGGGGCGGAGGCGGATTGGGCAGAGGCACGGGTATTCAGGAGCAGGGCGGCGATGGCCGTGGTGATGACCGTGGTACTGGCAAGGGCGCTGCCGTATCGTCTCATCGATTTCATCGTAGGCCTCAATTTATCGGCTTACATTTGCCGTGAGCGCTCGGATAGTACTCGCATATGTCCACCGGGGTGGTGCTACCTTCGACTTCCACCTCTGAGTCAATCTGGCTTGGCGAAATCGCGAACGAGAGTTGGTTGACCGTATATTTCAGAGGGCCAGTCCTCCCGTCGATATACATGTCTTGGTCGACCGTGAATCCGCAGGGGAGTGTCCCGACGTTTTGCCGGTACCAGTCGATTCCTTGACTCCACATTCCGATGTAGTCCCACTCCCAAATATCGTTTTGGTTCACGAACCATCCGCCGCCCGTCACGCCAATTGCCTGGTCCGTGATGCTGTCCGGTGCTTGCGACCAGCATGTGTCGGTTGCGCCGGCTCCAGACTGCTCGTAAACGAACCTGCCGGCAAATCTGTCAAAACTGTTCCCATTGGATATGTACACGGGAAATGTCCGATACCAAGCCCCGTAAGTAGCGTATTCCGAGCCGGAGTGCGGCATGATCGCAAAGCTGTTTCCCGTCGGGGTTTCATAGTCCGGGCGATCTGTCTGGCTCTTAAACAGCGGGGGTACGATCCGGCCGTAGTATGGCCCTTCCTCATTGCTGAACGTCCAGACGAATCCGTTCTGCGGCCAGTACGGATACGAGGGACACGTTCCCGAGCCTGCACCAAGGCCCTGCGATGTCACGTCGCCCGACCCGAGGATGTGCCACTCCATGCAGTTGTCGTTTCGCAGTTCGCAAGGTATGGATAGGCCGAGATCACCGTACTGGTCAAGAGTCCCGGTTACGTCAAATGTTCCGCAGGAGGTGTTTGAAGCGGCGGTCCCGGTTATCGGCCAGGTGTCGTTGCTCGTATCCTCTGGGCCTTGGGCGAGAGTGAATTGCAGGGTCTCGGTGCCGTCGTCGTAGGTCCATGTGCCCTGGACGTACCAAGGCCGCGGCGGTGGCAAGTCTTGCGTTCCGCTGACATACGGCAGGGGCGGGTTGGTGTTTGGTACGCAGCAAAGCGAGGGCAGGTCCACGGCTGCGATTTTGAAGTTCGCATTGGTATTGTCGTTTCCGCAATAAACGGGTTCGTTGCTGCAATTGGCCTCTGCAGCCGTGTCGTCGCTGCCATAACTCCCGGAGGTGACCTTGAGGTCGCCGGTGGCGGCATCGAAAGGAGGGATAAATTCGATCTCCGCGTCCGTCCACTTTACGATGTCGTTCATCTGCTCGCCGTTGAGGGTGATGGTGCCGCTTCCTTGCGTGTCGCCGAAGCAGTAACCCTGGATGTAAACCTCGGTGACGCCAGCGACGGCCACTTGGGGAGAAACGCTCAGGATGTGCGTAGTTCCTTGGGTCAGCGGGTACACCCCCGGCTGATAGCATGACGCCCTAGACGCGGAGGGGGAGAGGAGTATCAGGATGATCAAAGACGGCACTAAAAGGAGTGAAGTGTGAAGTGTGAAGTGTGAAGTGTGCATCGTCACCTCATGGTTCATACCCCAAGACATTAACTGAACAGTAATCTCCAGGCGAGCGAATGTCAACGCAAATTCGCGCGCCGGTTCTGGGGCAGTCGTGCCGTTATGCGGCCTGGAGCGGAGTCCGTAGCAGCACGGGGTTCGTCCGACGGACGGTCAGGACGGGGAGGAAATCAGCGAGCAGAGGCGAAGAGGAAAGGACTGAAAAAAGCCGCATAGCAAGGAGCACCGGGATTACGTTGCGCTCGGGAAGTGGAACCCGTCGGAACTGCCTGATTGGCTGACCGAGAAATTCTATCGCGAGAAGGTTCAACCGCGCCTTGCTGGGAGCCATTGCCTCGGCCCTGAGCCTCTCCCAGGCTTACGCGGCAGAGATTCGCGCTGGCTGGCAGCTACCGCATCCGAGGCATTGGTTGAGGCTTGCCGGAATTGCGCGGGTTTCCACGGACGAGTAAAGCATGATTGCTGGTTCCGGGTACGACGGCTGCATCGTCCGCCTTGCAATTCTGGATGCTTCGAAAATTGTCGAAGGCGGACGCGAAATGCAGTTCGCCGTAGAGGAGTGAATCACGGCGTCATATCCACAAATCCCACGGCTACTGTCCCGAGAGGAGCTGTGCGGATTTCCTGGGCGACGCCGCAGTGGAGCTACCTGAAATCGTCCTCAGGCAATCCACAAAAGGTAAAATCCCAGTCCGAGTAGCATCGCGCCGGTGGCCCCGTTGACCCACTTTCGAAAGCCACGAAGATCCAGCCACTCAGCGAAGCGGCTGCTGGCACTGGCCGCAAAGAGCGGCGGAATACCTGCTCCAAGACCGTAGGCAAAGAGAAGCAGTGCCCCGAAGGAAATGTTTCCCTTCAAGGCCGCATAGGAAAGTACGGCGGCAAGTACCGGGGTACTGCAGGGAACGATCACCAGGGAAAGAACGAAGCCGACCCCGAATGCGCCCGTCATTTTCAATTTCGATTCGCTGATGGAAAATGACGGCAACGGCAATCGCACCCAGCCAAGCACGTGCAAGCCCATCAGCAAGGGGATGATTGCAACAGCGTATCGCAACCACAGGGCCGTGACAGCGACCCTTCCCGCCAGCGCCGCCACAATTCCAAGCAGCGCCATCGCCACCGCCAGACCCATGACGAAGGCCCCTGAATTCGCGAGGCTTCGTCGCACGATGGATTGCTGCGTCCCGCAGCCGGCTGTTTCCGACCCTCGAACGCCACAGCAGGTTGCCGCAGCGGCGGGGTACAGCGGCAGGTTGCAGGGATTCAGGGCAGCAATCGACCCTCCGGCAAGCGCAACGGGAAGCGCCAAGGCACCGTCTCCCGACAGCGCCCGCGAAAGAAGATTCAGCAATGAAGTCAATTTCCCGCCCCACTGAGTGTCGCCAACCGGGCCCGGATCTTCTCAACCGTTGAGCCGCTCTCGCCCTCGAAACGCGAAACAACCCTTCCATCATGCAAAACCAGTACCGTCGGGATGGCCAGCACGTGATACCGCTTGATCAGCGGAGATTGGCTCCCGGGAGACAATTCCTGAATCTTGATTCCGCGCTTGCCGGCATTTCTGACAAGATGAATAATCACAG
>JBJKSI010000072.1:0-4075 GCA_046704165.1 Candidatus Acidiferrales bacterium
GACTTTTTCGAATAACTGTTGAATTTCTTCGGCCTGCATGGCTCCTCCCGCGCCTGACTGTACGAGGCGGCACGCGCTGATGTCAACAAACGCCAGCCACAAGTCTCATGACGATCCTCGCTTCGAGTCCCTTCAGAGAACGGCCTTCAGGAGAATTTCCGCGGTGGTTATCAACGCACTGTCACGCGCACTTCCTGCACCAGGTTGTTGCCCATGCCCTGCAGGTTCCACGCCGGCTCTATGGGCTGTCGATTTCCGGCAGTGTCAGTGGCGCGGCACGAAAGGACGTGGCCGCCGGGCTTTGCTTCCCATTCAGCGCGCCACCCGCGCCAGGCGAACGGCCCGGCTGCTGCCTCTAGAGCGGCATCTGTCCACTTGCCGTCGACGCCGAACTCCACTCGGGAAATCGTCGCATAGCCCGACCATGCCCGGCCTTGAATGACCAAGCGTCCGGAGCCCAGTGTTCGTTGCCGCGTCAGAAAATCCGGGAAGCCGGGCGGCACAAGCAACGCCCGGGGTCGCATGCGCGTCACCGGCGTGCCGGGGTCGTCCGCGTCGCGTCGGTAAAGATAGGCCACGCGCTGCTGGTAACCGGTGAACGGGGTGGTCACCGCTTCGATACGGGTGAGCCATTTTACCTGCGTCATACCGTACCAGCCGGGAACCAGCAGGCGTACAGGAAATCCGTGCTGAGGCTCGAGAGGTCGCCCATTCATTTCGTGCGCGACCAACACGTCGGGCCTCATCGCCTCTTCGACCGTCAGGCTGCGGCCGTAATCGTGCTCGTATCCCTTTTCCACTCCATGGTCGGCGCCGGAAAAAACCAGTTCCACCGTCTCCGATGCAAGTCCCGCTTCCTTGAGCAGCCCGGCAAGCGGCGTCCCCGTCCACTCGGCGGTACTCACCGCTTCGTTCAGCCAGGGCTGGCTGATCGGTCGCGGTGAAAGCCGCGCGCGGCCGTTGCCGGCGCACTCGAACGTCACTGCCAGCGTACGCTGCGGTCGTCGGCGCAGTTCCTCGATGCTCAACGTCAATTCCTTCCGCACATTTCCACCCAGACGCAGTCGCCACGTGGCGGGATCAATAAACGGGATATCGAAGTGCACCAGCAGATAGTGCAGCCCGGTGGGAGTCAGATCGTAACGCAGCGCTTCCAGCGGCATGCCCCGATTGCGTGTCGACAGTCGCAGTTCATCGTAGGTCAGCGGGCCGGTTGTCGGCTCGGGACCCGTGCTGACACTTGTCGTCTGGGGCCCTAATTTTTCACTCCCCATATTTCCTCTCCCCCACCAAGGATTTTCCCCTGCTGCCCGTAGAGTGATTCATATCATTTCTCGGGCATTTCCTGGGAAAGTTTCGACGGTGCTTCCGCTCCTGTGGCTCGGCCCTGCCTGTTTTCTCCCTTCTGGGTCACAGAGAGGTGAAATGAATGCCCGGCTGTTCGATTCCGAACGGTCACGTTCCGGACCCGGGCGCATAGAACATACGAATTAGGTGTAACGCCGCCTAAGTCCTTTCGTATACTTCCCCAAACAGGCCAGTGACTGGTATTCAGTGTGCTATGTCTTGGTGGGCAGCACCCGCGAAACATTTGTCAGGTAGAAAACCACGATCAGGAGGAAGTTCTTGAGCGGTTTGTGGCGAGACATGCGGCTGGGTTTCCGATCCCTCATGCGGAGTCCGGGCTTCACGCTCGTGGCGCTCATCACGCTAGCCCTCGGCATCGGCGCCAACACCGCCATCTTCAGCGTGGTCGACGCCGCCGTGCTCCATCCGCTGCCCTATCCCGAGGCCGGCCGGATCGTGGCTGTGCACACGACGGACCGGAACAGTAAATCTACCAATGGTAGTCTGTCCTACGCGCTGTTCCGCGATTACCGTTCTCAAGCGAACTTGCTCGACCCTGTCGCCGCCTACGCTCCGTGGCCCTTCACCATCACTCATCCGGGCCAGACGAGCACGGTATTGGGCGTGGACGCAACTCCCAGTCTCTTCGCCATGCTCGGCGCTCGGCCATTGCATGGGCGCGTGTTCACCGCCGCCGACTCTCGCAGCGACCGGCCGGTGGCCGTGATCAGCGAGCAACTCTGGCGCAAACGCTTCCACTCGAAGCCGTCGGCAATCGGGGCCACTATCGAACTCGATCATCATCCCTATGAAGTCGTGGGGATCCTGCCCGCGAGCGTGCGTTTTCCCATGCTTCCCGCCGTGCCCGACGTTTGGGTTCCTCTCTCACGCCAGGGATTGGCGCAAGCGTTCGGTTCGATCGTCAGTTCGCTGAACAACGCCTTTCCCGGCCAGTCGGGCCCGAAGATGACTTCGGAAAATATCGCCGTGCTCTCCGTGATCGGGCGGCTGAAGCGTGGTGCGACGCTGGCCCAGGCGCAGGCGCAAGCGGGCGTGCTGGCAACCGGATTTGTTCGGGCACATCCTCAGGGGAATCGAGGCACCGGCCTTCGCGTTTCCTTCCTCGCGCAGGGACTCGAAAAGGGGTACCGCACGGCGCTCTTGCTCCTCCTTGGAGCTGTTGGGCTGGTCCTGCTTGTCGCGTGCGCCAACGTGGCCAATCTTCTTTTGGCGCGGTCGACGACAAGGCAACGCGAGACGGCGCTGCGTCTCGCGCTCGGAGCGGGCAAAGGGGGCATGGTTCGCCAGGCGCTCGTCGAAAGCGTCGAACTGGCACTTGCCGGTGGCGTGCTGGGCGCCTATCTGGCGTACTTGACGGTTTCGAATCTGCATCGCTGGGTCCCCTTCTCTCTCGCCCGGCTTGCCGGAGCCACACTCAACGGCCATGTGCTGCTCTTTACCGCTGGCGTTTCGCTCGCCGCCGGGCTGCTCTTCGGCTCGTTTCCCCTCTGGGGACTTGCCGACATGCGGGTGTTCGAGAAACTCAAGGAGGGTGGCCGCGGATCGGGCGGAGCCGCCTCGGGCCGGCGTTTGCGCGATGCACTCGCGGTGGCTGAAGTGGCGATGGCTGTCGTCCTGCTGGCCGGTTCGGGTCTGCTGCTGCACAGTTTCCTGCTGGTGCTTGCGGTAAACCCGGGCTACGATCCCCGCGGCGTTGTGCTCACACAACTCAACCTTCCCACGCGCGATTATTCGACGCCGGAACAGTGGCGGAATTTCCTCGACGCTGGCGCCCGGCGGCTTCGCGCGGTGCCGGGTGTGAGCGAGGTGGCGGCGGCCGTTACGCCGCCCGTCGCGCAGGAGCACATTGGTCTCAGCTCCAGCTACGAAGTTGTTGGTCACCCCCTTCCGTCCGACCAGCAGCCAACGGCTCACTTGCTTGCCGTCACTCCCGGCTACTTCCGGCTGATGCGCACACCGCTGCTCGCCGGCCGTGATTTTACGGCGGCGGATCAGCCGGGCTCGACGCGCGTGTGCATTGTGAACCGGGCGCTTGCCCGGGAGCAGTTCGGCGGCAAAAGCCCGATCGGCCGCCAGATCCTGTTCAGCAAGCTCGGCCAGACTTGGCAGGTCATTGGCGTTGCCGGAAACGAGCACCAGGGCTCGCTCGAGATCGCCACCAAGCCGGCAATCTTCGTCCCCTTCGCACAGTTCCCCTTCCCCGATTTCGGCTTCCTGGTGAGGACGCCTCTCGCCGCGGCGTCGCTCGGACCCTCGATTCGCAGGGCGATCCACGAGGTTGGTCCCGATGTGCCGGTCAATATGATCAACCCGCTCGAGCACCTGCTGGCTCGCACCAGGGCCAGCGAGCGGTTCCGTACGCTGCTGGTCGGTCTGTTCGCCGGACTGGCAATTCTGCTGGCGGCGGTGGGCATTTCGGGCGTTCTCGGCTATTCGGTGAGCCGGCGGAGGCAGGAAATCGGCCTGCGGCTGGCGCTTGGCGCCACACCGGGCGTGGTATTGCGCCAGGTGGTAGGCGAAGGGCTGCGCCTGGTGGGCATCGGAGCCGCCATTGGTTTGGGCGCCGCGCTCGGGCTCACTCGCGTGATGCGAAGCTTGCTCTACGGCGTCGGTCCGGCCGACCCCTTGACCTACACCGGTGTCGCCGTATTGCTGCTCCTGGTGGCCCTGCTGGCTTGTGCTCTGCCCGCCCTGCGCGCCTCAAGAA
>JBJKSI010000073.1:0-10343 GCA_046704165.1 Candidatus Acidiferrales bacterium
CGGTTACGCTCAGCGGACCAGTGTCCTCGAGCGTGAGCGTCTTGCTTTCCAGCAACAGTTCATATGCTAGCGTGCCCGGCAGTGTCACCGTCTCCGCCAACCACTCGTCCGCTGCATTCACGGTCACGACGACCGCGCCTTCCTCGAACACCAGCGCCAACATCACGGCCAGCTACAACAATTCAAGCGCGACCGGCTCCCTGCAGATCTCGGCTCCGAGCGGCGGACCCTTTACGGTTTCGGTTGCGCCGAGCACCCAATCCATCAGCCCCGGCCAAAACCCCACCTACACCGTGACGGTCCAATCCGGTGGCTTCAGCGGCAGCGTAAGCCTCAGCGTCAGTGGGCTGCAGAAGTTCATGAACGGCAGCTTCAGCACGAATCCCGTTACTGTCTCGGCCAATGGATCGGCGACCTCGACACTCACCGTGAGGACAAACAAGAAAGTGGCTCCCAGCACGGGCCTCGGCTACCCGCTCACGATTACGGCCACAAGCGGAAGCCAGACGAGCACGTACACGGTTTATTTGGTCGTGCAGTAGCCGGAATTTTCTGCGCAAGCTTCAGGCGGTGCGCAGGGGCGGCTTTTCAAGCCGCTCCCTATGCACTGCCATCACCCTGCCACTCGGCGAATTAGCGCACTTTCCACGAAAAGCGTTAGGGTTAGCGCTTCTGACCATGGCGTGAGAATCGGCAGGGCAAAAGGGAGCATAGGCCCGGCCAGGGACCGAAAAGTCGCGGTCCGGGCGCCGGTTGTATACTGGTATAGAAATGAAAACAAACAGCGCAGTCATTGAAGAACGTAACCTCGTTTTCGACAGTTTCCGCCGTTGGGGCTTTCTGGAAGCCAAGCTGGATCCTCTCGGTTCATTTCAGCCGACACCGCATCTGGAACTTTCCCTTCACGGCGAATTAGCCGAGCAGGCGCGAGCCATTTATTGCGGCGCGATCGGCGTCGAATTCATGCATATTCCCGATCCCGAACAGCGCCGTTGGGTGCAGGAGCGGATGGAAGCCGAAGCGCCCGAAGCGGACCGGGAAGCGCTGCTCGAGCGGCTGGTGCGCGCCGATGTGTTCGAGCAGGTGCTCCAGGCGCACTATATCGGCACGAAACGCTTCTCCCTTGAAGGAACCACCGGCTTGCTGCCGCTGCTCGACGCGGCGTTGGACGCGGCCGCGGACAACGGGACCGATTGCGTGGTGCTGGCGATGAGCCACCGCGGTCGGCTGAATCTGATGCTGAATTTGGTGGGCCGGCCGGCCACCGATATCTTTGCCGGTTTCGAGGACGTCGATCCGCGCAGCGTGCTGGGCGGGGGGGACGTGAAATATCATCGCGGGGCAACGGGCGAATACGTTACCCGCAGCGGCCAGCGCATGGAAATGCACATGGTGTCGAATCCCAGCCATTTGGAGGCCGTCGATCCGGTCGCGATGGGCCGCACCCGGGCGAAGCAGACGCGCCTGGGGCGCGATGGACGCAGGCGCATTCTGTCGCTCGTGCTGCATGGCGACGGCGCCTTTGCCGGCCAGGGAGTCGCGGCCGAAACGCTGAATATGGCCAATTTGGATGGCTATACGGTGGGCGGAACGTTTCACGTGGTCGTCAACAATCTGATCGGTTTCACCACGGGCCCATCCGAACTGCATTCGTCGCGTTTTGCCTCCGACATGGCCCGCCGCCTGCCGATTCCGATTTTCCACGTCAACGGCGAAGAGCCCGAAGCGATCGCCCGCGTGGGCCGAATGGCGGAGGAGTTCCGGAATACGTTCGGAAGCGACGTGGTCATCGACCTGGTCGGCTATCGCCGCCACGGCCACAGCGAAATCGACGATCCAACGATCACCCAGCCTGTGCTCTACGCGAAGATCAAGGCACATCCGCCCTTGAGCGAGATCTACGCGAGCCGGATTGGCGTTGATCCGGAGCCGATGGCGCGGCAGGCGAAAGAGGAACTCGAAGCCGCCATGCAAACGGCCGTCAAGATGACCAAGATTCCCGTCCTGCACGAATTGCCCGGTTATTGGTCGGGATATGAAATTGGGCCTTGGAAACCGGGCTTGGAAGTGGATACGGGAGTCGAGACCGATCGCCTGGCCCAGGTTGCCGAAAGAATGACGTCCTACCCAAAGGATTTCGCCATTCACCCGAAGGTGAAACGGCTGCTGGATCAGCGCGCGGCCATGGGCCAGGGCAAGCACCCGCTCGATTACGGCACGGCAGAGGGACTGGCCTTCGGCACACTGCTCACCGAGGGCGTTTCGATACGCTTGGCCGGAGAAGACAGCCGGCGCGGGACATTCAACCAACGGCACGCGGTGCTCTATGACACAAGCACCGAAAAGCCGTATATTCCGCTCGAGCACATCAGCGAAGATCAGCCCCGGTTCGACATCTACAATTCACCGCTTTCCGAAGCCGCGGGATTGAGTTTCGAATACGGCTACAGCCGCGATTACCCCGAAACGCTCACGCTGTGGGAGGCGCAATTCGGCGATTTCGCCAACGGGGCGCAGGTCGTCATCGACCAGTTCATCGTGGCCGCCCAGGACAAATGGGCTTTGCCCTCGGGATTGGTCTTGTTGCTGCCGCATGGCTACGAAGGACAGGGGCCAGAACATTCCAGCGCGCGAATCGAACGATTCCTGCAGCTGGCGGCGCGCGACAATATCCAAGTGTGTCAACCGTCGACGGCAGCGCAGTACTTTCACCTGCTGCGCCGGCAGGCATTGCGTCGCTGGCGCAAACCGCTGGTCGTATTTACGCCCAAGAGCATGTTGCGCCATCCCGCCGCCCTATCGCCGCTGGCCGATTTCAGTCGCCCACGCTTCTTAACCGTGATTCCCGATTCGGAAATCAGCGGCGCGTCCCGCGTTCTCGTCGCCACCGGAAAGATCGGGCATGAGCTGCGCGCCGAGCGCGCCCGACGGCAGGATCGTTCCACCGCGATTCTCTTTCTCGATCAGCTCTATCCGTTCCCCGAAGCCGATCTGGCCGCCGCATTGGCGCAGCATCCGCAAGCGCGCGAGATCGTATGGGTGCAGGAGGAACCGGCCAACATGGGGGCTCTCCATCACGTCCTTCCGCGCCTACGCCAGATGGAGCCCGATTGCGCGGTGCGGTCCGTGAAGCGTTCGGCAGCGCCCAGCCCGGCCACCGGTTCGGCCAAGGCGCATGCCCTCGAGCAGAAGGCCATTATCGAACTGGCCTTCGCGCCCCTGGTTCACTAAGCGGAGATGCGATTCGACGACCGTAAACTTTGGTTCGTCCGAGACATTCGTTCAAGCGAGAGCGCGGCGGAGGGAGGCCGGAAATGTTCCGGCCAACCCCCCGCCGTCAAATCGCCTGTTCATGTTCCTCTAGTCATCGTCGTCGTCACCCCAACCCCAACCCCAGCCACCACCCCAGCCCCAGCCTCCGTCCCAATTGTTCCAACCCCAGGGACCATAGTAGGGACCAGCGTAATAAGGGCCGAGGTACGCGGCGGCTGAAGGCACATAGGCATAGAAGCCCCAGTAACGCGACCAATACCAGCCGGGTCCGTACCAGCGGCCCGACCGTGCAATGGTTTCCCGCACGCTTCTTCTGGCTCTTCTCTCGTAGCGGTTCCTGACGCTGTTCCATCGATATAGCGAACTGGATTTGAAAGCCCGAACGTTCAGTTTCCTGATTTCCAGCGGCCGCTGGCCGCCTATGTACAATTCGCGTTTGCTCTTCAAGGTGACACGCGAACCAGCCTCTTCAATGCTTGCCTTGCCATGCAGAACGGCAATGGTCTCTCGATTTGCGTTGAAGCCATAAAGACCCTTCTTCTCGATTCTCGTTCGGGTGCCATCCATGAAGACCATTAATTCGTTTCTGAAGTTTGCGTTTGTATCCAGCAACGCCGCCCCTCGGGCCAGCCTCACGGTCGCATTTTCGAGGCTCCGCGAGACCATCTGCACCCGCGAGTAATCTCCAATCCGAAGGAAAGACCCCGGGGTCATGAGTAATTCGGCTTTTCCATGTCTCGTTGTGATCTCTCGGCCTGTTCTGAGCACTTCGGCCGGGATCGACCCCGCCAGCGCGGGTCCTCCGTCAATCCTCACCTGGCCCTGCACGCTGTTCAGAGAACCTGGCCTGGGCATCCTGGCCGGTGCCGCGACGGCAAGCGTGGCTCCCCCCAGGATGAAGGCCGCTGTCAGCAACCCATTTCTCCATAATTTCGTCATCGTCGTTCCCCTGAACTCTCTCTCTACTCTTTTCGATGCTCTGCCCTTTGATGAGGACCCAAAGCGCAGGGCCAGGACTCAGGCGGAATGGCGAAGATTATAAGTTATTAAGAATCAATAGATTGACAGGTATTCGGCGAGATGGTCAGTCAATGGGGAGGAGCCCAAGCATGCTGTTTGAACCGGCCAAGACTTCATGTATCTTGTACGCCATGTTCGATATCACAGGGAGGCCGCGTCCCTGCGGCCGACCGGAACCACGGACGGAGGCAAGAAGATGAAAAGAGCTGTTCAGTTGCTCGTGTTTGCTGTTGGAGTGGCTCTCTTCGTTCCTGCTGCGCATGCTCAAAAAACAAGATTCCGGGCCATGCTGTCCGGAACCAATCAAGTGCCGGCCGTGGTGACTTCCTCGCGCGGCCGCGCCAGTTTCCGTTTGAGCCGGAGCGGCAATGCTCTGGCTTACACCCTCTATGTGACAGGCATCGAGGATCCCACGATGGCCCACATTCACCTGGCCGCCGCCGGTAAGAACGGCCCTCCTGTCGTTTGGCTCTACCCGACAAAGGCTCACGCGGTGAGATCGGGGAAAGTCAGGGGTTTGTTGGCGAGGGGAACGATTACAGCCGCTCAACTGGTGGGCCCGCTCAAGGGGAAATCCTTGGAAGACCTCGTCGAGCAGATGAGGGCCGGCAACACATACGTAAACGTCCACACCCGCGCCCATCCCGGCGGCGAAATTCGAGGACAAATCCAGTAGAAATCGAGACGGCGAACCGCCTGAGCGCTAGGGTTCGCGCTCGGCGATTCGCCGTCCCGCCAGCAACCGGCGTCGGGGATCGATTATCCCGCGAGAGAAAACCGCAAGATTGCCGGCTTGCTTCCGTTCACGCTGACGCGTACCTCGTAACTGCCTGGGGCGAGCGCCACGTTGTTGCCGTAGTGGGTGGTCGCCAGTCCGTGCCCCCTCACGTGCATGCGAACGACCGGAAGCGTCTTCCAATTCCCCATTGTTGGAGAAACTTGCCGGTAGCGCATGGTGACCGTGGCGTTCTCCACCGGCTTGCCGCCCTTGCGTACGAAGACGACCATGTGATGGTTGGGGTGTTCAGGTCCACCAGCCTGGTTGGGTTGGGCTCCGCCATCGCGAGCCATTGCGGCGTGCGGCCCGCTGAAGGATTCGGCAGGGAGCACTTTCAGGTTAACCATGTAAGAGCCCGTGTGGGCTGTTTTGCTGACCACTTGGGCCCGGGCACCGAAGGGAACGACCAGTAAGCCGAGCGCCAGAATCAGCGCCGCGGGAAGCGAGAATTGAATGGGAGCTTTGCTTTTCATGGCAGCTGTCTATACCTCCTGTTGGATTCGGAGCAAAACGCGAAGAGAACTGCTTTTTCCTGCCTATTGCCAGACCTTCAGGAATCGTGTGTCTCACCGACAGGCGGCACGCCCAAGCGGGCCCATCACTTCCCTACCAGAGCGGCGCGCACATCCCGATCGAGTTTGGCGGTCGAGAGCCAGCCGTCGTGCCTCCAGAGAATTTTCCCCGAGCGCGAGCTGAGGACGTACCACGGCAAATCGTCCACCTGGTAGCCATCGGCAAGCCGGCCGTCGGAATCCTCGATGATCGGCGTGTGAAGTTTGGCCGCCACGGGAGCGAGGGTCTTCCGGGCGGCGGATGGCGAAGGTTCCGTGGTGATTTCGTCGACGGCGACAGGCACCGGCCATCGGTTGCGGCGGGCTTGGACCGCGTACGCGTCGAGCGTCGCCAGCCGCTCCTGCAAATTGGTGCTTTCATCGAGCCAGCTCGCGAAGAATAGCATCAGGTGCGCGTGCTTGGCTCCCAATACCACCTCTTGCCCCTGAGCACCCAGCGCGGGCAGGCTCGCACTGTCGGAAGGCGCTAGAGACGGCGCCAAGTGGAACGAGACATCGCGAAGCACGGGAGGATGGCTGGGCAGAAGCTTCGAGATTCCTCGCGCCATCGTACTCGCCTGCAGGCCAATCTCCCCGTAGCTCATCGGCGTGGAGTAGACCTTGCGCTCGCGGCCGCGTCCATCGATCAGGAAGACAACGGCTTCGTGATCGATGTTGTTGCCCACCGCGGCAACATAGACGTGGTAGCTGTGCCAGACGCGCTTGAGTTGAGCGAGTGAGCCGGTAAGAAACAGCCAGCGCCCTTCCAATCCGTGGGCCCGCGTATAGGCCGCCACGTCGGAAACCTTCGTTTTGAGCGGATTCGCGTCGATTCCCAATAACTGTACGCGGGAAGCGGCGGAGGGGCCGAGCATGTGCAGCGCCTCAACCATGCTCTGCGTGGTCAGCGGGCAGATCTGCGTGCAATAGGGATCGACGAAGGTGAGAACAACCACTTTACCCCGAAACTGCGCGAGCGAGGTGAGCCGGCCATACTGGTTGCGCAGCGCGAAGTTCGGAGCGGCGATGCCGGGCTGCTTCTTCGGCGCGAAAACCGTGGCCGTCAGCAGCGCGGCGGCAAAGGCGAGAACGGCCCCAACACCGGCAACAACCAGCCAACGGTCCTGAAACCACCTGGCAGGTTTGCGCGCGTCGGGTTCTCTTTCGTTTCCGGTTTCCATGGCCCCTCTTTTCAGAATAGGCCTTTGACCGGGCCGAAACAAGGGGAGCACGCCGGCCGTCCACTCCCGGGAATGCCGCCCTTCCACGGCGGCGCGGATGTTCTATGATGAGTGGATATTGCAAAAGGAGGGCGCTTGCCGCCACGTCGAACGTCGTTGCCGCCGCTTTCTTTGCGGCCGCATCCGCACCTGATTGAAATTCCCGCCTGGACATGGCTGCAGGAGCTTTCTCCGGACGGCCAGAAAAAGCTGACCCTTGGGCAGGTGCCGGACGCGCAATGGGACCGGCTGCGCGAGATGGGATTCGATCTGGTCTGGCTGATGGGCGTTTGGAGAAGAAGCCCGCAGGCGCGCATGGAGTTCCGGCGCGACCCCAGACGCTTTGCCGAATATGACCGCGCGCTGCCCGGGTGGAAACTCGAGGACATCGTCGGCTCGCCTTACGCCGTTCAGGATTACCGGCCCGATCCGCGCATCGGCACATGGCGCGAGATCGACGGCGTGCGGCGAAAGCTGCGCGAGCGCGGAATGGGGTTGATTCTGGACCTGGTGCCGAACCACACGGCGCTGGACCACGCCTGGGCGCATAGCCATCCCGAATATTTCGTCGAGGGCGGCGAAACGGATTTTCGCAAGGAGCCCGGACTGTTTTCATTGCGAGAGGAAAAGGCCGGCAGGCTGCGGATGCTGGCGCACGGCCGCGATCCCTATTCCCCGCCGTGGCCCGACAGCGCGCAATTGAACCATTTCCAGCCCGGCGCGCGGCAGGCACTGGTCGAGGTGATCCGGGGCTTGGCGCGCCATGCCGACGGGCTGCGCTGCGACATGGCGATGCTGGCCCTCAACGATGTATTCGCGCGCACCTGGCACGGCTTCGTTTCCGACCCGGTCCCGGCCAGTGAATTCTGGCGGGAAGCAATCGCCGCAGCGCCGCAACTGATCTGGCTGGCCGAAGTGTATTGGGACCGCGAGGTCCAACTGCAACAGCTCGGTTTTCGATTTACCTACGACAAACGGTTCTACGATTTTCTTTGCGGCGGCTCGGCGGCGGCACTGCGGCAGCGGTTGGGCGGCGATTTCGCCGTGCAAGGGCGCATGGCCCGTTTCCTGGAAAACCACGACGAGCAGCGCGCGGCCGCGGTTTTCGGCCCCGGCCGGATGCAGGCGGCCGCGACCCTGGCGGCGACCGCTCCCGGCATGCGTTTCTATTTCCACGGGCAGATCGACGGCCGGAAAATTCACCAGCCGATCGAACTGGCGCGCGGCGCGAGTGAACCCGTCGACGCGTCCGCGCAGGCGCTATACGCGAAGCTGCTCCAGCTGAGCAATGAAGACGTTTTCCATTCCGGCCGGTGGAAACTGCTGGAACCGGTTTGGGCGACCGATGACAGCTATCAAAAACTCGTCCTGTACGAGTGGCGCGCGGACGGGGTGTGGAAACTGGTGGCGGCTAATCCAACCGGGGCGCCGGCGCAGGGACGCGTCGCGCTGGGCGCGGAAACGAACGCCAACTACGTCCTCGCCGATCAATTGAACGACGTGGAATATTCCCGCTCGGGACAGGAAATGGCCGACGGACTCTATATCCGGCTCGAGGCGGGACGGGCGCACCTGTTCGAGATTCGCCGCGCGGATTGAAGATGGAAATGGCCGGCGACTGCCGGGATCGCGGAACCGATCAACGGATTTCAGAACGAGAAGAAAGGAGCCATTCATGAAGGCCATTGCCGTAATTCCAGGCCAGAAAGACAGCATTCATTTCGTAACGGACGCCATTCAGCCCAAGCCGGGACCAAGGGAAGCGCTCGTGCGGGTCCTGCGCGTCGGTTTGTGCGGCACCGACGCGGAAATCAGCGAGGGTTTGTATGGCGAAACGCCCAGCGGGAGCAGCTACCTGATCCTGGGTCACGAAAATTTCGGCGTGGTGGAAATGGTAGGCAGCGAGGTGAAGGGGTTCAAGCCGGGCGATTTCGTCGTCGCGTCGGTGCGCCGCCCGTGCACCGAATGCTTCAATTGCCAACACGACCGCGCCGACCTCTGCACCAGCGGCAACTATACCGAGCGGGGCATCAAGGGACGCCACGGCTATATGGCCGAATACTACACGGAATCCCCCGATTTCCTGTTCAAGATCGATCGCGCGATCCGCGAGATCGGCGTGCTGCTCGAGCCGATGACGATCGTCGAGAAAGGCGTGGCCGAATCGATCGAAATCCAGAAGCGCCTGCCTTCCAAACCGCGAACGGCGCTCGTGATGGGAGCCGGACCCGTAGGGCTGCTGGCGGCCGCGGCTCTGCGCGTCCGCGATCTCGAAACCATCGTTGTGAGCCGCGAACCGGATAGCGACCCGCGGGCGCAGATCGCACAGGCGATGGGATGCACCTACCGGTCTGTGGACAATACGCCGCTCGACCAACTCGGCAAGCAGATCGCGGCGCCCGACGTGATCATGGAATGCACAGGCAGTTCAGCGGTGGGATTTGCGGCCATGCAGATGCTTGCCGCCGACGGCATCCTTTGTCTGCTCAGCGTCACCGGAGGCGATCAGACGGAACTGGTGCACGCCTCGGAAATCAACCGCGACCTGGTGCTGCGAAACAACGTCGTCTTCGGCAGCGTGAACGCCAGCCCCACGCACTACCGACTGGCGATACGCGCCCTCAAGGCCGCTGATAAGAAATGGCCCGGCACGCTCGCCCGGCTGATTACCAACCGGCTGCCCTGGACGGATTACGCCAAGTGGTTCAACCGGCAGGTTCAGGGAATCAAATCGACACTGGAAATTTCCAGCTAGGCGCTTTTTCCACGGCGCCTGTTCCGTATTTCGCGACGGAGACGGCGGCCAAGGTAGAAGACGCGCGCGCATGCGAGAGAAGCAGGCAGGAGGAAGGGGCAAATTGCGACCCCAGCTCTGGCTGCGGAGCTTGGAGTGTCCCAGCAGGGGACTGAGGAACGGTCCTGAACGTTGTCATTCCGAGCGGAGCGAGGAATCTGGTTCTGGGAGGGAAGCACTTGCGAGATTCCTCGTCGCCTTTGGCTCCTCGGAATGACGCCCGTAAGGAGTTTTTCAGCAGCCTGCCAGCCCTAAGCTGCCGACCTCTGCACAGGGAGGGGACATCCGTGTCCGAGGAATTGATGGACAGTGGCACGGATTGGAGGAGTCTCCCGGGACGAATCGCTCCGCAGACTCCTCCGCGCCGCGTTTTCTAGCTCGTTTTCAGGGCAAGAACTTAGCGGTCACATCCGTCTTTGTTCCTATATCGTCGCCAATGCTCACCGTGACGGTAACTGGGTTAGTCAGCTCAGTCAGATCCGCCGGCGACCCATTCGCCTTGAATTCGTAGGTGTTTAGTCCGAGGGGTACGATCTGGACCGAAAGCGAAACGCCATCAATAACACCCGAAAAGACGTAGCTGCCTACCTTTTTGCCGTGAGCAAGCTCATGGAATGAGCCGGCCGGAATTGTAACCGAATACACTCCGGGCTCGCCCACCTCGAGGTAGACGGCTTCGGTGAGCGGATCAATCCCGTTGGTGCCGG
>JBJKSI010000074.1:0-28069 GCA_046704165.1 Candidatus Acidiferrales bacterium
TCCTCTGCCCCCCCTCCCCGCCTCAAGAATCGACCCGAACGTCGCCTTGAGGTATGAATCAGATCCCTCGGGGGGTGGGAAAACCGGCACGAGGCGTGAAATTCCGGTAAATTCCGGAAACAAAAGACTCTCGGGTCGCGTTCTATTAAGGTACAACGGATTACCCTGATCAAAATGCATTTTGGAGAGGGAAATGAGGAAGAACCCAGCCTATGCGACGATTGCCATAATCCTGTCGATGCTGCTGACGCTCGGGGCGCCGGTAGGGCTTTACGCGCAGGAAGTCTCTTCGTCGCCGCATTCGGCGGCCCAGGCGCAGCAACAAAAGAAAACGCCGGCGAACCCGCCGCCCCAGACCGCGCCACCGCTCACGGTTACCGCCGGCACGCAATACACGAAAGGCGCGCCCTGGTTTCCGCGGTCGATCGGCTCCTATGTCCCAAGAACGGTCCCCGAGCCGGTGCTGACGAATACGCCGACCATCCATCAGCTGGTTCACGAGGGAAAGTTGAATCTGAGCCTGCAGGAGGCGATCACACTCGCCATCGAAAACAACCTGAATATCGACGTCCAGCGCTACACCACCTGGATCACCGATACGAGTCTCTTGGCCGCCAAGGCCGGTAGCCTCACTCCTTTCGACCCGACCGTCACTTCGACGCTGGGTTGGAACAAACAGTCGATCCCGGTCCTCAACCCGTTCCTCTCCGGTACGGGCACACTGTCCACTACCTCTCTCACCAATAAAACCACCATGGCGAATTTCGGCTATCAGCAAGGCTTCAAGACCGGCACCCTCTTCGACCTCTCGTTCAACAACACCCGAAGCTCCACCACTTCGCCAGCCAGCATCTTCAATCCCAGCGTACAATCGACGCTCTCTTTTGGTTTCCAGCAGCCACTACTCAACGGTTTCGGCATACTTCCCAACACGCGCTACATCATCGAGGGCCAGCTGAATTCAAGGGCGGCTCGTTATCTGCTCGCCAATGCCGTCATCGGAGTTGTCGCCAGCGTCGAAACTGCCTACTGGAACCTGGTCTACTCGCTCGAGAACGTCAAGGTGCAGGAGACCACCGTCCGCTGGGCCAAGAAAAACCTGCAAGCCACCAAGGCGCAGTTGCAGATTGGCACACTGGCTCAACTCGACGTCGTCACCGCCGAATCGGAACTGGCCACCAATCAGCAGAACCTGATCGTTGCCCAGACCAGCGCGCAACAGCAGCAGACCGCGCTGCTCAACCTCATCACCCGGAACCCGATGGCCGCCGGTCTGACGAATATCGAGGTGGTTCCGACCGACAGCATCAACACACCGCCGAAAGTCGACATCATTCCCTATCGCGAAGCCGTCCAGCAGGCTTGGCGGGATCGTCCCGACCTCCGTGCCCAGGAACTTGGCGTGAAAGTGGACAACGTTGAGGTCAAGGCAACCCGCAATGCGCTGCTGCCAAACCTGACCTTGAGCGGTCAGTATTCGACCCAAGGCCTGGCCGGCGACGAGAAATTCACCACGTCCACGCCCACCGCTTATGCTCCCGACACCAACACCCCGATCCTCAATGCTCAGGGAAATCCGGTGCTCGTGAACGGTCAACCCATCTACGCAGGCAGCCCGAGCGCTTACCAGACCCAGGTCACTCAGCTCAACGCAGGTCTGTTGGACTCCTGGAATACCCTTTGGAACCAGGACTTTCCCTCTTACGGCTTCAGCCTCACGCTCTCCCTCCCGTTGCGCAACCGCTCCGCCGAGGCCTCCAACGCCCACGCTCTACTCGCCCAGCGGCAAGCCAAAGTTCAGGTTCAGGTGCTCAAGAACACCATCGCCACAGACGTCCGCAACGCCCAGATCGCCATGCAGCAGGGCTTGGCCCGCGTGCAGGCCGCCGTCGAGGCCACCAAACTGGCACAGGAATCGCTCGACGCCGAACAGAAAAAATTCCAACTCGGCGTTGCCACCGACTACGACGTCATCCTCTATGAACGCGACCTGGCCACCGCCCAAGGCAATGAGATCCAGGCCAAGGGGGCACTTCTGCAGGCCGTGGTAAACTTCAACCAGTCCCTTGGCCGCACCTTGCAGGTGAACAATATCTCGGTTGCCGACGCAGCCAGCGGCCATGTGTCCCGTACTCCACTCATCCCCGGCACGCCGATCAAGAACCTTTTCCATTACCATTTCCGCCAGGGCCGTTTCTAGATTCCGGACCTTCCGGCAAGGAATCGAAAGGGCGCCGAGGCGGCAATACCCCTCGGCGCCTTTCCTGTCTCCACCTGCTTACCCCATAGCTCCGCCGGGTGAGCCCCCAGGCCCGGCCGCTGCCGCATTTCCCTTCCGGAACGGCTTGTCAACCTCCCGCTGTAAGCATCATTCGTTTTCCCGGCTTCCATCCCTGCTTGCGACCACGCTCGTATCCGCACTAATATGCTTATTAGAAGCATTAATAGGCATTTGCACGCACTCCTGGTGCACTCTGCTGCCGGAAGGGATAACCGATGGCCGAAAACAGGAAGGCGGACACGGAACGAGCGGGAGGCACCGCGGTCGAAGGTAGCGAGTCGCGCAAGCCATCCGCTTGCGAGAAGGAGTGGGAGGAGCGCGTCCTGAATCCCACGCTCCGGAAATCGCCCGAACGTCAGGCCGAGTTCACCACCGTTTCCGGCCATCCGATCCGCCGCCTCTATACCCCGGCCGATGTCGCCGAAACCGACTTTAACCGCGAGATCGGTTTCCCCGGCGAGCCGCCCTACACCCGCGGCATCCATTCGACGATGTACCGTGGCCGCCTCTGGACGATGCGCCAGTTCGCTGGATTCGGTACGCCGGAGGACACGAATCGCCGCTTCCGCTATCTGCTCGAGCAGGGCCAGACTGGCCTTTCCGTGGCCTTCGACCTGCCCACCCTGATGGGCTACGACAGCGACCATCCGCTCTCGGCCGGTGAAGTGGGGAAGTGTGGCGTCGCCATCAGTTCGCTCGCCGACATGGAAACGCTTTTCGACCAGATCCCGCTTTCCGCCGTCACCACCTCGATGACGATCAATTCCCCCGCCGCCGTCCTTTGGGCGATGTACCTCGCCGTGGCCGAAAAGCAAGGCGCCAGCTGGGAGAAGATTTCGGGCACCCTCCAGAACGACATCCTGAAGGAATACATCGCGCAGAAAGAATACATTTATCCTCCCGCTCCGTCGATGCGCCTGGTGATCGATACGTTCGAATTCGGCGTCCGCCACACGCCGCGCTTCAACGTAATCTCGATCTCCGGCTATCACATCCGCGAAGCCGGCTCGACCGCGATTCAGGAACTCGCCTTCACCCTCCGCGACGCTATGGAATATGTCGAATGGGCCCTCCGCCGCGGCCTCGATATCGACGAGTTCGGTCCGCGCCTCTCCTTCTTCTTCAATTCCCACAACGATTTCTTCGAGGAAATCGCCAAGTTCCGGGCCGCCCGCCGCATCTGGAATCAGGTCACTCGCGAGCGTTACGGTGCGAAGAATCCGCGCACATGGGCCCTCCGCTTCCACACGCAGACCGCCGGCTGCTCCCTTACCGCCCAGCAGCCTTACAATAACGTGGTCCGCACCGCCATTCAGGCGCTCGCCGCCGTCCTCGGCGGCACGCAATCGCTCCACACGAATTCTCTCGACGAGGCCTGGGCGCTGCCTACCGAGTTCGCCGCCACGCTGGCTCTCCGCACCCAGCAGATCATCGCCCACGAAAGCGGCGTCACGAACACCGTCGACCCACTCGGCGGTTCCTATTTTGTGGAATCACTCACGGCCGAGGTCGAGCGTGCCGCCCGCGACTACATCGAGAAAATCGATGCCTTGGGAGGCATGGTCGCCGCCGTCGAGCGCGGCTATCCGCAGCGGGAGATCGCCGAGGCTTCCTACCGCTATCAGATGGCCGTTGATCGGAAGGAAAAGATCATCGTCGGCGTCAACGCGCACGTTGCTGAAGAGCAGCCGATCGAGACACTGAAGATCGACGAGTCCGTCGCCCGGCATCAGAAGGAACGCCTCAGTAAGGTCCACGCCGACCGCTCCCAGGAAGCGGTCAACCGCAGCCTCAACGCCCTGCGCCACGCCGCCGAGGGTGAGGAAAACCTCATGCCCCACATCTACGAAGCGGTAACAGCCTACGCGACGCTAGGCGAAATCTGCGACGCTATGCGCGACGTCTTCGGCACCTACGAAGAAATCGCCATCACCTAGTGCTCCATCCCCGGACCACACGGTGAGCGTCTCCCCTCGTCTGTGGCCGGACACTCCTGTCCTCGCGCCTTTCCCGTGACCACTGCCATCTGCGAGCAAACGGACGCGACGGCAGCTTTCCCATGGGCAGCGAAGCCTTACCGGCCGATTCTCCGCCCCTCTGCGGCAATCGTCACCGGCACTTCTCCAACCCGAATCTCTTTCCCCACACTTCGAGCGGCCAGATCCACCGGCACGCACGCATCATCCTCCAGGATCACCACGAACGCTTTTCCCCCGTGCCGTGTGAACGCGATGCCTGCCGGATGTCCTCCCACCACGATCGGCTCGCCCGGCCGTTCTGTGGTCGTGTCGATTGGCAGGATGGTGTTCGTCCCCGAGTTGGCCACCCACACGGTTTTCGAATCGGGCGCCACGGCAATCGCCCTTGGCCTTACGCCCACGGGAATCGCTGGCAAAACTTTTCGCGTCGCCAGGTCGATCGGCGTCACTGAATTTGCTCCCAAGTCAGTGACGTACAGCCGCTCGTCGTTGTTCGTGATTGCCACTCCACTTGGCCGCGCTCCCACGGGAATCGCCGTCTCTGCCTTGCGCGTGCGGAGGTTTACCGGAGTCACGCTGTTCGATCCGGCATTGACGGCATAGAGCGTGCGGCCGTCGTGCGCGATCACCACCTGCACCGGAAACTTACCCACATCGACCGGATCGCCGGCACGTGACGTCGTTGTGTCGATCGATTGAACAGTGTTGTCGGCCCCATTGGCTACCCATAGGGTTTTCCCGTCCGGCGCCAGTGCGATGCTCGTCGGGTCCCTGCCCACCTTCACCTTTGCGGTTACCTTTCCGTTCGCCGTGTCGATCACGCGCACCATGTCATCACCGGCATCGACCACGTATAGCCGGCGCCCATCGGGCCCTACGACGGCATCCACTGGCCGCCGTCCCGCGGGAATCGGCTCGCCAGTCGCTTCCGTGGCAAGGTCCACCGGCGTAACCGAATCTCCTCGCAGATTCACCACATAAGCGGCTGGAATCACATCATCCCCGCGGGCCACTCGAACGGCAGCTGTCACCGGTTCAAGCAGCGCCCCGTTGGTCGCCGTTCCTTCAAACCGGATGTTGTAGTAGCCGTTCGCCAGATCATCCCCCGCGCCAATCCGCACCGTCGCCCGCGCCGTCTCTCCAGCTCGAGCCACTGCCGACCCTCTGTCCGGCCTCGCCTTCAGTCCCTTGTCCGCTTCGGCTCTCCATTTCACGCGAACGGTTTGGCTTCCACTTGCGTTCGAAATGGCGAACTCTGCCGCTGCGGTCGATCCGGGCGCCAGTGCTACCGAGTGCGAAGACAGATCGAGCGATGCCGTCGTGGCCCGCGGAAACCGCAATTTGCCTTCGGCATACGAAGGCGGCGCGTCGGCTGGCGACGTGCCCCAATGCATGTCCGGCTTCGCACCAAGCGCAAAATTTAGCCGCAGCGTTCCATGATCGGGCACAGCCACCCAGGTACGCTGCGTAGGTTTATCGTTCACGCGCAGGCCGTGCACGTAAGGTGTCGAAGCCGACGCCTTCGGAGCGTGAATTTCGATCGTCACGCCCTCGGGCGATTCCAGTCGCACCTCCGTGAACAGCGGGCTGCCAATGTCCAACACGCGCACTGCCGGGGTTTGTGGATATAGCCCCATGGTGCACCAGATGTACCAGGAGCTCATCGCGCCCAGGTCGTCGTTCCCGGGAAGTCCCGCCGGCATCGTGTTGTAGAGCGTGGTGACTGCCCGCCGCACGATTTCCTGTGTCCGCCATGGAGCACCGACCGAAAGGTAAGTCCACGGGCTGCCCAGGCTCGGCTCGTTACCCAGCCACGCGTAGGGCTCGCTTTGTCCTGCGTTGAGCTTCGTGAAAAACGTGTCGAGCCGCTTCCTTGTTGCCGCTCGCCCGTCCATTCCGCGGGCCAGATCGCGCAGGTCCTGCGGCACCATCCACGTGTATTGAGCCGCATTCCCCTCCTGAAAGCCGCTCTGCCCGTTTCTCGTGATCGGATTTTTCTGAAACGCACCCGCGGGGCCCCGCGGCGCAATTTCGCCCGTTGCTGTGTTGAACAGCGTCGCCCAGTTCTCCGACTGCTTCAGAAACTTGTGATAGTCGGCCTCGTTCCCGATCGCGTGTGCAAATTCGGCGATCGAGAAATCGTCCAACGCGTATTCGAGCGTCTCCGACGCCCCGTTCGGCACCGGCGAAACGGAAGTCGTGTGCACGTTCACCACGTACCCGCGCTTCAGATATTCCGCCAGCCCGGGTCGCTCCACGTACCACCCCTGCCCCGGAGGCGGCGTCGTGTCCGTTGCTCCCTTGACCATGGCGGCCAGGGCTCCCTTCACGTCGAAATCGCGCGCGCCATAGGCGTACGCGCCGGCGATGACCGGATCGGCCGAATCGCCGCCCATCACGCCCGTATACCCGTTCGCCAAAGCCCATTTCGGCAACCAGCCACCTTGCCTTGCGTCGTCAACGAGCGACTGCATTATGTCGCTTTCCCGATGCGGGACCAGCAACGTTTGTAGCGGAATCAGCGAACGGTAAATGTCCCAGCCCGAGTAGTTCGCGTATTCGATATGTCCCGCGACGACGTGGTGCACCTTCCCATCGAACCCTCGATAGAGCCCGTTGACGTCGCTATACACGTTTGGCGAGAGCAGCGAGTGATAGACCGCTGTGTAGAACGTTTCCCGCTCCGCCTTCGTCCCGCCTTCCACAACCAGCCTGTCGAGCAACTTCCGCCACGCACTTCGAGCCTGATCTCGCACTTCTCCAAGGTTCCACGTCGTTCCATTGGCCGCCAGATTCGCCTCCGCGCCCGCAACGCTCACGTAGGAGATCGCCACACGGGCCTCCACCACGCGGTTCTCCCGTGTGTCGAACGTGACCCACGCGCCGGTGCCCGGACCTCTCCCCGCCGGCGAACGCAGCGCAAGCTGTCCGTTTCTCCACGTGCCGAAGGAACGAAAGTCACGGTTGAACTGCGCGACAAAGTAGACGGTGAAATGGTCCGGCATCCCGCAGAACGATCCACTCGTCGCCGCACCCACTAGCTCTCGCCTCCCATCCACGCGAACGCTTGCCCCTGTCACCCCCGCCTGGTCCGACGACACTTTAAAGAGAAGGTTCGCGTTTCGCGTCTTGGGAAATGTGAATCGCCCGAGCCCGCTGCGCTCGGTAACGGTCAACTCAACCCGTGTGCCGGGTTTACCCAGCGTCACCGCGTACCATCCCGGTGATGCCTGCTCGCTCTCATGCGAAAACGGCAGTTTCTCTTTGTCCGGATCGGCAATCGTGCCCACTGTCGGCAGAATTCCGACATCGCCAAACACGCTGCAGCCCGGCCCGCTCAGGTGCGTCAGGCTGAACCCGGTGATCTGCTTGTCGGGGTAGTTGTACCCGCCGCCGGCCGGTTCAGAAGGTGTGTCTGGACTCCACTGCACCATCCCGAAAGGCATGGATGCGCCCGGAAATGTATCGATTGGCCCGCCGATTCGCGTGCCCGACGTTCCGATAAACGGATTAACGAGTGTAGTCGGATCGAGAGTGGTTGCCGCTTTCGCCCGACCCACCCATCCGGAACTCGAAACGATCAGCGCTCCTGCCACCAGCAGCATAAGGATCATTCCGAGTGCCCGCCGGACTGGGTCGGTCGAAATATGCCGTTTTTTTCACCGTGCACACCTCTTGTGGGCTGAAAACCGCGAGAATCCTAATGCCGCTTCCCCCGGCTTGTCACTCGATTGTTTTGTCTCGCTTGGCCCGCATAATAGCGGCCCTTATGGCTGCCACTCTGCTCGGAACCGTGAATCTCGACGGCCTCCGTGGTAAGCTTTCCGTCGGCCGGCTTGCTTGCCGCCGGAGATAAGACCATGGCCGAAAAGAAAATCCGCGTTTTGATCGCCAAGCCGGGCCTCGACGGCCACGATCGGGGCGCGAAAGTGATTGCTCGGGCGCTGCGCGACGCCGGCATGGAGGTGATCTACACCGGCCTGCGGCAAACGCCAGAAATGATCGCCTCGGCCGCCGCCCAGGAAGACGTCGACGTCATCGGCCTTTCGATTCTCTCCGGCGCCCACAACGTCCTTTGTCCCGAACTCGTCCGCCTGCTGAAGGATCGCGGCATCGACGACGTTCCCGTGGTCATCGGCGGCATCATTCCCGAAGCCGACATCCCCGGCTTGAAAAAGGCGGGCGTCGCCGGAGTGTTTCCCCCCGGCACCTCCACGCAGGAAATCGTCGATTTCGTCCGCAATCTGGTTCGCCAGCGGCACCCTGAGACAAACGCTCCCAGCGCGTAGCTTGCCTACGCTCAGCCGATGTCGATCCCGCTGAGGGCCCTCGCTTTTGCAACCAAGCCACCTCGTACCTCCGGCACTTGTCAGATGCCGCCGTGCGCTGGTTCCGCTCCAAATTGCCCTCACCCCTCGCAACCACCCCACCGGAAACCTTATACTGTTCGGCCGGAATCGCCGCGGGGGCAAACGCGTTGACACGAATCGAATCGCAGATCGATACCACTTCCAAGGATTTCTACCGCAATCGCCGCCTCATGCTCGACCGCATCGAGCAGATGACCGGGGAAGAGAACGAAATCCGCCAGGGCGGCGGCTCGCGCTACGTCGAATCGCAGCACAAGAAGCATCGCCTCACCGCGCGTGAGCGCATCGCCAGGCTCATCGATCCGGGCACCGCTTTCTTTGAGCTCGGCCTCTACGCCGCCTACCAGATGTACGAGGAATGGGGCGGCGCGCCCGCCGCCGGCACGGTCACCGGCCTCGCCCGCGTTTCGGGCCGGTTGGTGATGATCATCGCCAACGACGCCACCGTCAAGGCCGGCGCTTTTTTCCCGATGACGGCAAAGAAGGTAATTCGTGCCCAGAACATCGCCATCGAAAATCACGTCCCGACGATCTACCTCGTCGATTCGGCCGGCGTTTTCCTTCCCCTGCAGGAAGACGTGTTCCCCGACACCGACGACTTCGGCCGCGTGTTTCGTAACAACGCCGTGATGAGTGCCCAGGGCATTCCGCAGATCACCGCGATCATGGGCATGTGCGTTGCTGGCGGCGCCTACCTCCCGGTCATGTGCGATCACATCCTGATGACCGAGGGCAGCGGCCTGTTCCTCGCCGGCCCGGCGCTCGTCCAGGCCGCCATCGGCCAGCGCGTCGGCGCCGAGGAACTCGGTGGCGCCCGCGTTCACGCCGAAATCAGCGGCACTGTCGATTTCCGCGAGCCCAATGATGAAGCCTGCCTCGCCCGCATCCGCGCTCTGATTGACAAAATGGGCCGTGGCCCCGGGTCCCCCTTTGACCGCATCGACCCTCGCCCGCCGGCCTATCCCGCCGAAGATATTCTCGGTGTCTTCTCCGTCGACGCGGCCCGCCAGTACGACATGCGCGAGATCATTGCGCGCCTCGTCGACGCCAGTGAGTGGGAGGAATATCGCCCCAAATACGGCAGGACGCTCCTTTGCGGCTACGCTCGCGTCGGGGGCTGGGCGGTGGGTATCGTTGCCAACCAGAAATTGCACATTTCGACCACCGCCCCCGGCAGCGGCCAGAAGCGCATGGAATTCGGCGGCGTCATCTACACCGAATCCGCCGACAAAGCCGCCCGCTTCATCATGGCTTGCAATCAGAACCGCATCCCGCTCGTCTTTCTCCACGACGTCAACGGCTTCATGGTTGGCCGTGAAGCCGAATGGAGTGGGATCATTCGTGCCGGAGCCAAGATGGTGAACGCAGTCGCCAACAGCGTGGTGCCTAAAATCTCGGTGATCTGCGGCGGCAGCTTCGGCGCCGGCCATTACGCCATGTGCGGCAAGGCCTACGATCCCCGTTTCATCTTCGCCTGGCCGCTCGCCCGCTATTCGGTGATGAGCGGCGAATCGGCTGCCGGCACGCTGGTGGAAATCAAGCTTCGCCAGCTCCAGCGTCAGGGAAAGAAGCTGAGTGACGAAGAGAAACAGGAACTCTCCGCGTCCATCCACGCCACCTATGAGCAGCAGATGGATCCGCGCTATGGTGCCGCGCGCCTCTGGGTCGACGCCATCCTCGATCCTTCCCGCACCCGCGACGTCCTCCTCTGGGCCCTCGAAGCGGCTTCCCTCAATCCCGCGCTCCCTGAGTTCAAAACCGGTGTTTTGCAGACATGAAGACACGCGGAGCCGGGAACCAAAACCATGGAGTCAGGAACCGAAAGACGGATAGGTTGGCCGCTCATGAATGAAGTCAAACTCGTTGAATGTCCTCGGGACGCATGGCAAGGTCTCCCGCACGTAATCCCCTCCGCCGAAAAGGTGTCCTATCTGCAGCAGCTCGTCGATTCCGGTTTCCGCCATATCGACGCGGTCAGCTTTGTCTCGCCCCAATACGTTCCCCAGATGGCCGACAGCGAAGGCGTGATGGCTCAACTCGCTGCGGCTGGCCTGGCCGATCGCGGCGTCGAGATCATCGGTATCGTGGTGAACGAGAAGGGCCTCGACCGCGCGTTAGCCACGCCCGGCGTTACCACCATCGGCTACCCACACTCGCTTTCCGCCACGTTTCTCCAGTCCAATGCCCGCATGACCGTCGACCGTTCTCGTGCTCTGGTCATTCACCTCGTTCGCGCAGCTGCCGATGCCGGCCGAAGCCTGGTGGTATATATCTCCATGGCTTTCGGCAACCCCTATGGAGATCCCTGGAACCCCGAACTGGTCGCCTTGGAGGTCGAGCACCTCGCCAAAGCGGGGGTGGGCGCCATTTCCCTTGCCGACACGGTTGGCATGGCCGGTCCCGACGGAATTCGAGGCCTCCTGGATGTCGTCTTGCCCGTGGCAACGAGAGTAGAGATTGGCGTTCACCTCCATAGTCGCCGCGAAAGCGCCGCTGAAAAAATCGTTGCGGCGTATGAAGCTGGTTGCCGCCGTTTCGATTCCGCGCTCACCGGCCTTGGCGGCTGCCCTTTCGCCGGCGACGAACTGGTGGGCAACATACCGACGGAAATCGTGCTGACGACGCTCGATCGCCTGGGACTTGTGTCGGCCATTGCGCCCGCGGTGCTCGATCGCGCACTCCAGGCCACTCAGGAATTGCGCTCGCGCTACGCTCACCCCTGAACGCCGCCACGTTTTTTTTGCTCGCGAGGAGCTACGGATGAATTACGAAACGCTCAAGCTCGACCAGCAGGATGCCGTTGCACTTGTCACCTTCAGCCGCCCCGAGAAACGCAACGCCATCTCCTCCAGAATGATCGAGGAGATCCTCGCCGCGCTCGCCGAAATCGAGGAGTCCAACGTTCGTGTCGCTATTCTCACCGGCGCTGGCAGCGCCTTCTGCGCCGGCATGGACCTCGAGGGATTGAAGGAACTGGCTTCGCAATCCCCCGAGCAGAACCTCGAGGATTCGCGCCGCATGGGCACTTTTTTTCACCGCATCTACAGCTTTCCCAAACCGCTGATTGCCGCCGTCAACGGCCATGCGATCGCCGGTGGCTGTGGTCTGGCTACGCTGTGCGATTTCACGCTCTCGGTTCCCTCGGCCAAATTCGGCTATTCCGAAGCGCGTATCGGGTTCTTGCCCGCCCTGGTCTCCGTGTTTTTGGTCCGCCAGATCGGCGAGAAACGCGCGCGCGAAGTCCTGCTCAGCGCTCGCCTGGTTTCCGCCGACGAAGCCTGCAAGCTGGGCCTGGTCACGCAGGTCGTGCCGAATGAGGAGTTGCTGCCGCGTGCCCGGAAACTGGCTCAGACGCTGATCTCCAACAGTCCGACAAGCCTCACCGCCACCAAACATCTGCTGCTGGCCTGTGCCGGCCCCGAACTCGACCGTCAACTGGAACTGGCCATTGCCGCCAATGCCAATATCCGCCTGACGGACGATTTCCAGGAGGGGCTGTCATCGTTCCTCGAAAAGCGTTCGCCGGTATGGACCGGCCAATAAATCCCGTCTCCTCCGCACGACCCCGTCACCCTTGCCCTTCTACCGCCCGCCGCAGTCTGTTAAACTTCCCTGCCCGTATGAACGACTTCTACGAAACCACCGTAAGAGTCCGCTACGCCGAAACTGACCGCATGGGCGTGGTCTACTACGCCAACTACTTCGTCTGGTTCGAAATTGGACGAGTCGAAACGTTTCGCCAGATGGGATTCTCCTATAAGGAAATGGAGGAGGCCGACGATAGCTACGTCGTCGTCGCCGAGTCCAGTTGCCGCTATCGACGCCCGGCCCTCTACGACGACCTGATCCTGATTCGTACACGCGTCACCGAGTCACGCTCCCGTGCGCTTCGCTTTGCCTACGAGATCCTCCGCAAGGCGGATGGTGAGTTGCTGGCCACCGGAGAAACTCTGCACGTCATCTGCGACGGCCGCGGCCGCCCCAAAACCCTGCCGCAAAAGTACCGGAAATATTTCCCGTTGGCATCGCCGGACGACGTCCCGGCACGAGCGTGAAAATGACCACCTCTCTCACCGGCGACGATCTCACCCTCGATCGGTTCTCCGACGTGGTCTTCGACGGAGCGCAAGTGGAGCTTTCCCCCGAAGCACGCCGGCGTGTCGAAGCCGGCCGCGCCGTGATTGATCGCCTCGTGGCATCCGGCGAAACGGCCTACGGCGTGAATACCGGATTCGGAGAACTGGCTCGCGTCAGCATTCCACCGGCCGACATCCTCCAGCTTCAGCTGAACCTGGTCCGCAGCCATGCCTGCGGCGTGGGTCCCGTGCTCTCCGAGCCGGAAACACGGGCGATGTTGCTGCTGCGCGCCAATGCCTTGGCCAAGGGCCGCAGCGGCGCCCGGCCCGTTGTGATCGAAACGCTCTGTGCCATGCTTAACGCTGGAGTGCTGCCGGTGATTCCCGCGCAGGGTTCTGTGGGAGCATCGGGCGACCTGGCGCCGCTGGCCCATCTGGCTCTGGTCGCCATAGGCGAAGGCGAAGCCTTCTACCGCGGCCAGCGCCTTCCCGGCGCCGAAGCCATGCACCGGGCCGGCGTCAGCCCGCTCCGGCTCGAAGCCAAGGAGGGCCTCGCGCTGCTCAACGGCACGCAGGGCATGCTGGCCCTGCTGGCCATCGGCCTTCTCGAAGCGGAAATGCTCGCCGACACGGCCGACGTCGCCGCCGCGCTCTCGCTCGACGCGCTTCGCGGCACGCCTTCCGCCTTCGACGAGCGCATCGTCCTGGCGCGTCCGCATCCCGGCGCTTGGCGTACGGCCGGCAATATCGCTCGTGTCAATCGCGGCAGCCAGATCCGGGAATCCCATCGTGCCTCCCAGGACGACCACCGCGTCCAGGACGCCTACAGCCTTCGCTGCGCCCCTCAGGTTCACGGCGCCGTGCGCGACACTTTGCGCCAGATCCATCAGGTCGTCGCGATTGAAATGAATAGCGCCACCGACAACCCGCTCGTCTTTGCCGAGCAGGGCGATGTGATTAGCGGCGGAAATTTTCACGGCCAGCCGGTCGCCATGGCCGCCGATCAGATGGCCCTGGCGCTCGCCGTCCTCGCCGGCATCAGCGAGCGCCGCATCGACCGCATGACCAATCCCCATTCCAGCCTGCTGCCCGCATTCCTTACCGAACACCCCGGCTTGAATTCCGGCTTCATGATGGTCCAGGTGACGGCTGCCGCGCTGGCCAGCGAAAACAAGGCGCTCGCCGCTCCCCACTCCGTCGATTCGATTCCCACCTCGGGCAATCAGGAAGACTACGTATCTATGGGGATGAGTGCCGCGCGCCGCCTGCGTCCGATGCTCGATAACGCCCGTCACGTCCTGGCCATCGAGCTTCTCGCCGCTTGCCAGGGCCTCGACCTGCTCGCCCCGCTCCAGACCGGCCCGGTGGCGCAAGAGGCCTACCAGCTCGTCCGTTCCGTCGCCGAAAAATATGTCGCTGACCGTCCCCACGCCCCCGACATCGCCGCCGTGGCCGGACAGATCGCTGCTGGCGCGTTCGCCAATCTGCTCCGCTGAGCCTCTGCGTCTTCTCCGCGCTTATGTGGTGTCCTTTTAGAGCAGCCGGTCGCGCAGGAAGAATCCGAACCGCAGCCCCGCAATCACGCTGAACGGCGGCCGGTCGAGTGAATAGTGTCCGCAGGGCAGCCGTACGATTTTCACGTCTACGCCGTGCCCGGTGATCTTGGCGAACATCTGTTCGGTGAATTCCGGCCAAAACGTCGGATCGTAGCGTCCGCTGATCATCAGCAGCTTTTGCCCTGTTCCCGCCATCCGTTGTACGTAGGGATAGGGGCTGATTGGAGCCCAGAATCTGCGGATCTCATCGGCTGAGACGTGCGATTTCATCGGGTCCCACACGTGCATCGTCGTCATGCCCGTGCGAACCACCTCGCCAAAATAGGTGGAAACATGCAGGAAGGCCCCGGCACGCACCTCCTGGTCATGTGCCATGGTGATGCACGCGATTGCCGACCCAATGCTGGCGCCCAGCAGTCCCAGCTTTGTGTAGCCCTGCTGCCCAAGCCAGCGCAGGCACCGCCGCACATCGGTCACCGCCTGGCGATTTGCCTGGATCGTCAACCCGATGTTCGGCCCCACCAGGTAATTGTCCCGCTCCATTCCCTCGATCGCCCGCCGGTCGTGATACGGCAGACTCATCTTCAGCGCGCTCATCCCCAGCCGGTTCAGCCACCGGCACACGCCCATCTGCGAATCCCACCCGGCGTTCCACTGCGGCAGCACCACCACCGCCGCCCGCGAACCCGGTACCGGGAAATAGCGGCCCCACACGCGGTTGTTCTGCGGCCACGGCGACTGGATCGCGCTGCTGAACTGGAGCACCTTGCCGTCCGGCTCGTCTTCGAGCCGTGCATCCTCAGGCGGATCAACGGCAAACCACTGCTCGCTAGTCGCTACGGTTTCCTCGGCAAACGTCTCCAGGAACGCGCGGGGATCAGGATGTTTTTCCGGCCCTGCAATATGCTCCAGTCCCCAGGCGAAAGCCCTCTGGTTGCGATTCTCCTCTGCCGACCAGCGGCTGTGCTCGTAGCGCCGGATGATCTGTTCGAAAGCGCGCATGGAATCTGTCCGGAAGAATCTGCCTTGCTCTCCCTCCGGTCCACGTCGTCGGGACCGCGCACACCCGACCTCTGGGATTTTACATGCCGGGTGATGCTTGGGCGCTGCGGGCGAGAAGCCTGCGCCGGGTTACCAGGGAATGAGTTTGTGAAGCAGACCCTTCTTTTTCTTTCCGTTGGGCAGTTGGTTCGCCTGCTTGCCGTTCTTTTTCAGCGCCTTGTGCTTCGAAGACTTCGGACCTTTGGTGGGATCCTTCATATTTTGCGCCTGGTCCTGGCCAACCGAAGCACTGCTGGCCACAACCGCGCTCGCTGCGTCTTCTTTCGCACCCAGGCGCTTGCTTGACGCCGAGGGAATCGAAGTACCCTCGGTCGTATCAGCGGAAATTGCCGCGACCGTAATTTTGCTGCCCATGTCCACGGCCGCACTATCCACTGCCTTGTTCACCACCGAGGGCTGGAGCACCTGCCGCGCTGAAATGATGTTGCTTTCCGGCGTCAGGTCTGGCGGGCCGTAATGCGAAGCGGCGGAGTAATTCGGACTGCTCTTCAGCACGCTCAGCGCGTCCTTCCACACGCCCGGCCCGTGGTGCTTGCGAAGATATTCCTGTTGCTTCTGCATTCGCGCCAGCGCCTTCGGATCGGGCTGCGGCACCGGATAGCCCAGAGCCACCAGTTCCTGCTTTGCCTTCGGCACCAACGGAGAAAGCGGGTACTCGCGCACGATGTTCTGGTAGAACCGCGCCGCAAAATTCTTATGCTCGGTCTTCTGGTAAATCTGCCCGAGTAGCCAATTCGCTTCATCGGCCTCGCTGAAGAGGGGATACCGCTTGGTCAATTCCAGTAGCCGCGCCGCCGCCGCGCCATAGGCGCCTCGAACTTCATAGAACTGCGCGATATCGTAATCGCTCTGCGCCAGCACTTCCTGCACGTCCCTGAGCCGCTGTCTGGCTTCGGCCGTCCACTGGCTGTGCGGATACTTCAGGATCATCGTCTGCAATTCGGCTTCCGCTTCCATTGCCTGCGTCGGGTCGCGGTCCGCCTTTCCCATCATCCGGAAATGCGCCATCGCCGCCCGGTACTGGGCAAACGCCGCCTCGTGCAGGAACGGGAAGAACGTAATGAAGTCCTTGTATTCCGCCACGGCCTGCGTCAGGCCTTCCGTTCCGCCCTGCTTGTAATAGGAATTGGCGATCGCCAGCTTGGCCTTGGCCAGGTATTCGCTGTTGGGATAGGTGTTGATCAGCGCTTCCAGGTCCAGCCGGGCCACGGTGTACCGCCCGTGCTGGATGTCGTTTGCCGCTTCGTTGTAGAGCACCTTGTCGGGCGATGCCTTCGTGCCCGCCAGCGGCGATTTCGGCTTGCCGCCGAAGAACAGGCAGCCGCTCGTCCCCATCGTCAGAAAAGCCATTACGCTGAAAAACGTGAGATTGCGTATCGTTGAACGCTTCATACCTTCACAGCCAGGGCTTCCTGCGCCCTATCTAGGAGTTGACGTACGGCGGCGGCGGGGTCCGGCGTGCGAAACACGCAGGTTCCCGCGATCAGGATATCCGTACCGGCTCGAACGATGTCCGCCACGTTTTCGGTCCCCACGCCCCCGTCCACCGCGATACGGAAGGAGGCATTATAACGCGCTCTCATCTCTACCAATTCACGGATTTTACCCAGGGAACGCGGGATGAATTTCTGGCCCCCGAACCCCGGATTTACCGTCATCACCAGCACCACGCTTGTCAGGTCGAGCACTTCGCTCAGCGTCGAAACCGGTGTCGCCGGGTTGATGGCCACCGCGGCTTCGATTCCGTGCTCACGAATGGCGTTCAGTTGCCGGTCCAGGTGCGGGGTCGCTTCCTGGTGGACGTAGATCCGGCCGGCTCCCGCCTTGGCAAACGCGTCGATGAAATCGCCCGCGTTTGCCACCATCAAGTGCACGCCAATCGGCACCGATGTCACCGCGCGGATCGAAGCCAACACCGGCACCCCGATCGTCAGGTTGGGAACGAAGTGCCCGTCCATGACGTCGAAGTGGACTGTTGCCGCTCCGCCCGATTCCGCCGCGCGAATGTCGCGCTCCAGACACGCGAAGTTCGCGGCCAGAATAGAGGGAGAGATCTCGACGCGCGCCCTTGGACGATTCATCGCTGCCTGTTTCGCATTCTAGCATAGAGCCCGCCGCCTTCGGACTCCCCATTTTGCGTTTCCGGCTGCGCCGGCGTGTTGCTTTCACCGGCCACCTGCAGCGTGATAGGAGTCTCCGCGTCCACGCGCGCTCCTGCGGCCGGCGTCTGTCCCACCACCGTGCCGTTCGTGGCCCCCGGGTCACTCACCGTGGTCACCGTCGGCGCCGGCAGCCCCGCTGCGGCTAGCCGTTTTTCCACTTGGCTCGCGAGTGCCCCTTCCAGGTGCGGCATCACGTACGCTTGCGGCCTCGGTCCCAGCGACACCAGCACGGAAACCCGTGGGCTGCCGATCTCTGCTTTCCCCGGCAGTGGGTCCTGCTGCAGGATCAGGTCCGCCGGCTCGCCCGTCGCATAGATGCGGGAAACCTCTCCCAGTTGCATGCCGCTGTTCAGTAATTGCAGCCGCGCGGCTGGCAGGCTCTGGTCCACGAGGTTCGGCACGTCAACAAGTTGCGGGCCCAGACTCAATACTACCTGCGCCACTTGTCCCACCTTCACGTGCGTTCCCGGCGGTGGGCTCTGCCGCACGACGTCGTCGATCGGCAGCTTGCTATAGGCGTGGTCAGCCACTATGATGCCAAGCTTCTTGCGGTGCAGCGATGCCTCTGCCGCTTCGTACTGCTGCCCGATCACGTTCGGCATGTCCACCACGCGCCCCAGAATCGCAAAGCGCATGGCCGTGATCGCGCTGAGAAATGCCGCCGCGCCCAGAACGAACAGCAGCAGCGACAAACGTCCCAGCCAGCGCAGCCTGTCGACGAATTCTCCAGACATCACGACTCAGGGGTGAAAACCACCGTTCCTTCCCTCCCTTTTCCAGCCTACGCAGACGCCCCCGCCGAAGCAAGCTTCCGCTCGCGCTCTCTGCCCTGATTTGCACCTTACGCGCCGCTCTCGTCTTAGCCGCCCAACTGGCAAACTTCCCCCTGCTCAGTTCCGCTCCAGGATCGCCGCGAAAAAACCGTCCGTCCCCGTCTCCTGCGGCGTCGTCCGGAAAAAGCCTTCTCCGTCGAAGAGTTGCCCCGGTTCGACGCCGTCCGCCAGCCGTTCGGCAAATCCTTCCGGTGCCTTGCCCTGCCTCACGTCGTCCCGCTCACCTACGACCCGACGCACGACTCGCTCGTTTTCCTCCGGCTCCAGCGAGCAGGTCGCATACACCAGCCTTCCTCCGTGGCTCAATCGGTCCAGCGCGTTGCGCAGAATCGCTTCCTGTCTCCGCGACAGGTCCTCTACGTCTTCCGGCCGTAGCCGCCACCGGATTTCCGGGTTGCGCGCCAGTGTTCCCGTACCCGAGCATGGGGCATCGACTAGGATTCGATCGAACTCCGTGGCCAGGGGCAGCGCGCGCGTTGCGTCGAGTGCAACCAACTCAACTCCCTCCGTCCCCGTCCGCCGCAGCTGCGCCCGCATCGCACGTAGCCTGTGCGGGTGCAGGTCCGCCGACACAACAAGGGCGCCCTCGCCGGCCGCACGCGCCAACCGCAGTGTCTTGTTTCCCGGCGCGGCGCAGGCGTCCAGCACCGAGTGTCCGTTCTCCACACCCGTCAGCAGCGCCACCGCCTGCGAAGCTTCGTCCTGCACCGCAATCCACCCTTCGCGAAACGCCGTTGTTTCCGCCACATTGCCGCCGCGCACAATCAACGCATCGCGCAGCAGCCGGCCTCGTTCAACTTCCAGCCCGTCCTCCCTCAGCGATTCCGCCACCTGCGCCGCGTGCTCCGCCTCCAACACCGCACAAGCCACCGGCAGCGGCCGGTTGTCGGCTTCCAGCAGCGCCCGCGTCCGCTCTGCCCCAAACGTGGTCAGCCATTTCGCCACGATCCACGTCGGGTGCGAATAGAGAACGCCAAGCCGGTCGGCCTTACCCAGTCTCAGCGGAAGCATCCGTTCGAGCACATCGGCGCGGAAAGGCCCCTGCGGTAGCCGCCGCAGCACGGCATTCACGAGCGAAGCCGCCTGAGACTTCCCCGCCCTTTTGGTCAACTCCACCGATTCGTTCACCGCCGCCGAGGCCGGAATCCGGTCGAGAAACAGCAGTTGATACGCCCCCAGCCGCAGTGCCCGCCGCACGTTCGCATCAAGGCCCTCCGCCGGCCTCTTCGCCTGTCGTTCGATCAGAAAATCCAGCAACCGCTGCCATCGCAGCACTCCGAACACCAGTTCGGTCGCCAGAGCTGCGTCCTGCCGCTTCAGCGTCGCGCCCGCACCTTCCCTACGCGTCTTTCCGGCCGACAGGCGCGCATGCAGCGCGTCGGCGGCGTAAGCGCCGCCGCTTTCGACCCGTTGGAGAATTTCAAAGGCAATCAGTCGTGCAGGGGAAACGGGCATCGCGTCTATCAGAACACACTCACACCGCGGATGGACAGCCGGGAATCATGCGCATGGAGGGTTGGTTTTCACTCGTCGTCGAATCGGTCATTTGGCCCCAGCCGCGCTCCGCTGAGGAACTCTTTCGCCGTAACGCGCTTGCGCCCTTCTCGCTGCACCGCCTCCACGCGCAGCCACGTTCCTTCGCCGCACGCCACCAGCAGTTCGCCCGAGGCTGCATGCAGCGTACCCGGCTCCGCGGAGCTCGGACCCTCTGGCGCTGCTTCCGCCGGTCGGCCCCAGATATGGCATAGATTGCCGCGAAAGGTCGTGTAAGCCCCCGGCCACGGAGCGAATCCGCGCATCCGGTTGTAGATTGTTCCCGCGCTCAGGGCCCAGTCAATCCGTCCGTCCTCTTTTTTGAGCAGCGGCGCCATAGTTGCCTGGGCGTTGTCCTGCGGCTGTGGCTTGTTTGTGCCAGTCACCAGTCCCCGCAGCGTCTGGACAATCAGTTCGGGTCCCGCCTCGGCCATGCGCGCCGCCAGTTCAGGCGCCGTTTCATCGGCCCCGATTTCCGTCTCCCATCGCAGAAGCACCGGCCCGGAATCCATGCCGGCGTCGATCTGCATTGTCGTCAAACCGGTTCGCGCCTCCCCGCGAGCGATTGCCCAGTTGATCGGTGCCGCGCCGCGATATTTCGGCAGCAGCGACGCGTGCAGGTTGATCCAGCCCAGCCGGGGAATGTCGATCAGTCGTTGGGGGATGATCTGTCCAAAGGCGATGATAACTACGGCGTCCGGTGCGAGCTTCCGGAAAAACTCGAAAGCTTCCTCGGTCCGCACTTTGGCTGGCTGATAGATCGCAATTCCGGCCGCTTCCGCGGCTCGTTTCACGGGACTCGCCACCGTTTCCAGTCCGCGCCCGCGCGGCCTGTCCGGTTGGGTCACCACGGCTTCCACTCGGAAATCCGGCTCGCGGATCAGCCGTTCGAGTGACGGCACCGCGATTGCCGGCGTGCCGCAAAAAGCCAGCCGCATCCCGTCGGTCCGGCTACCAGTCACCGGCCTTCTGCAGTTTGCGCACCCGACGCCTGATTAGGTCACGCTTCAGCATGCTCAGGTGGTTGATGAAGAGCACGCCATAGAGATGATCGATCTCGTGGCAAAACGCACGTGCCAGCAGCCCTTCCCCGCGTAGCGACCAGTCCTCGCCCTTCGCGTTCTGCGCGCGCACGGTCACGAAACTCGGCCGCAGTACGCTCCCGCGAAAGCCGGGCAGCGAAAGGCAGCCCTCTTCTTCGCGCTGCTCGCCCTCGAAGTGCTCGATCTCCGGATTCGCTAGCACC
Organism: Candidatus Acidiferrales bacterium; assembly: GCA_046704165.1. GTDB lineage: Bacteria > Acidobacteriota > Terriglobia > Acidiferrales > UBA7541 > JAKASX01. The sequence continues at coordinate 21,099 of JBJKSI010000074.1, forward strand.
AACCGCGCTTCCGGATTCTTGCCCACCGTCACGTCGATCACGGCCAGCCGCAGGCTCACGCCGATCTGCGGAGCCGCCAAGCCCACGCCCTCCGCCGCGTACATCGATTCGAACATGTCGTCGACGAGCTTTTGCAATTCGTCGTCGAACCTCTCCACCGCGGGCGTTTCTTTCACGAGTACCGGGTCGGGAAATTTCACGATTTTATGAATCATCGCAACCTTCCAGCTAGAACTCGTCGAGTTGATGGTGATAACCGAGGAAATTCCGCCTCGTCTCCCCGATCGAGTCGCCTCCGAATTTTTCCAGAAATGCGTCGGCAAGAATCAGCGCCACCATTGCCTCGGCCACCACCCCCGCCGCTGGCACCACGCACACGTCCGACCGCTCGTAGGCCGCTTCCACCGCCTGCTTCGTTTCCAGGTCGGCCGTGCCCAGCGGTCGCCGCAACGTCGAGATCGGCTTCAGGTAGCCCCGCAGGACGACGTCCTCGCCGTTCGTGATGCCGCCCTCGAGTCCGCCCGCGTAATTCGAATTCCGCGTGAACCGCCGCCGTTCCGCATCATACCCAATCGTATCCTGCACTTCCGCGCCGTAGGAAACGGCATTTTCCACTCCGCTGCCGATTTCCACCGCCTTTACCGCCTGGATCGACATCACCGCCTGTGCCAGTCGCCCGTCGAGCTTTTCGTCCCATTGCGCGTGGCTGCCCAGTCCCACCGGCACGCCGTGCGCTACCACCTCGAAAATTCCTCCGGCAGAATTCCCCGCGCGCAGCACCGCATCGACTTCCACCTTCATCTTCGCTTCCGTCTCCACGTCCACGCAGCGCAAAGGCGATTCCAGGTTCGTGCAAACCACCTGAATCTCTTCCCACGTCGCCGCTCGCTCCAGTCGCGCGTGCCCCACAGCGACCACGTGGCTCAGAATCTCCACGCCGAACTCGCCGAGCAGCGCCTTCGCGAACGCGCCTGCGGCTGTCCGAGCCGCCGTCTCGCGCGCCGACGCGCGCTCCAGCACGTAGCGGGCGTCGTGCCAGTTGAACTTCAGTGCTCCCGCCAGGTCCGCATGCCCCGGCCGCGGCGCCGTCAGCCGCCGCCGGAACTCGTCCGAGCCCTCGAAATCCTCCACCGGCAGTGCCTGCCTCCACTTCTTTTCCCACTCCCGGTTTTCGAGCCGCAGCGCGATTGGCGCGCCAATCGTCCGCCCGTGACGCACGCCGGCCAGCACATCGACCGCGTCTTTCTCGATCCGTTGCCTTCCGCCGCGTCCGTAGCCGAGCTGCCGCCGGTGCAGGTCCCGATTCACCCGCGCCAGATCGATCGGCACGTCCGCCGGCAGTCCCGATAGCCACGCCATGATGCCCGGTCCGTGCGATTCTCCGGCGGTAACGAATCTTAGCTTCTTGTTGCTCATCTTGTTAGGTGCCCTTGCCCTATGGCTGAAGGCTTCGCATTGTACCGAACCCGTGCCGACGGGGCCAAACTCCGTCAAATCTTTTGCCGGCCCCCCACGGCCACCGACGGTTGCGCGTCGTGCCGGCTCCGGCCGTCGAGTCCGACGCGCCCTCGACATCTTTCTCCAGGCGTCGAATTGAAACTGAACCCCGCCGCCCTCAAATTTCGTCTCTTTCGCCACTACGTGCGCTTCGGCGCCAAGGAAGAGAATTGCTGTTGACATCCGGACGGGAGGGGGGGGGATATAAGTAGCCTTAGAATCACAATCGTTGTCGGCCCTGTTCCTGCAGCGTAAACTCCATGGCAAAGGGGATACCAATGGGAACAGTCCTCCGGGGGAACCGAATATCCGAAAAGGTCGCGCTACTTCTCGCACTCTTCACCTTCACCCCCGCATTGCTCGTGCTGACAGGGCTCGCGTCTTGCCTCGTATCCGGCGCCCTCGCAAGGGCAAAGTCCACCGATCCTACCGTCACTCCATTCACCTTCAAGGCAGAAACCTACTTTTACGGGAAGGACAAGGCGGGCAGACTCGTCGCCGTCTCCACCATAGCCCGCCGTGCCGATGGAACGACGGTCAGGGTGGTCAGCCAGGATGCTGAAATCGTAAAGAAGATCCAGACCAGAACGATTCGGTACACCGACGGGAGCCACGTGAAGCTCCTGGACGCCGCCGAGGCGAAATCCACCTTCCCCCCGGCGTCCAAGAGCGAAACCGCTGACGCCCGGAAAGTGGTTTTCCAACCGTCGACCGACTGCGCGCTTGGCGGAGAAAGGCTGATCAGGAAACACGCCGGGGAGATTTTGGGGCAGGTCGTGAATGAAATCCGTGGGCCGAGTGCAATGGATCTGAAGATCACGGCATGGGCCGCGCCTGCGCTTGGATGTCAGGTCATGGCTTATCGCATTGAACGGAAGAAAATCGACGGCACTTACCAACTGATGAGCCTGAAGAAGCCAGTTAGCCTGAAGATCGGCGAGCCGGATTCAAAGCTGTTTGCCCCGGGCCGTCATTACACCGAGATGTCACCCTCCAGGCTTGGGCGAAAGCTCGCGGCCCTTCTCGGCGAATCGCTTCCGCCGGGCAAGTCCCCTTCAATGAGCCGGCTGGACAAGGACTACAGCCAGCTCTGGGCAAGGAATCCGGGCTGGCACCACCGTTAACTTGCTTCGGCGGGCACCCCCGAGCAATGCGGCGGGGACACGGGGACAATCGAAATACCCCGCCAGTCGAACAGGAACAATCCGTTCGCCGTCACAACCTCCGCCTGCGAGCGCGGTCGTCTGCTCCGTTGCACGCGAGCACCGAATTCGCCGGCTTGCGGAAAGGAGCCGGCTTTGCCGGATAGATCGCCGCAATCACCGCCAGAATCACCGTTCCCACTGCTACCGTTACTGCCAACGCCCGTCGCGTTCCCCGTGGTGCAGCGACGATCAGCGGCCCGAGCGTTGTTCCCAGGGCTGCGAGCAACACTGCCACCGCGGGCAGCCCGGCCGCGCCCGCCGTCGCGTAGACTTCGGGCGCGAGGTCAAGAATCAGCAGCGCCGCAACCATCGCCGGGATGAACGCCGCCGCCTGCCTCCAGCCCGGCGCGTTGAAGAGCGTGGCGTCCAATCCCAGGATTCCCGCCGTCAGGGCGGGAATCACCCAGGCGGAGCTTGATTCCGGCGCCACCAGCCCCGCCACCACTGCCACCGCTGCCCAGCAGAGCCACGTTCCACTCCAGAGTCCCTGGAACCCCACCCGTTCCCCAATCCATGCCGCCGCCCCGAACGCCACCGACAGCCCCAACAGTAGAAATGCCGCCACCAGCGCCGTCGCATACGCCGCCGGCCCGTTCGGCATGCTCCCCACAGCGCGCAGAGACGCACCGAGCATCAGCGCCAGTAGTAGCGTTGCCGTCAGCACCGTCACCCAAAACGCCAGTCCTTGCCACAGTGCCCCGACTGTCAGTCTTCTGCGTTTCAACTGGCCCCAGGTGCACCCCAGCATCATCACCATGGCAATCCACGCCATCCACGGTGTCCAGCCCACCGGCCACCAGATTGTTCTGCCTGTCTGCAGATAGACTCCCGTCCCCACCCCCGTCCGCGATTCCCCGCTTGTTGCGGCTCGCATCTCGCCGCTTGATTCTCCACTGAGAATTCCCGAATCTCCCTCCATCACCTCGTACCAGTTGACGTTCCCGACGAAAAGAAAATCAAATCCGTCAAATCCCTGCTTTTTAATTTCGGAAAAATCTGTATCATTCGAAGGACGCCGGTAAACGGCGCACAGACGTGAGTCCGCGAGCGGCGGTGAAACCGCTCGCATTAACAGGGGCATCAGCCACAGAGAGTGACTGCAAGTCTCGAAAATCTGGCTGGGGCCCGAGACAACGCGCGCTTTCCGAACAGCCGCCGCGAACGTCTCGCGAGCCCGGGAACCCTGCTCGGCAAAGACCTCACCGCCGAGCAGCCCGACTCCTTCACCCCCGTTGAACCGAAAGACTCCCCTTTGCAATCCGCCGTCAGCCCTCCCGAATGCCCTTGCGCCTTCCCGCTCCGCAACCGCTCTTCCTCTACTGTATTGCCCGGACGGCGCCGATGCTCTCCATCGAACGGACCGCTCGCGATGCAACATCGGGAAAACCAGCGCGCACGCCAGCAGTCCCACTGCCGTCCACAGCTCCAGCGCCCGGCCGCTGCCTGCAAGACCTTTCTTCGTTGTCCCGCTTTCAGCCTCTATCTGGCTCGATTTCGCGCTCACCCCGCCCCTCGAATGTCTTTACATGTCAGGCGCCTTATGTTAACTTCTCAGCGTTCTTCCGCTGTCCGCGCGCCAGAGCCACGGGAGCAGTTGTTGGTGTGGCCGCCAGTTTTCCCTTCCCGGGTTCTCTCGCTGCCAGGCGAGACCTTCCCTGCTCGTAGCCTCCGTCAGTATAGACACTTTAGAGAGGAGTCAGTCGACCCTTGCTCAAGCTTCGTAAGATCGAGCTGACCGGCTTTAAATCGTTCTCCGATCGCACCTCGCTCGCGCTCGGCGGCCGTGGCATTACCTGCATCGTCGGCCCTAACGGCTGCGGAAAGTCCAATATCGTCGACGCGATCACTTGGGTCCTTGGCGAACAAAGCCACAAGTCACTCCGTGCCGAGCGCATGGCCGATTGCATCTCCAATGGTTCCGCCACGCGCGCGCCGCTCGGCATGGCCGAAGTGTCTCTGACGCTCATCGACCCGGAACTCGCCGAGGCCGCCGACAAGATCCTTAGCCGCGAACCGGAGCCGTTCCGGAACCCGGAAGCGTCCGCCGCACAGGCCCCCTCCGAGCAGACTCTCGATTCCTCATCCGCCTCCGCCGAAGACGCCGGCGCAACGCCCGTCTCTCCTTCAGGTTCCCAGTCGTCCGCGGAAACAGTGCCTGCCCAGCCGCCTGCGAGGACGCGTCGCCGCCGTCAGCCGGTGTTCGCGTTGAATCCAGGCGAAGTCGTCATCACCCGCCGCCTCTACCGTTCCGGTCAGAGCGAATACCTGATCAACGGCCGTCAGGCCCGCCTGCGCGATATCCAGGAACTCTTCATGGGTATGGGCCTCGGTCCGAACTCCTACGCCATCATCGAGCAGGGCCGGATCGGACAGATTGTCTCTTCGCGGCCCGCCGAGCGTCGCGCCATCCTCGAGGAAGCGGCCGGTGTCAGCAAATTCAAGACGAAAAAGCGCCTGGCCGAGGCGCGGCTGGAATCTTCCAAGGTCAATCTCTCCCGGGTCAACGACATTCTGCTCGAGGTCACCAAGCAGCTTGGCTCGCTCAAGCGCCAGGCGTCGCGCGCTCGCCGCTACACCGAACTCCGTGACGAAATGCGCCGCGTCCTTACCGTCGTCCTGGCCGCGAAGTGGGACCGCATGACTTCCGATGCCGAGCGCTTGCTTGCGCAACTGACCGAGTTGCGCGAGCGCGAGGCCGCCCAGGCCGCGGGCCTTGCGGAAACCGAATCCGAGCAGCAGCAGCTCGAAGCCCGTGCCTACCAGCTTGAAGAGGAGCTGCGCGAAATTCAGAACCAGCGCAATCAGGCTGCCCTTGAAACCGACCGCACGCGTAATCGCCTCAGCTACAACCGCCAGCAGGACCAGCAGATCGAATTTCAGGTCGGCCAGAACGACGCCCAGGCGGCTGACGTTGCCGAGCGCGCCCGCCTCGTCGGACAGCGTCTGGCCGAGCACCGCGAAGCGCTCGAATCCCTGCGCCTCAGGAAAGACGAACTCGAATCCGCCGCCACCACCCTCGCCGAGCGCGCCCAGACGATCGAAAAGGAAGAGCGCCTTCTGGCCACCCGCCGCGAGGAGGTAACGCGCGAAACCAAGCGCCTTGCCGAACAGATCTCCCGCGCGATGGTCGAAAGTGCCGAGGCTGGCGAGGCCCGCCGCCATCACGCCGAGGCGCTTGCCCAGGAAGAGGAGGCTGTTACCCGTCTCGTCGCCGCCAACGAGCAACAGTCCGCTTCCCTTCGGGCCGTGGAAGCAGAATGGGCCGAAGCTCGCAGCCGCGCACAGGCCGCCACGGAGCTTCTAGCCGCTTTCCAGTCGCGCCTCGCCGAGCGGCGCCGCCAACAGGCGGCCGTTGCCGCCGAGGCCACGCGGTCCCGCGAGCAGCTCGCCGCAGCACGAGCCCGCCAGGCTTCGCTCGAAGAGATCCTTCGCGATCGCGCCTATACTGGCGGCACCATCCAGAAGCTCCTCGGCCTCAACGGCGAAGGCGAAAAGCACGGCTTCCGCACCACTGGCCTGCTCTCCGATTTCGCCGAGGTCGAGCCGCTCTACGAAATCGCGGTCGAGCAATTCCTGCGCGACGAACTCGATTACGTCGTCGTGGAAAGTTTCGATTCCGCCCGTGCCGGCATTCATCTGCTGCGCAGCGAGCTCGGCGGCCGCGCCACGTTTTTCGTCGATTCGCTCGGCTCGCTCGAATTTCCTGCCGAGCCTGAATCCCCCATCGAACAGACTCCGGGCGTCGTCGCCCGTCTGGACCGGCTCGTCGGTTTCCGTCAGCCGCTTGGCGAGGCGGCCAAGCGTTTCCTGCCCCGGCTGCGCACCGCTTTCCTGGTGGAAACGCCGGCCGCGGCGGAACAACTGGCCCACGAACATTCCGGCCGCTATTTCGTCACCACTGACGGCACCTGGTATCACGGCCGTCTGGTCGGCGGCGGCAAGCCGGGCGAAGCCGGGCCGCTCGCACTGAAACGCGAATTGCGCGAGCTCGAGGCCGAAACCGTCTCCTGCGGTACCAGCCTGGCTGAATACGAAACGCGCCTGGCAGCCCTCGAAAATGAAATCGGTGAGCTTTCCGCCGCCGTGGACCGTGCGCAGGCCGCGGCGCTTGAGGCTGAAAAACTATCCGCCACGGCCGCGCAGGCACGCGAGCACGCTCTTTCCGAAAGCGGCCGCGTTGCCGCCGAGCTTGCCGACCGGCGCCAGCGCCTCGATCGCTGGCGCCGCGAGAGCGACGCCGCCGTCTCTCGCGCCGAAGCTGCTCAACGC
>JBJKSI010000075.1:0-10664 GCA_046704165.1 Candidatus Acidiferrales bacterium
ATCATGGACCGCTTCGAACACGAAATCGCTCCGGCGCTTGCCGGCTTGCGCCACTCCGTGATCTACAACGACGCGAACGATTACAACGTCGTCGTCGGCCCCGGCGACGCCTGGTCCAGGCGCGTTGCCGGCGTGATCGATTTCGGCGACATGCTGCGAACGGTGACCGTCAGCGAACTCGCCGTCGCCGCGGCCTACGCCATGCTCGGTAAGCCGGACCCAGTCGCGGCCGTCGCGCACGTCGTCGCCGGCTATTACGCCGAATTTCCGCTCACCGAAGACGAACTGCGCCTGCTCTTCCCGCTGATCGAGACGCGCCTGGCCGTCAGCGTGGTGAATTCCGCCTATCAGCGCGCCGCCGTGCCGGGAAACGACTATCTGACCATCAGCGAAGCCCCGGCCTGGCAACTGATCGAGCAACTTTCCGCCATTTCACCGAATTTCGCCCACTACGCCTTCCGCCACGCCTGCAGCCTGCCGCCATGCCCGGCGAGCGCGGCAATCACCGCCTGGCTCGATCAAAGCGCCGAAGCGCTCGGCAAGCTCGCCGACCCCGATCCGCGCGTCGCATCGGCGCTCGTTTTCGATCTCAGCGCCGGCAGCCTCGAAACCGGCACGCTGGCCGAAGCGAGCGACGTCGCCCAGTGGACCGAGGAGATTTTCGCACGCATGAAAGCGGCGGGAGCGGAGGTCGGCATCGGCCGCTACAACGAGCCGCGTGCCGTCTACCGCTCGCCCGCATTCGCCTGGCCGGGCAACAACGGACCGGAGTGGCGCTCGATCCATATCGGCCTCGACCTGTATCTGCCGGCCGGCTCGCCGGTCTTCGCGCCGCTCGACGGCATCGTTCACAGCTTCCGCAACAACGCCGCGCCGCTCGATTACGGACCGGCGATCATCCTCCAGCACACCGTCGCCGGCGGCGCACTCACCTTCTTCACGCTCTACGGCCATCTGAGTCTCGATTCGCTCGAAGGGCTCCGCGAAGGCATGCGCATCCGGCGCGGCGCGCAAATCGCCCGCATCGGCAATTTCCCGGTGAACGGCAACTGGCCGCCGCACCTGCATTTTCAGATCGTTACCGACATGCTGGGCCGAACGGGCGATTTTCCCGGCGTTGCACCGCCGAATGCGCGCGAAATCTGGTTGAGCGTTTCGCCCGATCCGAATCTGATCGCCCGGATTCCCGCGATCGAGGCCGCCTCAGCCAAAGCCGAATCGCCCGCTCCGGACGCCACGGAAATTCTTCGCGAACGCGCCGAGCGCATCGGTCCTTCGCTCAGCATCGCCTATCGCAAGCCGCTCGAAATCGTCCGCGGATCGATGCAGACCCTCTACGACGAGTGCGGCCGGCCGTATCTCGATTGCGTAAACAATGTGGCGCACGTCGGCCACGCGCATCCCCGAGTGGTGAGCGCGGGGGCGCGGCAGATGGCCGTGCTGAACACGAACACGCGCTACCTGCATCCGCTGCTGGTGCGCTACGCTCGGCGGCTGGCGGAAACTCTGCCCGCGCCTCTCCGCGTCTGCTATTTCGTCTGCTCGGGCAGCGAAGCGAACGAACTGGCGCTGCGCCTGGCACGCGCGCGCTCGGGATCGAAGGAAACGATCGTCCTCGACGCCGCCTATCACGGCAACACCACCAGCCTGATCGAAATCAGTCCCTACAAATTCGACGGACCCGGCGGCGCAGGCGCTCCCGAGCACGTCCACAAGATTCCCCTGCCCGACGATTACCGGGGCCCCTATCGCCGCGACGATCCCGAAGCCGGCGCGAAATACGCGAGCCACGTCGCGCAAGCCATCGGGAAAATTCAGGCGCAGGGAAAGAAGCTCGGCGCGTTCATCGCCGAATCCCTCCCCGGCTGCGGCGGCCAGATCGTGCTCCCGGCCGGCTTTCTCCGCGAAGCCTACCGTCACGTCCGCGCCGCCGGCGGCGTCGTGATTGCCGACGAGGTGCAAACCGGCTTCGGCCGCGTCGGGACGCATTTCTGGGGATTCGAGACGCAAGCCGTGGTGCCCGACATCGTCACCATGGGCAAGCCGATCGGCAACGGCCATCCGCTCGGCGCCGTGGTCACCACGCCGGAAATCGCCGCCGCGTTTGCCAACGGCATGGAGTATTTCAATACGTTCGGCGGGAATCCCGTTTCCTGCGCCATCGGGCTCGCGGTGCTTGACGTGATTGCCGGCGAGAAGCTGCAAGTGCACGCGCTCGAAACGGGCGAGTATCTGATGGCCGAGTTGCGGAAACTGGCGAAACGTCACGCCGCAATCGGCGACGTCCGCGGCCGGGGACTCTTCATCGGCATCGAGTTGGTGCGCGACCGCTCGACGCTCGAACCCGCCGCCGAGGAAGCGGCCTACGTGGTAAATCGCATGCGCGAATGCGGCGTGCTGCTTTCCACCGACGGACCGCTGCACAACGTCATCAAAATCAAGCCGCCGCTTCCCTTCTCTCGCGACGACGCCGATTTCCTCGTTTCAACGCTCGACCGCGTCCTCGCCGAAGATCCCGTCGCTCTATCCAAATCCGGCTAACGGAAGGAAACATCAGCCACCGCGATGGTTTCAGTAGCACAGCCAATCTTTAGCTCGCCGTTGGCTGGCGGCCTGGCTGTGCGCCCGGCGAAAGCCGCTCACGAGCCTGTAGCGGCACGTTGCCGCGTGCCCCCGCCCCGCGTTAGAAGCTCAGCCGAACGCCAAGCTGCGCGGCAAAGGGGATGCCGACGGTCGTCCCCGGCCCGAAGAAATCCCCGAACGCGCCCGCCGGCACTTCGAGCTGGCTGAGGCTGGTGATCGGCTCGGTTTCGGTGCAGCTGGCGTTCAGGCAGAACGCCGTCGCGTTGTAGAGACTGTTGACCGGCGTGGGCAGCGCGGCGAGGTTGGTGATGTAGTTCGCGCCGGGATTGTTGCGATTGAAGAGGTTGAAGAACTCGATGAACGGAGTCAGCGTCCAGCGCTCGCGCACCACCGGCCGGCTGACGCGCATGTCCACCTGCATATACGGCGTGCCGTGGAACTGGTCGAGCGTGGTTTGCACGCCGTTGACCACCGCGCGGTCGTTCACCGAATCGCCCAGTCCGTTGACGTCCACCGGCGTGGTCATCGTGAACGGCCTTGCGCTCTCGAACTGCGAAAGCGTCGAGACTTCGAAGCCCGCCGGCAGCCGCAGCACGCCGGCGATCACCAGCCGGTGCAGCACGTCTTCGCCCGACGGGCCGTAGCTTCCCGGAGCAAAGGCGTCGAGCGGGTTGCAGACGCCGTTCACGTAGTCGAACAGCTCTCCCAGCACGCAGCCCCACGTGTACGCGCTCGAAAGCGTGTAGTTCGCGATCAGGTTCAGCCGCCGCTTCACGTTGCCCTGCAGGTGGACCATCAGCGCGTCGTAACGCGAACGATTGTCCGACCGGAACACGTTCATCACCGGAACGTGCTGCTGCTGCGCCGCCACCGTTTTCGGGTACAGCGGCGAGAAGAGCGTGTAACCCGGCGTGTAGGTGTAGGCGCGATAGGCGTGCACGCCTTCCTCGTGAACCCAACTGGCGCTCATCGTCCAGTTGAGGCTGAAGGCGTGCTCGAATCCGATCATCGCGTGGAAAGCGTAAGGCGTCTTGTAGCCGGGATCGATGATGTTGCCCACGCCGCCCTCCGCCGCGCCGGGAATGCAGCCGGGATCGCCCGGCTTCTCGCAGACGCCGGGCGCCTGATTCACCGCCTGGAACGCGGTCACCCAGCCGTTCTGCGCCAGATCGTTGTAATAGAGGCCGGCGCCGGCGCGAATTACCGACTCGTCGTTTTTGCCGAAGGCATAGGCGATACCCAGCCTCGGCGCCAGCTCGGTGCGGTCGTTGTGCGGCACGCCGTAATTCTCGAAAACCGGCACCTGCAACGCCTTCATCGTCAGCAGCGCGGGATTCTGCAGTTGGCTGCGGCCCGAGGCGGTGAACAGGCCGAACGTGGTGTCGTACCGCGCGCCGTAATTCACGGTGAAGCGCGGCGTCACGCGCCAGGTGTCCTCGAAATAGACGCCCAGCCGCTGCACGCTCTGTGAAAACGTGCCGTTGCCCGCCGGCGTGTTCGTGCAGATGGTGCCCGGCGTCACCTGCAGCGTCGCCGTCGGCGTGCAGGTCAGGTCCACCTGAAACTGCGCCGGATCGCCGATGTATGCCGTCGGGTTCAGGGCAAACGTGGTGACGTTTTCCGCCGTCCCCGAAAGCGCCCCGCTCAGCACCGGCTCGTGAATGAAATCGATGCCGAAGCGCGGCGAGTGGTCGCCGGACGTGTGGCTCACGTCGTAACGGAACTGGTAGACCTGCTGGCTGCGGAGCACCGGAAACGCCGTGATCGGCGTGACGAACTGCTGGTCGCCAAAGGTGGAAAAACCGGAGATCGTGCTCGACGTCGAGCTGAACGGAAACGCCAGCGAATAGCCGTAATCCGAGTTGCGCCGCTCGCTCTGGGTGAAATAGCTGACGCCGAAATCGAACGTGGCCAGCCAGGTGGGGCTGATCACGAATTCGTTGTTCAGCGCCGCGTTCCAGTAGATCGAATGGTTCGCCGCGCCGGTCGAGGGCAGCGTTCCCTGTTCCACCAGGTCGTTCTGGGTGGTGTAGTTGTCTTCCGACGTGCGCAGGAACCAGCGCGATCGTTGCGACTGCGTCCAGTCGAACCGGACGTCGCCCATGACGTCGCGAAACGGCACCGGCACGCTGCTCGGCACCGCAATCGAATTCACGTTGGGAATCAGCCCCTGGCTCGCCAGCGAGCTGAGCGCGTGGAACTGATCGAGGCTGGCGTTGCTGTAGGCGATGCTCGCGTTTTCGTGGATGTACTCGTAGCCGGTGAAGAACCACAGCTTGTTCTTCACGATCGGCCCGCCGACCGCGCCGGAATAGTTCTGCCGCGAAAACGGCTGCTTCGGATTCGGCGCCGGATTGTCGATCGGAAAGCGCGCGTTGAGCGCGGAGGCGCGATCGTAGAGCGCCAGGTTGCCGTGGAACCGGTTTGTCCCGTGCTTCGTGGTGATCGCCACCGAGCCGCCGGTGGTGTTTCCAACGCTGGCCTGTTCGTCGGCCACGCGCACGGCGAACGACTCGATCACGTCGGGCGAGAAATTCTGCAGGAAACCGCCGATATAGTCGTCGGAATTGTCGACGCCGTCGACGGTGAGCACGTCGTTCAGCCCGGAGCTGCCGCCGAAGGAAACCGCGGTAATTCGCGCCTTCGTGGGATCGGACGGCTCGACCGGCTCGGTGCCGGGAGCGAGATAGGCGATATTGGCGAACGAGCGCGAGGCGAGCGGAATCGTCTCCAGGTCCTTGCTCGTCACCACGCCCTGAATCACGCTGTTGGTCAGGTCGAGCGACTGGGTGGTGATCGACGAGGCCTGGGCACTCACCGTCACGGTGGCCCGCGCCGTCGCCGGCCGCATCGTCACGCTCACCGACCGCGTCGAGCTGACTTGGATCGTCACCTCCGCCTTCGCCGGCGCGAAGCCGTTGGCCCTGACGGTCACCACATAGCCGCCGGGCAGCAGATTATTGATGCGGAAATTGCCGTGACTGTCGGCGGTCATCTTGCGCCGGCTGCCGGCCGCCCCCACCGGCGTCACCGACACCTTCGCCAGCGGCACGCGCGCGCCGCTTTGATCCTTGACCACGCCGATCAGGTTGCCGCGGAATCCTTGCCCGCGCACTCTCGGCACGAAAAGGCTTAGGGCCGCAACCAGTGCTGCCGTCCACGACCATTTCATCCCGCCCCTCCCCCACCCAGGAATGTGTAAACAGAAAACCGTCACGGACCCTACTACACGCCCGCCACTACTACCATCGCCGTAGTAACGAAGCGGGAAATCTCGAAGGAGGGATCGAGCGAAGCTCTGCGAGGGGAGCGGCGCGGCGACGGGGCGGGCCTGCGCCTTCGGCGCCTTCCCATCCCGTGGCGGGACTCTAGCGGACAGCCCGGCGTAAGCGGAAACCGCGAGCTAGCGGGAATTCATCTCCTCGTGCAGGCAGACGGCGGCGCCGCCCGCGATGCCCGAGTCCTCGTGATAACGCGCGCGAACCAGCGGAATTTCCCGGCAGCGCGAATTGATCGACCACTCCGGCAGCTTCTCGTGCATCCGGTCGAACCAGCCCGAAAGCAATTCGCCCATCCCGCCGCCGAAAATCACCACATCGGGCTCGATCATGTCGATGATGTTGCCGAGCCAGATCGCCAGGTAGTCCGCGGTCTCGGCGAGCAGTTCCGTGGCCAGCTCGTCGCCCTGACGGGAGGCGTCGCCCACCATCTGGCCGGTCAAGTCGTCCAGGTTGCCTCCGGCGAGTTCGGTCATCTTCGAAGGCCGGCCCGTCTCGGTCAGGCGCCGGCGTGCGCGGGCGGCGAGCGCCGGTCCGCTGGCGAGCGCCTCGATGCAGCCGCGTTTCCCGCAGCCGCAGCGTGGGCCGTTGTAGTCGATCGAGACGTGCCCTCCCTCGGCGGCGGCGCCGGTGCGTCCGTGGTAGATTTTGCCGTCGAGCACCAATCCGGTGCCGATGCCCGTGCCGATCGTCGCGTAGAAGACCGACGAGAAACCCGCGCCGGCGCCCCATACCGCTTCGGCCAGCGCCGCGGCGTTCGCGTCGTTATCGATAACGGCCGGCAGCCCCCAGGCTTCGGAAATCCGCCTCGCCAGCGGGAAATGCCGCCAGCACGGCAGGTTCGGCGGATTGATGATTACGCCGCGCCGCGGATCGAGCGGCCCCGGACAGCTCACGCCAATGTAGTAGCGCGGGCCGCGGCGAGCCCCTTCCGGCATGATCGAATTCACCACCTGGCGTACCTGCTCGAATGCCTCTTCCCCGGTCGCCTGGCTCAACATCGGCGCGCGGGTCTTCTTGTTGATCTTTCCGTGCGCGTTCACCACTCCGGCGGCGATCTTCGAGCCGCCAATATCCACACCAATAAATACAGGTTCCGAAAGGACCATATGATCTGATTACCCCCGCTTACTATAATAGCCCCTGCCGCGCACTTCGGCCATCCTGCGCTGCCGCATCCTCCCGATCGCGCATCCTACTTCCTTTCCGCATACGCTTTTCCGCCCGCCGCGGAATGTGCACAAAGGGTGGAACCGGGGAGAACACGAATGAACCAGACGGCGGGCGGCGTCCTGCTGCTGCTCCTGGCCGGAGCAATGAACGGCAGCTTCACGCTTCCGATGAAGTTCACCAGGCGCTGGGCGTGGGAAAACACCTGGCTCGTCTGGACGATCTTCGCGCTCTTCCTGTTTCCGGTGCTGTTCACTTTCCTGACGGTGCCCGCGCTCGGCTCGATCTATCGCGAGGCGGGCGGCGCCGTGGTCTGGACGGTGGTCGCCTTTGGAGCGAGCTGGGGCGTCTCGCAAATATTTTTCGGTCTGGCCGTGGACGCGGTCGGCATCGGGCTGGCGTTCGCGGTGATCCTCGGGATTTCGGCAGCCGTGGGAAGCCTGGTGCCGCTGCTGCAGCTGCACCCCGGCCAGGCGCTGACCGGCGAGGGTCTGGCGGTCCTCAGTGGACTGCTGCTGGTGCTGATCGGCGTCGGCTTTTGCGCCGTGGCGGGCCGGAAACGCGAAGCGGCGCTGCGCCACGTGCCCGCCAAAGTGCCTGTGATGCGGGGCCTCTTCTACTGCCTGATTGGCGGCGTCGGCTCGGCGCTGGTGAACCTGGCGCTGGCTTTTGGCGCGCCGCTGCTCGCCCTCGCCCGGCGTTCCGGCGTGCCGGCCGCATGGTCGCCAAACACCGTCTGGCTGCCGCTGATGGTGGCGGGCGGCGTACCCAACCTGCTCTATTGCGTCTACGTGATGCGCCGCAACCGCACCGGCCGGCAACTGGCATCGGGCGGACGTGGCCACTACCTCCTGGCGGCGCTGATGTCCGTCTTCTGGTTCGGCAGCACGGTGATCTACGGCGTGGCGGCGGGCGCGCTGGGCAGCATGGGCGCCGTGCTCGGCTGGCCGCTGTACATGTCGCTGATCGTCATCACCGCGAGCCTCTGGGGACTCGTCACCGGCGAATGGCGCCATTCGGGCGAGCGGCCGCTGCGGATCATGCTCGCGGGCGTGGGCTTGCTGGTCGCCGCCATTTTCGTGCTCGCCACCGCCGGCCATTGGGCCTGAGCGCCGGCCTTCCCTCCTGCCCCCGCTTCCCTGCCCGCGCCCGGCCGCGTTGCCCGCCGATTGGACGCGCGCGGCGCGTTGTGCTAGAAACGTGAGCATGTCTTCACATTTCAGCGGGGCGCCGCCGCGCCGCGTGCCCTGCCAGAAACGCGGCCGCAGGCGTGTCGAGCGGCTGCTGCACGCCGCCGAACGCGTGATCGCCGAGTCGGGCTACGACGCCGCCACGATGTCGGCCATCGCCCACCGCGGCCGGTCGTCGGTCGGCTCGCTCTACCAGTTTTTCCCCAATAAGGACGCGGTCGCCGACGCCCTGCGCGCCGGCTACCTGAAGGAATTCCAGGAATTCTGGAGCGGCCTGCGTCCGGAAGGCCCGGCGCTGGCCACCGACGAACTCGTGACGCGCCTGCTCGGCTTCCCGATCGCCTGCGCCCGCAGGCATCCGGCCTTTCTGGCGCTGCTCGAACTGCCGCCTACGGCCCACAGCCAGCAGCGCCGCGGCGTGATCCGCGACCTCATGGTCCAGGCGCTGCGCGCCGGCCGTCCCGGCCTTTCGCGCCATGAGGCCACGCGCATGGCCGCCGTGACGCAGCAGATCATTCGCGGATGCCTGACGCTTTACGCGCGCTCCGACATCGAAAACAGAAGGGCGATCGTCGGCGAATTTCAGACGGCGCTCGCCGGCTACCTGAGGGCGCGGCTGGACGAATCCGGCCGGTCGGCGCGCCCGTCACGGCGCCGCATACCGGCATTCGCCAAACGGCCTGCGAGTTGAGGAGGAGATCGGCATTGAGTGACCAACCGACAAGATCGTGGAGATGGGCCGCCGGCGCGGGCGCGTTGCTCGCCCTCGCGCTCGGCGCGGGTTGCGCGCGCCAGACGGCCTCGGCCCAGGGGCGGCCGCATATGCCTCCGCCGGTGGTGGAAGTGGCCCCGGTGGTACAGAAAACCGTGCCCGTCTACGGCGAATGGGTGGGAACGCTCCAAGGCTACGTCAATGCACAGATCCAGCCGCACGTCAGCGGCTACCTGATCCGGCAGGACTATCACGAAGGCACCACGGTGAAAAAGGATCAGGTGCTCTTCGAGATCGATCCCCGTCCCTTCCAGGCCGTGCTCGACCAGGCCAGGGCCCAACTCGCTGAAGCGAAAGCCCAACTCGCCAAAACCACGCTCGACGTGAACCGCGACGTCCCCGAGGCGCAAGCCCACGCCATTCCCCAAAGCCAGCTCGACAACGACCGGCAGGCCCAGTTGGCGGCGAAAGCCTCGGTGCAGGCGGCCGAGGCCGCCGTCGAAACGGCCCAGCTCAACCTGGGCTATACGAAGGTGCGCTCGCTGATCGCCGGCATCGCCGGCATCACCACCACCCAGGTGGGCAATCTGGTCGGCCCTTCCACCGTGCTCACCTCCGTTTCGCAGGTCAATCCGATCAAGGTCTATTTTCCCATCAGCGAGCAGGAATATCTGCGCGTCGCCGGCCGCAACGTCTCCGGCAGCGTCGATCTGCTCTCGCGCGCCTCGCCGGTCCCGCTGCAGCTCATTCTCTCGGACGGCAGCACCTACCGCTACCACGGACGTGTGCTCTTCGCCGGCCGAGAAGTGGATCCGCAGACGGGCACGATCCAGCTGGTCGGCTCGTTTCCCAATCCGCGCGATCTGCTCAGGCCGGGACAGTACGTCCGCGTCCGCGCCATCACCGAAAGGCTGCACGACGCGCTGCTCGTGCCGCAGCAGGCGGTCACCCAGCTTCAGGGCAACTACCAAGTCGCCGTGGTCGCCAGCGGCAACCGCGTGGAGCTGCGCGCGGTCGAGGTCGGCGAAACCGTCGGCCCGCTCTGGGTGATCACCCACGGGCTGAAGCTGGGCGAACACGTCGTGGCCGAAGGCGCGCAAAAAGTCCGGGAAGGCGAACGGGTGCAACCCAAGCCCTACCACCAGCCGGCGGAGGGCCACTAGTCCATGTCGCGTTTTTTCATTCGCCGGCCCATCGTCGCCATCGTGATCGCCATCCTGACGGTATTCATCGGCGCAATCACCATTCTCCACCTGCCGATCTCCCAGTTCCCCGATATCGTGCCGCCGGAAATCATGATTCGCGCCACGTTCGTCGGCGCGGACGCGCAAACGATCTCTCAGTCGGTCGCCACGCCCATCGAGGAGGAGATGAGCGGCGTCGACAACATGAACTACATGTATTCGCTCAGCTCCACCTCCAACAGCCAGATGAGCATGGTGGTCGATTTCGCCGTCGGCACCGACCCGGATACCGACCTCATTCTCAGCCAGATGCGCGAAACGCAGGCTGCTCCCCAGATTCCCTCCGACGTCTCCCGCTTCGGACTCATCACGCAGAAGTCGCTCACTTCGCCCTTCATGCTGGTCGCCCTGGACTCGCCCAACGACACCTACAACGCCCAGTTCCTCGCCAACTACGCCTACATCAATTTATTGGACCCGATCACCCGCCTGCACGGCATCGGCAACGTCCAGGTCTTCGGCGCCGGCCAGTACGCCATGCGCATCT
>JBJKSI010000076.1:0-35899 GCA_046704165.1 Candidatus Acidiferrales bacterium
CCGCCTTCGGGCGCGGTGATTTATTACTATTTGCGCGCCGACAGCGGGCCGGTTTCGCTCGACATTCTCAACAGCGCCGGACAGGTGGTGCGGCATTACAGCAGCACGCAGCGCGTGTCCCATCCGAACCCGAACACCATGACGGTTCCCGCGGTTTTCGCTCCTACACCGGCGATTTTGAGCGCAGCGGCCGGCATGCATGAGTGGACCTGGAATCTGCGCGAGGTGAAGCCGGGCGCAAACACGGGCGGCCGCCGCAGCTTTTTTGCCTTCTTCCGTGGTCCCGCGGGCTATCCGGCAGCACCGGGAACGTACACCGTGCGTTTGACGGCCGGTGGTCATCAATACACCCAGCCGCTGGTGGTGAAGCTCGCGCCGGGGATGACCTACTCGGCACAGGCGATGCAGGAGCAACGGCAACTTGCGGGCCGGATTCAGGCGCTGCAAACGCAGGTTTCGCGCGCGCGGCGCGAAGCGGAGCAATTGCGCGCGAAGCTGGTGAAACTGGAATCGAGCGCCAGTGGTAATCAGTCACTGGCTGCTTCGATTTCCGCGCTGAGCCACAAGGTACACGCGGTCGAGGGGTTTGCCTCCGAGCCGCCGAATCCGGATGCCTCGGGCGAAGGCGACGCGGTGCCTGCACCGACGAGCCTGACCGGGTTGGTCCGGATTCTCGGCCAGCTTTCCGGTTCGGCGCAGAACGGCCTGGATGCGCCGAACACGACCGTGCGGCAGGGCTTTGCGAAAGCGAAAGTCATGGCCGAGGCCGAACTGGCGAAGTGGAACAAGCTCAAGTCGCAGGATTTGGCTGCGCTTAACCGGCAGTTGCGGCAGGCGAACCTGGGCACGGTCGCGGCCCGCAGCAGCCGCCAGTAGCCGGCCCGCATCCAACCGCCTCATGAGATGTATGGGGCGAGCGCGGCACGACTGTGGTGCGAGTGCTTTCCTATGGCGAGCGAGCGGTGTGGCCGCTGGACCTGCCATCGGCTGGCTCGCTGGTATGGCGCTGGCCCCGTTTCTTCCCAGAGTCTTCGCCGCGCTTTTCGCGGGTACCGCGCTTGCCACGGCCGCCGGTGCTCCCTGGGCCGTCCCGGCGATGATCGTACCGCTGGCTGTGCTCGCCGCAGCGTGGTGGCCAGCGCGGCGAGCGGCGCGAGTCGATCCTGTGGTGGCGCTGCGCCAGCAGTAGGAGGAAATGTTGAACTGGCTGATGCGTCTCTTCCGCAAACGCAAGCTCGAAGTCCAGCTCGATTCCGAACTGCGCTTCCACCTCGACCAGCGCACCGCCGACCTGATCGCCCACGCACATTGGCGTTTCCGCATCCCCCGAGTCCACTTAGACCCTCCCGTTGCCGGAGATTCGCACTGCTCGCTAACCTAGCTCGGGGGACGTATAGCAAACCTCGGGGATTTACGGGCCGACCACCCTCCGGGCCGCTCCACAGACACCTATCCAAAGCCCCGAAAAATGTGACGGATAAAAAATTTTATGTCATGGAAAACAGGGGACTTGCAGTCCGCGAGCTTCGACATCGTGTGACGCTTGGCGACAGCTCCGTGACGCTTCTCCCGCCCGCGTCCTCGCCACCGCACTGAAGGAAGAACGGCTACCGCGCCGCCATCGCGGGCAATGCCGCGCGGATGCGGCGTACCACGCGCTCGCGCCCCAGCACCACCATCGTCTCGAACAGCGGCGGAGCGACGGCGCGACCGACGATGGCCACGCGCGTGGCGTTGATCAGCAGGCCGGCCTTGACGCCTTCGGCTGCGGCCAGGTCGCGCAGGGCTTTCTCGCAATTGTCGTGGTCCCATTCGGGAGCGGCATCGAGCGCCCCGGCCAGCTTTTCGAGCATTGCCGGCAGCCGCTCGTCTTTCCAGAATTTCGCGCGGGCGGCTTCGTCGTAATCGAAATCATCGCTGAAGAAAGCCCGTGCCCACGTGGCGAAATCGCCCAGCAGCCGCGTGCGAGGGCGAATCAGGTCCACCGTGCGAGCGAGCCAGACGTGCTCGGAACCGTTCCATTCCTCGCGCCAGATGCCAGCACCACGGAGCGTGGTCTCGACATAGGGCAACAGGTTCTCCACCGGCAGTTTCTGGAGATACTGCACATTGAACCATTCCAGCTTCGCCCGATCGAACACGGCGTTCGTCCGGCTGACGCTTTCGAGTGAAAACCGGCGAATCATATCGTCCGGATCGAGCAGTTCCGTGTCGTCGCCGGGCGACCAGCCCAGCAGCACCAGGAAATTTCGAAACGCCTCAGGCAGAAAACCCTCTTCAGCGTAAGCGCCGACGCTGGTGGCGCCGTGGCGCTTTGAGAGCCGCGTGCGGTCAGGTCCCAGGATCAGAGGAACGTGGCCAAAAATGGGAGGATTCGCTCCCAAGGCACGATAAAGCAGCACCTGTTTGGGCGTGTTCGAAAGATGGTCCGCGCCACGGACAACGTGGGTGATTCCCATATCGACGTCGTCTACCACCACGCTCAACTGGTATGTCGGCAGCCCGCTCGACCGGAGCAGAACGAAATCCTCGATTTCCGAGTTCGCCACTTCCCGCGTGCCGAAGACTTCGTCCTGGAAACTCGTCGTGCCGCCTTCGGGCACGCGGAAACGGATCGCGTAGGGAAGGCCTTCCCGGATTCTGCTTTCGCGCTCGGCCGCGGCCAGATTCCGGCAGGGACACGCCTGGCGCGCCGCGGGCACGCTCGCTTCCTCGTTTTCCTCGCTCTCTTCCTTGGCCTCCGGCCCGGCGTACTGGGATGGAGCGCAGAAGCAGGGATACGCCGCGCCGGTGCTCAGCAGCCGCTGCGCGGCCTCACGATACAGGTCGAGCCGCTCCGACTGAAAATACGGTCCTTCGTCCCATTGAACCCCCAGCCATTTCAGGTCGTTCAGGATGCCGTCCACCAACTCTGGCCGGTTGCGTTCCACGTCCGTATCTTCAACGCGCAGCAGGAACGTCCCTCCCTTGTTTCGGGCGTAGAGCCAGTTGAACAAAGCGGTTCTGGCACCTCCTACGTGGAGGTAGCCGGTTGGTGAGGGCGCGAATCGGACACGTGGTTTTAGGTTCGTCATGATGACTGGGCTGTCCCGAAATGCATCCTAGGACTGCGAAGGACAGAAGAACAAGATACACCAGATGGCCGATGCTGAGGAATTTCGGCCGGCAGCGGCAGACACTATGGCCGGGCAGCACCACCGCGGCGAACGCCGGCAATCGGAGTTCCGGGACCGACCGAGAAAAGAGGGGGGGTTACCAAAATGCTGTAGACGATGCAGCCCTTATCCTTTCCGCTACCAACGATTTCTGAGCCTTGACCCCTTTTCTGCCCCCCAGCTATATTCCGGCAGAGGGTGGTACCAGTTCTCTATTTGACGCCTGGTCGGCGCGCGTCGGCAGTGTTTGTCGAAAGTCCGAGGGAAAGTATGCCATTTCCCCGTGCCGGACAGGTCGGCGTGCATCGAGAATGGAACAGATTGGCCCATAGAGTGAGGCATTCGGCGTGTTGACGGGAACATCCGGCGTGGCTCTCGCAATGCTGGGTTTTGCGGCATTGCTTTCCTCGCTGCTCGTCTACATGTTCCGCCAGAAACGGCTCAACTATCTGCGTTTGTGGGCCTGGGCGTGGGGACTGGTTGCATTGCACTATCTCACGCCTTTCCTCAACCAGTGGCTGCCGGCACGATCCTGGGAAGCCCCGCTCAACTCTTTCCTGCTCGCGGTCGCCGTGCTGCTGCTGCTGGCCTCAGCACAGGCCTACAAGCAGAGCCGGATTCGCGTCCGCCTGGAGCTTCTGGCAGCCGCACTGTTCGGAGTCTGGGCAATCGCGAATTGGCTGGGAAAGATTTCCGTCCCGCCGGATTTCGGTACCGGGTTTCTGCTGATTCTGGCGGCGCGCGCGTTCTGGGAGGAAGGACAGATCCAGGAATCGAGCGCGGAGTGCATTCTGGCCGGAGCGCTGGTGGCCTGGGGCGCCACACTGGTGGCGGCTGTGGTGGACAGGCATCTGGGCTGGGTCACGGCTGACGTAAGGCTGATCTTCCTCCTGCCGCAAGTCTCCGTGGGATTGCTGCAACTGGTTTCGCTCTACGAAGAGGAAAAACGACGCGTGGAGCGCAACATGCTCTCGCTCGCCAACCTGAACCTGGCGGCTTCCGGTTTTACGGGCGAGGAGATGGAGCGCGCGCTCAAGCAGGCGCTCGAGAGGATTTTGCGCGTCATGCGCCTGCCGACCGGCGTCCTGCTGGTGAACTTCGATGAAACGCCGGAACCGGCCACCGTGGTCGGCAGCGGGATCAGCGCGCAGTTCCAGGAACTGGCCGGACAGGAACAGGTGGGGCGCACGCTGGTGCATCTGGTGGCCCGGCTCGGTGGCGTGATGATCTTGCGGGAAATCCTGCGAGACGAGGAGTGGGAGCCCCTGCAGAGCGAGCCCGCCTTCCGTCAGGTGCGCGAGCTGTTGGTGCCGGAAAAGCTGCAAAACGCGGTGGGCATCAGCCTGCAGGCGCGTGAGCGCGTCTTTGGACTGCTTCTGCTCGGCACGCCCAAGAAACGGAAGTTCAGCGCGCCCGAACTGCGGCTTCTGCTGGCACTAACCCACCAGGTGGGGATGGCCGTCGAAAACAGCTACCTCATTCAACAGACCACACGCCGCACTGAGGAGATGAACGCGCTGAACGAAATCGGCCGCGCCCTCAGCTCGACGCTGGACCTCGACAACCTTTGCGACAGGATCTATGCGGAGATGCGGCAGCTGTTCGACGCGGAAAACTTTTTCATTGCCCGTCTGGCGCCCGAACACGAGCAGATTCTGCTGGATCTGGAGGTGCTCGAGGGCGAGCGCTGTCCGCGGAGCTCGCGCCCGCTGGGGAACGGTCTGATCGAGCACATCCTGCGAACGCGCAGGCCGGCGCTGATCCGCGAAGACCTGGCCGATGAGCTGCACCGGCTCGGCCTGGAGCCGATGGAGGGCCTGGGCTGCTTTTGCGGAGTGCCGGTGGTGCTCTACGACCGCGCGGTAGGCGTCATGGCCGTCTTCAGCCAGGAGGAAAAAGCCTACGACGAGAGTCATCTGGAATTGATGGTAGCGCTCGCCAATTCCGCCGGGATCGCGATGGAAAACGCGAGGCTTTTCGGTCAGGAACAGGAAAAGTCGCGCCACCTCACGCTGCTGAACAACGTCTCACGCCACGCCATCGCCACGCTGAACGTCGAGCAGATGCTTATCCGCATCGCCGAAGAGCTGGAGCAGGGCCTGAGCTACGACCACATCGGCATCGGGCTGGCCGACTACGACACCAAGGAAATCGTCGTGCGCGCCGAGGCCGGCCGGCGGCGGGAAGCGCTCGGCCAGCGGGTCACCTTTGGCGACGGGTTGATCGGCGACGTGGCGCGTACCGGCGAAGCATCGAGCGGTTCCGCGCCCGACGGCTCACCGTTTCTGCTGGAAGGTTCGGTCTCCGGCCTGGCGCTTCCGATCATGTACGCCGATGAACTGATGGGTGTGCTCTACATCGAAACGAGCGAAGAGCATGAGTTCACGGAAGAGGAACACCTACTGCTCCGGACGCTCGCGGACCTGATCTCCGGGGCGCTGCACAACGCCCGCACGCTGCAGAAGGCACAGGAACAGGCCATCACCGACGGACTGACGGGCGTGAAGACGCACCGCTACCTAATGGAAGCCCTTTCGTCGGAGTGGCGCCGCGCCACGCGGATGGGACGTCCGTTCGCCCTGCTGCTGATGGACCTCGACCGCTTCAAATTCGTGAACGACCACTACGGACACCTGGAAGGCGACGTGGTGTTGCGCCGGGTAGGCCGCCTGCTCGAAGAGCACTGCCGGCGCTCGGACGTGGTGGCGCGATACGGCGGCGACGAATTCGTCATCCTGATGGTGGAAACGGCACTGGAACAGGCGCGGCAACTGGCGAACAAGATGAGGGGGATGCTGGCGGCCGATCCGCTGCTGCGCCAGCGCGGCATCACCGCCAGTTTCGGCATCGCCGCTTTCCCGGTGCACGGTTCGACACCCGAGGAACTGCTCGAACGCGCCGACGCAGCGATGTATCTCTCGAAGCGGCGCGGTGGCAACGCGGTCTCGAGCGCGCAACGATTCGTGCTCGAACCGGCCGAAGCGGCGCGGCCGACCTCCAGCGACCTGCCGGGCTTCGAGTTGCAGCAGGACTTTGCGTGCGGACCCGAGGCTTTCGATCTGGTGCTCAACTGGCTGGAGGAACTGGCCGCGGCGTTGGCCAGCCAGGGCCGCAGCCTGATGCCCGGCGAACTGCCTTCGACGATGCTCGACGGTCTGATGACGGTGGTGCGCGTGGTCGATGAGAAGAAATTCGCAACCCACGGCCATTCGCGGCGGATCGCCGACTCGGTAGTGCTGGCAGCCGAGGCGCTCTCGCTGAGCGCTGACGAAACGGAAGAGATACGGCTGGCCGGACTGTTTCACGACATCGGCAAGATCGGTGTGCCGGAAAACCTGCTGCGGAAGAGCGGTGTGCTGCTGCCCGGCGAGCGCGACGCGGTGCGGCAGCACTCGGTGATGGGCTGGAAACTGCTGAGTGTGCTGCCGGGAATGAGCCGAGTGCAGCAGATGGTGCGCCACCACCACGAGAATTTCGACGGAGCCGGCTATCCCGACCGCCTGGCCGGCCAACGCATCCCCCAAGGAGCCCGGCTGATCGCAATCGCCGAGGTCTACGACGCGCTGGTTTCCGGCATGGTCGAACTGCCGCGATCGAGCGAGCAGGCCTTCGCTGAACTGCAAAGCGTTGCCGGCAAACAACTCGATCCGATGCTGGTGCAGGCGTTCATCCAGGCGCTGCGCCGGCACGCGATGGAATCCTCTTCCCAGATGCGCTGATCGTTCCCGGCACCTCCCGCTCGCTCTCGGCGGCAGGCTTCGCTACAATGCCGCCGGAGGGTCCCAATGCAAACCGCCACGGTTCGCTGGATTGAAAACCAGCAATTTCTCGCGACAACACCTTCGGGCCACGCCGTCGCTTTCGATTCCGACCGACAGCGCAATTCCGCTCCCGGCCCGATGGAAATGCTGCTGGCCGCACTGGGATCGTGCACGGCGACCGATGTCGCCCTGATCCTTCAGAAGAAGCGTCAAAAGCTCACCTCGTTGGTCGTCTCCGTTTCGGGAGAGCGCGCCCCTTCGGCGCCCACCGTCTGGACGAAAATCGAGGTACTCTACCGATTGGAAGGCGATCTGGACGAAAAGGCGGTGAAGGACGCGGTGGAATTGAGCCAAACGAAGTACTGCGGCGTTGCGGTGACGCTGGGCAAAGTGGCGACGGTCAGCTACCGTTATGAAATCGTGAAGTAGAGGGAGCCTACGCACCTGAGCCCGGGCCCGCCGGGGAACTGCCTTGTCACCCCTTGCGGCGATTGCTTAGAATGCGGGATTCTTCCAGAGGTTGCGGAGCGAGCGAATGGCAAGACGGATTGCAGCGAAAATCAGCGGTGTAGCGGGGTACGTGCCGCCACGCGTGCTCACGAATGCCGACCTTGAGAAGATGGTCGAAACAAGCGACGAGTGGATCCGGACGCGGACGGGGATTCGTGAGCGCCACATTGTTGATCCGGGCATTGCCGCCTCGCATCTGGGCGCGGAAGCGGCCCGCAAGGTGCTGGAGCAAAAAGGCGTCTCACCCAAAGATATTGACATGATCGTGGTCGCCACGGTGACGCCCGACATGATGTTTCCCGCCACTGCCTGCCTGGTTCAAGACAAGCTGGGCGCGAAGAATGCCTGGGGATTCGATCTTTCGGGGGCCTGCTCGGGCTTCCTTTATGCCCTGACGGTAGGATCGCAGTTCGTGGGCGCGGGCACGCATCGGAAAGTGCTGGTGATCGGCAGCGACGTGATGACGTCGATCCTCGACTTCAGCGATCGCGCCACCTGCGTACTGTTTGGCGACGGTGCCGGAGCGGTTCTGCTCGAACCGGCGGAATCGGACGCCGAGGGGATTCTCGACTTCCATCACGATATTGACGGCTCGGGCGGTTGCAACCTGTTCATGCCCGGCGGCGGCTCGCTCCATCCGCCGACTCATGAAACGATCGACAAGAAGATGCATTGCGTCCACCAGGACGGCCCGCAGGTGTTCAAATACGCCGTGCGGCGGATGTGCGAAGTCTCAAACACACTTCTCACAAGGAACGGCCTCTCCGGCGACGACCTGGCGCTCGTGGTTCCTCATCAGGCAAACCTGCGAATCATCCGGGCAATGCAGGAGCGGCTCGGCATCCCCGATTCGAAGATCATGATCAACATCGACCGCTACGGCAACACCACCGCGGGAACCATTCCTCTCGGTCTGCGCGACGCCGTCGAGCAGGGCCGCTTGCACCGCGGCGATCTGGTGCTGCTGATGGCGGTTGGGGCGGGATTCACAACCGGCAGTATCCTCGTCCGCTGGGCGTAGCCTCATCGCCCTTTCCCTCGGCCTCCATGTTTTGAAACGTTGTTTTGCCAGCTTGCCCCGCTTTTGGCGATAATCTTGAATTCGCATGAGCCGTCGTTTCTCCATCCTGCTTCTACTAGCGCTTTCCGCAGGCATTTTCGTCGGGACAGCAGCGCGTCCGCCCTTGCTGGACGATGCTGACAGCGCGCACGCGATCGCCTCGAGAGAGATGCTGCAGACCGGCAACTGGGTGGTGCTCCATATCGACGGGGTACGCTACCTGGAAAAGCCGCCACTGCACTACTGGCTTGTGGCGGCGAGCTACGCGATTTTCGGTCCCACCACGTTCGCCACACGGCTGCCGCTGGCGCTGGCGGTGGTCGGGCTGGTGCTGATGCTGTACCTGCTGGGCCGGGAATTCTTCGGCGAGCGGGAAGGCTTTTACGGCGGCCTGGTGATGGCCACGTGCGTCGGCACGTTCCTCTTCACCAGGATCATGATCCCCGAAGCAATCTACGCCCTGGAGTTCACGGCGGCGTTCTATTTATTTTTGCGCTCGTGGACCGGAACGCTCTCGCCGAAGAAGGGCTATTGGGGCGCGGCCGTATTGATCGCATTGGCGGTTCTTACGCGGTCGCTCGTCGGGGTGGTTTTCCCGGTGGCGATTATCTTGCTGTTCATCCTGCTGACCGGCCAATGGCGGCGCTTACGTGAGCTGCCGCTCGTTTCAAGCACGTTGATTTTCCTGGCGGTGGCGCTTCCCTGGCATATCCTGGCCGAGTTGCAGGTGCCGAAGCATCCGGTGGATTTCTTCTGGTTCTATTTCCTGAACGAACAGGTGTTCCGGGCGCTTGGCTGGCGGTATCCCGCGGACTACGCCGCAGTACCGTTGTGGCTCTGGCTCGCCGAGCACTTCGTCTGGCTGTTCCCCTGGAGCATCTTCGCGCCTTACGCGCTGGCGGAGTTTCCGAGGCCGCGCACCTGGCGCAAACTGGATGCTTCGGGCCAAGCGAAACTGTTCCTGTTCATCTGGGCGGGGTTCATCCTGCTTTTCTTCTCCTGGACGAAGAGCCGCATGGAGTATTACAGCTTCAGCGCCTGGCCGGCCATGGCGCTGCTGCTGGGGCTGGGACTGGCACAAGCTGAAAAGCAGGCCAGGAAATGGCTGCCGCGGCTCCAGGGCGTGCTCGCAGGACTCGGGGTGGTCGCCGCAGCCGTGCTGGGCGTAATGCTCTGGGTTTCCCGAAGCGTCCACAGCACCGGCGACATTGCAACGCTCCTGCACCAGCAGAAGGCTTCCCTCTACCGCCTCTCGATGACCGATTTCCTGGAGCTGACCCCGGATTCCTTCGCCGACCTGCGAACGCAGGCGGCGCTGGCGGCTATTGTGCTGCTGGCGGGCCTGCTGACGGCCCTGTGGTTCCGGCGAAAGCACCGGCACCTTGCCGCCAACCTGGCGCTGGCATTCACGATGGCGGGATTCCTGTTCTGCGCCAACTCGGCGTACGGCGTCTTCACGCCGCACCTGTCCTCCGAGCCTGTAGCCAAGGAAATTGAAAAGTACCTGCGGCCTCAGGACAAGATCGTCGTCTATGGCGAGATCGAGGGCGCCAGCGCCGTCGGCTTCTACACCGACCGCCGCATCCTGCTCTACAACGGCCAATACAATGGGCTCGAATTCGGCTCCTACTACGCCGACGCGCCGAAGATCTTCTACAACGACCGGACCTTCCGTTCGCTCTGGTGCTCCTCAACCCGTGTCTTCCTGGTTGTCCCGCCGGATAAACGGAAGAAAGCTCTGGTCCGGCTTCCTCCCAAATCGAGTTATTTCCTGGCCGAGAGCGGCGACAAGCAGGTTTATACGAATCACCGCATCCGCCTCGGCGAACCCACGCTGGCCCGGCGACAGGCCGACGGCTTGGAACCGATCCGCTCTGCCCAACCGGCTCTCGGGGAATCCTGCCATGAACCGAGGAGACTTCTCGGAATGGACTTTCGCGCGCACATACCAGTGCCGCATCGGCACGCGGCCTGGTAGGCTGCATCAGACTTCCTTGTGAGTGAGAGAAATCCGTTTGCGAGGAACGGTTACGAACACCTCTTGCCGAATCAGTTCGAGGGAACCGTCTCGATTCTGCGCGCGTACCAGACGGTTTCTCCGGCGCGCTGCCAGAGACGCGCCGCGAGCCAAAGCAGCAGAGCAATCTGCCCCAGCAGGAACGAGAGTCCCATGTGCTCGTGCGGAACGTAGTCCATCCAGATCCAGAAGAGCAGCGCCAGCTCCACCCATGCCGCCACGCTGATCCGCAGGAACAGCCAGTAGAGCGAGCCGAAGTGCCGCACCGTGGTGCCGAACGCCCAGCGCAGCGCCCGCAGCACTGACCGCTCGTCGGAAGCGACCACGTGCACTTGCGCCATGTCGACCCAGAGACGCAGGGCGAGAAATACGAGCAGCAAGACGATGCCGCCGCCGAGTTCGACGCGAAAACCGGTCAAGGGATTCGGCGAATTGGCCGACAGTTCATCCGCCCAAGTTGTGATTCCGTGCCAGACAAGCATGACCGGCACGAGGAGCACCAGCAGGCACAGCGCCAGCCGCACGAACCGCCAGAAAAATTTTCCGCCCGCGCCGAAGAACTCGCCTGTACCCAGCCGGCGATCCTGCCGGTAGGCCAGCAGAATGCCGCCCTCGGCGAGCAGCATGAAGACGAAGAAGATCAGCGGAAACAGGGTGAGGCTGGCGCCGCCGTGGACCTGGGGACGCATCATGAGCTCGGTGAGAACGCCGACGTCGAATCCGGTGAGCAGGCGATTCGAATAGAAGCTGTGGCCCATGACGCCAGCGATGCTGGCCGCGGCGGGCAGGGTCGCCATCGCGGCGAGCACGAAATTCACCGCGAAAATCCACCAAAGCAGGTATTGCCGCCGGAAGAGCAGTCCAAATCCCGCACTCGCGGATCGCGTTCCTTTCAGCATGTCGTCCGTCTTTCTCCTCGGTTCAGGCGAGCCAAGCCAGCAACTGCGCCGCCCATTGGTCCAGGAATTGGCAATAGACGGCCAGCTTGCCGATGACCAGGCCCTGGAAGTCGGTGATGCGGCTGTTGTTGAACATGTCGCGGTCGAGCCACACCTTGTGACCGGGATCGATTTCCGCCGAAACGACACGATCCGGGCGTACGTAGGAGAATCGAACCCAGCGGTCGCCGCCGTCCCACTGCGCGTCGACCGTCTTCCCGTCGTCGAAGCGGATGCGGACCCGAACGGGGAAGACGAAGCTTCCCCTGCGATGGATGAGCACCGTATCGTCGTAGAGTGGCTTTCCCTTTCCGCGCGGCTGCCACCACTTCACGCGGCTGGAGTGCAGTTGGGTCACCTCATAGTCGAGAATGCGAGTGCCGCTGACGGCCTGATCGAAGTACCAATCAAGATTGCGGCCGGCGACCTCGTTCATCGTGTTGAGAAAATCGGCTCCGGTCGGATGGGTAAAACGGTAACGAAGGAAATAGGTGCGCATGGCGCGCTGCATCGTCCGCTGCCCGATCATGCCTTCGAGCGTGAGGAGCACAGTGGCCGTCTTGCCGTAGGTGACGGCCCCGTAGGCGTGCGAATTCATAAACTGCCAGGCGAATCGGGTGAGTGGGTCCGTGTCGGGCAGGCTGAGGTAGGAAAGGCGCTGCTCTTCGGCGTCGCCGGCCGTCAGGCCGTGGAAATCGATCATTGAGCGGTCTGAACCGTAGAGGGCGTCCATCGTCTTCACTTCCGAATAGCTGTTGATGCCTTCGTCGAGCCAGGCATCCTCGAACTCGTTGGTCGCCACCATGCCGTACCAATACTGGTGGCCGAATTCGTGCACCACCACCACTTCCGGCTCGCGGATACCGGTCGGCATCCACCAACTGGTGCCGGCGGTGATCAGCGTGGGATATTCCATGCCGCCGGCGTCCATCGCGCCGTTGGGCGGATCGACCACGGTGATCGTGTCGTAGGGATAGGGACCGTAGGCACGGTCGAAATAGGCCATCGCGCCCTTGAGCGCGTGCAGGTAGCGCGCGGTGCTGCTCTGGTGGCCTGGCGACATCAGCAGGTGAATGTGAACCAGACCGGCGCTGCCGGTCCAAGAATCCTCAACGTCGCGGAAACGAGGACTGGCCGTCCAGGCGAAATCGTGGACGTCGGCGGCGTGAAACGTAACGGTCTTCTCTCCGCCTGGAACTTCAGCCGTGGAAAACCGGTCGCCGACGGCGCCGACGATGTAGTTGGCTGGGACGGTGATGTGCACGTCGTAGGTGCCGAAATCGGCGAAAAATTCCGTATTGGCATGGAATTGGTGGCAATTCCATGCTCCATGCCACCAGACGCCCACCTTCGGGAACCATTGCCCCACCATGAAGAAGTCGCGCTTGTAGCCGGCGCGCTCCATTACCTCGGGCAATCTGTCGTGGAAAGCGATCTGGAAAGTCACCCAATCGTTGGGCGCCACCGGATGCGGCAGCTTCACCTCGAAGACGGTGCGGTCGCTGGCGTTCTGATCATCGGGATGAATGAACTTCATCTGTCGGGTCAGATCGCCCATCCCCTCCACCTGGAAACGGCGGATGGTGGTCGATCCGAAGTGCGCGGGGTCCCAGTCCGAACCGGAGCCGGTACCGCGGGTACCCATCTGGTGGACCTCAGTCATGAAGGTCGATTGCGGCTGAAAGGCGTTCAGGTAGAGATGGAAGGGGAACGTATCGAGCGGCTGGCCGGTGAGATTGTGGTAGCGCAGCGTCTCGGTGGCGTCGATGGTCTTTTGCGCCGGGTTCAGACGGGCGTCGATTTGATAAGAAACGACGCGGACGGAAAAGGGGCGTGTGAGGGGAGCGGCGGCTTGGCCGGCCGGAGGAACGGCGAGCGTCCTCTCTTGCGACGACGCCGAGGCGCTCACGGCAGGACGTGGGCGCTGGGACCGCTTTCCCCGACGTACAGCCGGAGCCACACTCGCTACAAGCCCTACCAGCGCCAGCAAGGGCAGAAGGCTAAAGTATCGCAAACGCATAGAAGGCACCTAAAACTTGGGAGCATCCTACACCGAGTGCCAAGCCCCGCCAAGAGCCCTTTTTGCCCTTTTTGCAACTGTCGTTTGCAACCCGGGCTGCGGCTCCGGGCCGGACCAGGAGCACGAGGCAAACCGGTTGCAACGAGCTTTTCTTGCCGAAGGCATCCACTGCCGGTCTAGAATGTCGTGGCAGGCTTCCGAAGCCGGCTTCTCTGATTCGTCGGGGAAATCCCATTCAGGCAGGGCACATGCGCGCAGTCGTTAGTGGAGGGGCCGGTTTTCTGGGATCTCATCTTTCTGATCTTTTGATCGAGAAAGGGTGGAAAGTGCTCTGTCTGGACAACTTCGCCACCGGCAGAGAGGAAAACGTCGCCCACCTTGCCGGCAACCCGCAGTTTGAATTGGTCCGGCACGACGTGACGCAGCCCATCACGGTGGAGGGTTCGGTCGATGCCGTTTTGCACTTCGCATGCCCAGCGAGCCCGGTGGATTATCTCCGGTTGCCGATCGAGACGCTCGAAGTCGGTTCGCTGGGTACAAGGAACATGCTCGAGCTGGCGCAGGCGAAAGAGGCCAGATTTCTGCTGGCTTCCACGTCGGAATGCTACGGAGATCCGGAGGTCTCGCCGCAGCCGGAAACCTATTGGGGCCACGTGAACCCGATCGGACCGCGCAGCGTGTACGACGAAGCCAAGCGGTTCTCCGAAGCCCTGACGATGGCCTATCACCGCGCGCGCGGCCTGAACACGCGGATCGTGCGCATCTTCAACACCTATGGACCGCGCATGCGGCTGAACGACGGCCGCGTGCTGCCCAATTTCGTCTATCAGGCACTCACCGGCCAGGCGCTCACCGTTTACGGCGACGGGAAGCAGACGCGCAGCTTCTGTTACGTCTCGGACCTGATCGACGGCATCTACCGGCTACTCGAGAGCGATCACCACGACCCCGTCAACATCGGCAATCCACGCGAAATGACGATTCTGGAGTTCGCGGAAATGGTGCTGAAATACACCGATTCCAAGACCGCGATCCGGTTCGAGCCGCTGCCGGCGGACGATCCAAAGCGTCGTTGCCCGGATATCACAAAAGCGAGGCGCCTGCTCGGCTGGGAGCCCCGCGTAACGCTTGAGGAGGGTTTGCCTCAAACAGTGGAGTTTTTCCGGAAAGTCGTGCAGGTACAGCAAGACTGAGGGCCGCCGCGACGAGTCGTTCCCCCGTAGCAGCGGATCAGGTTCCCCCGTAAGGAAAGCCGGTTTTCAGTCCATTGCGGAATGAAAACCGCAAGCGGAGGAAAAACCGGCTCTCTCTTACGCCATCAAAGAACGCTTTCTCCAGGCGATCAGGCCAGGCCGGTGGAATCACCGTCAGGACGTCCCACCGATTGATACTCGAAGCCGAGTGCGCGAATTTCCTGGGGCCGGAACATATTTCTGCCGTCGATCAGCAGTGGCCGGGCCATCTCGGCACGGATCTTTTCCCAGTCCAGACCCGCAAATTCCGGCCATTCGGTGGCGAGGACGAGCGCGTCTGCATCGCGAGCCACCGCGTAAGGATCGGCCTCATAACAGATCCCGGGCAGTTCCGCGCGCGCCCGGTCCATCGCTTTCGGATCATAGGCGTGCACGCGGCCACCCTCGGCCAGTAGTTGCCCGGCCAATTTGAGGGCGGGAGAGTAGCGAATATCGTCGGTATTCGGCTTGAATGCCAGACCGAGCAGGCCGATTCGCTTGTCGCGGATCACCCAAAGGGCGTGGCGAATCTTCTCGGTGAAACGCGCGGCGCGGTCGTTGTTGATTGCCTCGGCCTGCTTGAGCAGCTGGAAGTCGATTCCGACGCGCTCAGCCAGGCGAATGAAAGCCTGGATGTCCTTGGGGAAACAGAAGCCGCCGAAACCCAGGCCGGCGCGCAGGAAATGCGGACCGATGCGCGGGTCCAGGCCCATGGCTCGGGTAACCTCCTCGACGTTGGCGCCGAGGCGTTCGCAGAGGTCGGCCAGGGCGTTCGCGTAGGAGATCTTGAGCGCCAGGAAGGAATTCGAGGCGTGTTTGATCAGCTCGGAACTGGCGATCGTGGTGACGACGAGAGTGGGTTTCTCCGCCACCTCGCAGCCGGAGGGATGAAGCGGGCAGCGAAACTTGCCGTCGATGACCGGCTGGTAAATCTCGCGCAACTGGCGTTCGGTCTCCTCGTCCTCGACGCCGACGACGATACGGTCTGGATGGAGGAAATCCCCCACACCGCTGCCTTCGCGGAGGAATTCGGGATTCGAGGCGACGCGGAAGGTGACGCCGGAATTGCGGCCGTACACGGAGAGGGCGCGCTTCAGCTCCTGCCCAGTGCGAACCGGGACGGTGCTCTTTTCGACGACGAGCTTGGGCGATTTCGCTTCGGTGGCAATGACGCGCGCCACATGGTCGATCGCGCTGAGGTCGGCGTCACCATTTTCGAGAGGAGGCGTTCCCACGCAGATGAAGATCGCGTCGCCCGACCGCACCGCTTCACTTGCCTCGTCGACCAGACTGAGCCTTCCCTCTTGCCGGTTTCGCAGGAAGACTTCCTCGAGATGGGGTTCGTAGATGGGCATGCGCCCTTCGCGCAGCATCTGCGCTTTTGCCGGATCGCTATCGAAACAGACAATCGTGTGGCCGAGTTCGGCCAGACAGCTGCCCGTCACCAGGCCAACGTATCCACAGCCAATCACCGAGATTCGCAAGGGGTTGTTCTCCAAATCGTTTAGATTTTGTCACTCCATTGTGGCTCAGAGCCGGTCCAGCGAAAAGCTCTTCGTGCAAAGGGTCAGCTCTCGTCGCAACAGCGAGCTGTCCGCCGCCGGATCACTCGGCTGACCCGTTTGAGGGAAAGCCGCGGCTCGTTAGTAGCCCGCGCAAACCGAGCCAGAGCAGGCGCGGCTGGCTCTGACAGAGCCGGAAAAGGACGCGAGCCGCGTCGTCACGATGAAAGCGTTCCAGGGATTGACGCGCGCCGGGGTTCAGCAGGCCGAGCAGGTGAGAATAGTCCGACTGGGTGAACTGGTGGAGGGAACGGCGAACGAGCAGGTGCAGGTTCAGTTCGCGCCGAAGCGAGCGCAGTTCACCCGCCCCGTCAGCGTTAAGGATGGCTTGAGCCACGGCATGCGCCCCGCGCATCCCAGTGACGATCCCGCCCACGGTGGAAACCTTCACCTGACAGGCCGCATCGCCCACCAGATAAACGTCCGTCTGCCCGAAGCGCCGGTGCACCGGCACCCAACCGCGATAAACGGGGATACGCGCCCCTTGATATTCCAGCGGCTCGAACCCGCGCTTTTCCAGGAAACCTTCGAGGCTGCGCCGCGTCTTCGCGCCGTCTTCGCCGATCAATCCGAGCGCGCCGAAGCCCTCTCTTTCCGGAAGCAGCCAGTAGAAGTACGGCGTGTCGTCGGGGACGAACCAGACGCGGACGGTGTCGCGCGGATAATCGACGGGCAGTCGCACAACCGCTTGTAGCAGCGGCACCGTTTCGGGCCGTGGCCAACCCGCCGAGCGGGCGACTTCGCTCAAGGCCCCGTCGGCGCCAACCACGGTGGCAGCCGGCCAGGTCTCACGGTCGCCGTTCTCGCGCGAAGCCAGCTCGATTCCCGGTGCATTTGGATCGGACGAGAGGCCGACAAAGCGCCGACCCAGCATCAGTTCGGCACCGCCGGCGCGAGCGCGCTCGGCCAGCGTGTGGATCAGCGTGGACCGTTCGATGATCAGGTCGGGCCGATGGAGGGCAAATTGGGCCGAACGTCCGTCGCTCCAGACCTCGAAGCGGCGGATTTCATTCAGCACGGAAGGCTCGCCGAGCGATCCGAGCATGTCCCGCATATGGCACGTGACGATCAGGGTACGAGGAGTGGGATCCAACCGTTCAGCCCGCTCGTAGACGCGGACTTGGCGGCCGCCCCGGCTCAGGAGCCAAGCCGTGTAGAAACCGGCGGCCGAACCACCCACAACCGTTATGGGAGACGTTCGACTGTTCCGGCGGACACCCTGTTCAAGGTGAGTCTCTGGCGATATGGAGGTCACTGAATCGATCTACCCAAAAGCCGTCCAACACAGGAAACTGACAGTATACCGGACCACAAGGGTGCCTTTGAAGGAACGCCGGCCCCCTATCCTGCTGGAACGGGGCAAGGCTCAGGCGGCGTTCAGGAACGCCGGGGTGGATTCTGCTGGACTTCGAATGGGGCCGTCTCGAGGAAAACGATGACGACCAGCGCAGCCGTGGCAAGCGCAGCGAAAAGGATGTAGGACGGTGTTGCTGCCCAATAGGACACCAGGAGTGCCAGAGCGCCGCCCAAAACACCCAATCCATACAGAGACAGAACGGCGCCCCGTTGCCCGCAACCGAGATTTGAGAGCCGGTGCGCAGTGTGGTCCTTCCCCGGAGAGGAAAAGGGCAAAAGGCCGCGCCGCATGCGGGAAACCGTTACCAGGGAAGTATCGAACACCGGAACGAGCAGGATGAGCACCGGCACCATCCATCCGGTCGAATGCGGCACCCAGAGTGGCCGAAGCTTAAGCCCCAGGGTGGCCATCAGGAAGCCGAGAAACATGGCGCCGGAATCACCCATGAAGATCTTGGCGGGCTTGAAATTCCATCGCAGGAATCCAACCGCCGCGCCCAGCGTTGCCGCAGCGAGCACCCGAACGACCGTCTGGCCGGCGAGCGAGGCAAACAGCGTGAAATAGGCTGCCCCGACCGCCGCGACGCCAGCGCACAGGCCATCCATGTGATCGAGAATGCTGAAGGCGGCCGTCACGCCCACCACCCAGACAAGCGTGAGCGCCACATCCAGAGCGGGACCGTATTTTGGCAGGAACGGCGTAAACACGTCGGCGCGGATGCCGGAGACGAGCAGGATCATCGCCGCAGCCGGCATGGCCAAGAACAGCTTCACCTGATGGTGCAGCAAACCCCTGTCATCGAGCAGGCCGACGACGCCCAGCAGCGTCGCTCCAGCCAGGATACCCACCGTCTGCGCTTCCATGGGGCCCGGGAGCGACAGCAAAGACGCCAGCACCACACCGCAATAGATAGCCAAGCCACCGAGCAGCGGCACAGGCTTGACGTGAATCTTCCGCGCCGCCGGCTGGTCCACCAGGCCGACCTGCAGCGCCAAGCGGCGCACAGGCACCGTAAGAAAAAGGCTGGCCATCATTGCGACGGCTACCGTAAACAGCGTTGTCAGCATGGGACTCTATCCATAGACCCTTGGTCCCCAGATTTCTTGAAAATGAGCCTGCCCTCCATTTTCTTGCAGAGAAGAGCTCGGCGTATCTTTGCTTCTGGTTGCGACGTTGGTCTTGCCCTGTACTTAACTAGGTCGGGCGCCTTTCGCCGGCTTCTTCCACCACTTCCAGGAGCCGCTTCAACTGGCGATTGCGCTCGAACTCGCGAGCCTTCTCGCGAGCCCTACGGCCCATCTCGGCCAGGCGGTCCGGGCTGGAACGCAGTTTCCGAATCGCCGCTGCGACCGAAGTAGGATCATCCGGATCGGCCACCACGCCACAGCCAGCACCGGTCACGATTCGCGCTACGTCGCTGTTCGCCGGAGTGACGGCCAGCACCGGCCGGCCGGCTGCAAGAATTCCGTAGAGTTTGCTGGGCACGACGACCCCCTCCAGGCCGCGGCGCACCGTGATGACGTGCACGTCGGCCGCCGCCAGCACGTGAGGGATCTCGTCCGGCGGCCGGAACGGCAGGAACCGCACAGCCGACATCCCGGCAGCCATGCCGCTCACGCGGTCGCGCTGCGCTCCGCTGCCGACAAAGACCAGGCCGGTTCCCTCGTCCTGCACCTGACGGGCGGCATCGACCAGCGTCTTCCATGCCCCGTAGAAACCCAGGTTGCCCGCATGCAGGGCCACGAACTGAAACCCCTGGCGAATCGCGGCGGTAGCGGGATGGCCGTTGACGGAGACGGGCTCGGACAGCACGGCGCCGTCGCGAACCACGGCAATGCGGGCAGGATCGACACCCTTCGCGGCAACGCGCTCGCGCATATCCTCGCCGAGCACGATCACCCGCGAAGCCTGCCGGAGCGCCCAGCGATGCATACGCTCCCATCGATCGACCAGTCGGCCTTTGCCCACGATCTCGCCGCCGACGGCCATGTCCGGGTACAGATCACGGATGTTATAGACGAACGGCAGCCGTCGTTGCCGGGCCACCCAGGCGCCAAGAAGACCGACGATGGGGGGATCGGTCATGGTCATAATCAAGTCGGTAGGCGTGGTCAGCGCAGCAGGCAGGGCAAGCGAGAGATAGGACAGGTAGTTGCTCACGCGGCGCGCCATCCGGTGACGAGGGAAAGCCGTCGACCCGACGCGGCGAATTCGTACGCGGCCTTTGCCCTCGATCCGCGTAAGATAAAAGGGGTGGTACGCGGTGGGATCGTAGGAAGGACGGCCGGAAAGCACCGTGACCTCATGGTGCTCGGCGAGCGTGCGCACGACGGCCCGCGCCATGTTTGCCGTCGCCGAAGTGTCCGGCGGGTAATACTGGTTGATCAGCAGAATCCGCATGTGCTTCGAACCAGGACTACTTTCCTCTCCACTACCGTTGGGCTACGCGCTCGGCCGGGCGGCAGGTTTGTCGATCAGGTAGTCACCAAGCGCCAACGCGTCCATTTGCGTCCGCAGGAAACAGTCGATCGCCTGCTCCGGAAAGCAGACGATCGGCTCGCTCTCATTGAAAGAGGTGTTCAGTAACACCGGCACGCTCGTCTGGCGACAAAATTCGTCTAGCAATGCCCAAAAGCGGGGGTTCGCTTGCTTTCCGACCGATTGCAGGCGCCCGGTGCCATCTACGTGCGTCGCCGCGGGGATCTCTTTCCGCTTCTCGCGTCGCACCGGGAAGGCCATCTGCATGAATGGCGACAAACCCGGAGCGTCGAAATATTCGGCCACCGATTCCTCGAGAATCGAGGGGGCGAAAGGACGGAAAGGTTCCCGATGCTTGATGCGGCGATTCAGGATGTCTTTCATCTCGCCGCGGCGAGGGTCGGCCAGAATGCTGCGGTCGCCGAGCGCCCGAGGTCCCCATTCCATGCGTCCCTGAAACCAGCCCAGGATCGCTCCTGCGGCGAGCAAGGAAGCGGTTTCTCTCAGCAGTACCGGCTCATCGAGCCGGCGAACGCGCCATCCCTTGGCCGCGAGGTCTTTCGCGGCAATTGCTTCGGCAACCTGCTCGGAGCTGAAACCCGGGCCCCAATACGCGTGCTCCATCACAAACCCACGCGGCTGCGCGAGGATCTGGTGGTGCATGTAAAAAGCCGCACCGACCGCCAGTCCGGCATCGCCGGCCGCAGGCTGAACCCAGACCTGCTCGAAAGGCGTCTTTGCAAAGATCTTTGCATTGGCCGCGCAGTTGAAAGCCACGCCGCCAGCCAGGCAGAGCGTCTTCAGCCCCGTGCGGCGATGCAACTCGTTCAGCATGGCAAACAAGACCTCTTCGAGCGCGGCCTGCTGCGTTGCGGCGAGGTCCTGATGACGCTTTTCGATGGGCTCTTCGGCGCGGCGTGCCGGTCCGAGGCGCTGTTCCAGCCGATCGGAGAAGAGGCGACCGAGGACCGGAGTGCGGCTGCCGTCGTTCCAGGTTATCCGGGCGCCCTGGCGGTGGTGGGTGAAATATTCTAGGCCCAATTGGAATCCCACGCCCGAGCCGGGTTTCAGAATCCTGCGGAACTCGTCAAGGTGGGCCGGCTCGCCAAAGGCGCCCAGCCCCATGACCTTGAATTCCTCCCCAAATCGCCAGAAGCCCAGATACTGGGTGAGCGCCGTGTAGTAAATGCCGAGCGAATGCGGAAAGGCCGTGTCGCCCTTGATCTCCATGTGTGCGCCGCTTCCTACACCCCACATCGCGCTGGCGAAATCTCCCAGGCCGTCGACCGAAAGCAGCGCGGCCCGGTCGAATGGCGAGACGAAGAAGGCACTGGCGAGGTGCGCCTGATGGTGCTCGATCCGCTGCAGCTTGGCACGGACGCGTTCGGGAGAAACGCCCAGGGACTCAGCAACCACATGACGGAGATCGGCAAAACGGGCCAGAACTTGGGCGCGGTCGGCGGCAAAGCGGGGAAGACGCGCCGCATAGAGCAGCTTTTTCCACACACGTGCCCACGGGTTTCGCGGCACGACGATGTAGTCGATATCGTCGATCTCGAGTCCCGCTTCCCGCAGGCAGTAGCGAATCGCCTGAACGGGGAAACCAGCCGCGTACTTCACCCGGTTGAAGCGTTCTTCCTCGACAGCGGCAATCAGCCGCCCGTCCCGAACCAGGGCTGCGGAAGCGTTCGGATGGTAGGCGTTGATGGCGAGGATGTTCACCGGCGGCCTCCGGCGCGTTGCGGAGCCACAGCGGCCGCCTCGTCCGTGCCATGCACCGCCGGGCGGTCCAGGTAGTGGCTGGCCCACTGATTCAGCACGTAGAGGCTCCACGGCCGCGACCAACTGGTGCGTCGGCCGAGGAAATCCAGCCACACCTGCCGCATCGCCGCGCGGTCGAGAAAAGGTTCGAGTGCATGGGCCGGTTCCGAAAGTCCCGCTTCCAACTCCGTTTTCAGCGGTCCGCGGAGCCATCGCTCCCAGGGAAGCGTGAAGGTGTGCTTGGGCTGTTCGACGATTTCGGCCGGCAGCAGGTCGCCCAGAGCGCGCGCCAGCAACGGCTTTCGGCTGCCCCTCCGCTGCTTCCAGGCACGGGGAAGCGCTACTACGTATTCGACCAGTTCGCGGTCGAGCAGCGGCACGCGTACCTCAAGCGAATGAGCCATGCTCATCGCGTCGGTATCGCGCAGCAGCGTGTTGACCATGTAGCTGCGAATTTCCAGCTGAGAAACGAGAGAAAAATCATCGAAGCCCCGCGCCTCGCGCACCCCCTCTTCCAGCCAGTCCCGGCCAGCGAATTCCCCGCTGCCGGCGGCGGTGAGCCGATCAACCTCGGCGGGCGGGAATAGCATGCGC
This sequence comes from Candidatus Acidiferrales bacterium, assembly GCA_046704165.1. Lineage (GTDB taxonomy): Bacteria > Acidobacteriota > Terriglobia > Acidiferrales > UBA7541 > JAKASX01. The sequence goes on from JBJKSI010000076.1 coordinate 22,446, forward strand.
GTGAAAAAGTAGGGGTGCGGCAGGCGTTCGGTGTCGCGCAGCAGGCTCGCCAGCTTCCGCCCGCGGTCGGGGCGCCCCATCGCTGCGATGGAGGATTCGAGCAGGCGTCCTGCGGGGCGGCGTGCTGCGCCGGGCAGAGTGCGAGTGAACCAGGCGCCAAGCGGCGCACTGCGGAACACCTCATATCCGCCGAACAGTTCATCCCCGCCCAGGCCCGAAAGAGCTACTTTCAGCCCAGACTGCCGGGCCGCACGGGAGACGAAGTAGCTGTTGATGCCATCCATGCTGGGCAGATCGAGCGAAAGCATCGCCTGGCGGTGGTCCGCCAGGACCTCTTCGCCGCGAAGCAAAAGTTCCCGATGGTTCGTTCCAAGCCGACGGGCGGTGTCGCGGGCAGGACCAGCTTCGCTGAATTCCTGCTCGTCGAAGACCAGGGTGAAGGTGTGCAGACCGGCCTGCTCTCGGCCGGCGAGAGCTGCCAAAGCCGTTGAGTCCATTCCGCTGCTCAAGAAGATGCCAAGAGGGACGTCGGACAGCAGATGCGACCGCACGGCGGCATCCAGCCGCTGCCGCGTGCCTTGAACAGCCTCCGCCTCAGTAGCCGGCGGCGCGTGAGTGCGCTGCCGCGCCTGGTCGTGCAAGCACCAGTAATGGCGCGGGCTGGTTCCCTGTAACGGAACATCGAGACGGAGCGAGAGGCAATGACCCGGAGGAACGGAATTCACGTGCTCGATCAGCGTGGTCGGCTCGCAGAGGGAACCGAAGAGCAGGTATGCGGTCAGCGCCCGAGGCGCGACGCAGGCTTCCACCAATCCGCTCGCCAACAATGATCGGACTTCGGAAGAGAATACCAACTGCCCGCCCAACTGCGCGTAATAGAGTGGCTTGACGCCAAACCGGTCCCTCGCAAGAAACAGGCGCAGCGGATTGGTGCGCTCCGCATCGCCGAATTCGGCCAGGGCAAACGCGAACATGCCTTCGAGCCGGCGAACGCAGTCCTCGCCCCAGGCTTCATAAGCGTGAACGATGGTTTCGGTGTCCGATTGCGTGTGAAAGGAATGGCCCAGGCCCTCGAGCTGCCGGCGAAGCTCACGGAAATTCGAGATCTCACCGTTGAACACCACGACCACGCGACCATCTTCACTCGCGATGGGTTGGCGACCGCCCGGCAGATCGATGATGCTCAGCCGCCGAGAACCGAGAGCCAAGCCCGGAGCCAGCAGACGGCCGGAATCGTCCGGGCCGCGGTGACGCAAGGCACCCATCATGCGATCCAGCGCCGTGGTCGCCGCCTCAGATCCCTCACCCGCTATACCGCAAATGCCACACATGGCTTCGTTCTGCCCTTCCCCACTTGGCAAACCCGGTTCAATTCCGAGACACTTGCCCTACGTCCGATTACTCAAAGCACTTCGCTTCCCTCAGTCAGTTACGTATCCGGGCCGGAAGGTGCGAAGAGATCGTGCAGTGTTTGTGAAGAACAGTTCTCCGCTGACTACGTTTGGAAAATCGGCCACAATTCGTCGATCCACAATACATGGCGGCAGTTCAAGTTGTAAATTGACGCGGGACGGGAAGTGCTAGACGTGCAAGGCGTTACTGCAAAGGAAGAAGTTACTGAGGAGTGAATATATTTTATTTTTCAAGCTTCGTGTAAGTCCCATCGCCTGTGCGAATTGGCGGATACGTTCCCTTGTCGGGTAAGCAAGATCGCAACGGCGCCAAGACAGCCTTCTCATCCGACGTCCATCTCGGCATAAATTCCCTCGAGAGCGACAACGATTTTTTCGAGCGACAACTGGTCGACAACCGCCGGGCAACCAGAGCGCAGCCGATACTGCAAATCAGCGTCTTCTGCCAGGGCTTTCAAGGCGGCGGCCAAGGCTTTCGTTTCTCTCTGGACCACAAGGCCGGCCCGACCATCGATGAGGGAGTGGATGCCACAGCGGTCTGTCACAACCGCCGGAACGCCGCTCGCGATGGCCTCGGCCACGGCATTCGCGAAATTCTCGTATGAGGAAGGCAGCGCGAAAATGTCCGCGTCCGCCAACGCCGCTTTCTTCTCTTCCCCGTAGATAGCGCCGGTGAAGCGAACGCGAGCGGCAACTCCCTTTTTCTCGGCGACGCCACGAAGCATATCCAGATAACCTGGAGTGCCTTCGGGCCCGGCGACAGCCAGAGTTCCTCTCACAGGGAAGGCCTCGGCAAAAGCTTCGATCAGCAGGTCGGCGCCCTTCCGTGGAATCAGCCGGCTGAGAAACAGCACGAACGGATCATCATGAGGAATTTGCCACTGATCGCGAAATTTTCCGCGAGGTGGCGGCACGAGGAACTCACTGAGATCGATCGGGTTATAACGTAGGCGCACTCGCTCGGAGGCAATCCCTCCTTCGATCAACTCCTCACGCTCGCGCTCGGAAGTGACAATCATTCGACCGGCGAGAGCAACCATCCGGTTTCCCAGCAAGCTATGCCAGAGGCGCTTCAGAAAAAATGCCCGGTCGATCGGCCGGTACATTCCCATCGGCTCGATCACGTAGGGAAGCCGGAGCCGCGAAGCCAGCCAAGCCACGGTGGGTCCCAGCAAATCGTACAACCCGTAGATGTGCACGATATCAAATTGGGGAAGACGCTCGCGGCAGAACGAGAAAAGGAGCGGGTTGACAGTGAGAGCGCGAAACGTAAGCGAGGTGGGCAGGTAAATCGCCTCGACGTTCCCTTCAAGCGAGCGCCAGCCCCATTTGCTCTTTTCGCCCAGGTCTGTGCGGCGCGCGTGACCCAAGTCCGCAGTGAGCACGGTGACGTTGTGCCCGCGCGAGGCAAGGCCGCGGGCCAGAGCACGCACCTTGACTGTCGGACCGCCGCGTTCGAGAAACGGGAAATAGGATTGGGTGATTTTCAGTATCCGCATGCGCACCCAAATCGGGCTCTCGGCAGAGTCATTGGCGGTCCTTCCCGAGGATCGCCTGCAGTCTTTCGCGAAACTGGTCAAACCCATACTGTTCGATGGCCTTCCGGCGTCCAGCCGCTCCCATTCGGTGCCGCAAGCCTTCGTCCGCCAGCAGGTTGGTCAGCCGCGCCTCAAGGGCCGAAACGTCACCGTACTCCACCAGTAAACCGGTTTCTCCATTCGACACGACTTCGGGCGCGCCGCCGCAGCAGGCCGCCACAGTCGGCTTGCCCGCCAACATGGCTTCCAGGAACACGATTCCGAAACCCTCCTGCCGGCTGGGCATCACGAAGACGTCAGCCGCCTCGTAATAGCCGCGCAACGATCCCGTCTCCCGCCCCCCGGTGAAGATCACGCGCTCTGACACACCGCACTCCTCGGCCAGCACCTCGAGCGAAGGCCGGGCGTCGCCATCACCGACTACCACGTAGTACAGGTGGTGAAAGTTCTTCAACAAACGCGGCATCGCGCGGATCACCGTGTCTACACCCTTGCCCGGCTCGGAGGCCAGCAACCGCGCCACGGTCAGAAGGAAGCGGCTGCCAGGAGGGACGGGCAACCGTGGAGGCTCAGACTCCGCCAGCGAGTAATCGGGATCTAGGGCCGGATGCAGGACGGTGATTCTGCGGGGATCGATTCCCTGCACTCGCTCTACGGACTGAGCGGTATGGTGGCTCACGGCTATGACTCCATGCGCTTTGCGGAGAGCCACTCGCCGGGCGAGCGGAAGCGGCTCCCACACTTCCATCCCATGCGCCATGACCCAATATTGCAAGCGCCGGCGAAGTCCTCTCATCCACAGCGCCGGAGGTCCGAGATTCACATGACTCGCGAAGACGAGACTCGTCTGGGGGGCAAAGCGGCTCAGGTGGGCCAGGAAGAGACCTTTGTTCCGCGCGAAGCCGCTGAAGCGGTACTCCTGCCCCCCGAGGATAAACATGCCCTCACCAACCGGATCGTTCAGACCGATCAGCCGGCAACCGCACCCTTGCCGCCGGGCGAGTTCCTCAAGCGCAGCACCGGCATGACGGCTCACCTGCTGAATGCCGCCGACGGCTGTGAGTTCGGGGAAAAGCCCGAGGAACATGCTGGACATTCCTAGATCGGCCCCTGTGCAAGGGGAAACAAATGAACCGCGCCCCTTGGTCTGCCTCCGGCGATACCTGCGGTGGTTTGCCGGTACCCGGGTTGTACCATGTGGGGGAAGGGAGTGCCAAGGCAGAGTATGCAAGTGATGCGGAAGCGGGGCGCAGGCACGGCGGCTGCGGTCACTTCCGGGGAAGGTGGCGGACAACTCAGCCGCCGAGCCCTCCCCCGTTCCCTCGACCGTCCTGCATCAGGAGGGTTTCGTACAACCGCAGGTGCCGGGCAATCATCCGGTCTTGCTCAAAAAGATGCTCGGCGCGCTCATGGGCACGCTGCCCGAGTTCGGCGGCCAATTGCGGATCCTCGATCAACCGGCGCATACACGAGGCAAGTGCCTGTGCGTTGCCGGGCGGAAATTTCAATCCGGCATCACCCACAACCTCACTCAGACCACCGATTTCGGACACGATCAAAGCCTTGGCCCGCATCATCTGCTCCATGGCCGCCAACCCAGCGGTCTCTTCCCAAACTGACGGCATTACGAGGGCAGTAACATCGGTGGTCTCCCGCTGGAGATCGTTCGGCCCGAGCATGCCGGTGAACGATGTGCGATCCAGCAGTTCATGGGACCTCACGGCAGATTCCAAGTTTTTCCGCTCCGGGCCGTCACCGATGAATTTCAGCCAGAAGGAATACCCTTCGCGCTCGAGACTTGCCGCAGCCTGAACCAGCAGCAGCAGGCCCTTTTCACGAACGAATCGTCCTGCATAGGCGAAACAGACGGCCCCGTTTTGATCCGCTGCCGTTGCCGAGGACGTCGGAGCCAGTTCCATCGCCGACACTCCATGGTAAATCGTTCGCGAGCGAGGCAATCTCAGCCTGCTGTCGACATGCCCGGTGATCGCGATGTTGGTTGCGGCGCGCCGACAGAGCCACAGCCGTGGAAATCCCGTGAGCCACATCCGCAAGCTCGTCGCTCCACCCAGCCCGGCATTGCAGCGCAGACACTTACGGTAACGTCCGGCCATGAAGTGGCCCGGGCAGACCGTCTGATCGGGCTGGTAGACGAGCAATCCGTTGGGGCAGATTGCCTGATACATGTGGTGCTCGACGACAATCGGTTTCCGCAGCAGATATCCGAGCAGCATAGGGATCAGCGCCGGGCCCGCCAGATGCGTCACATCGTGCCCGCGAATCAGGCGACCGAGTGCGGCAACGCTCGGGCGACGAACGACCCGGTAGGGCAGCGTTGTGTCGTCGAAAGCCTCAGAGGCGGTGACTGTTGCAACACACACCTGGTGGCCCCGCTCGGCAAAGCTCCGGGCCATGCTGGCCACCAACCGCTCCACGCCACCGACGGACGGCAGGAAATAGTGTGAGTAGACGAGGATCTTCAACGCATTCTCAAAGTGAGCCCGATCCCGGCTCGCCGCCCGGCATGCTCTCGCCGCGTGCAGATGGACTTTGTGCCTCTTTTCCGTGGGCCAGCTCAATTGCTTCTACAAAGCGGTCCACGTTCAGCTGCGGAGACCAGGAAGCGATTTTCTCACGAGCTGCCGCACGTATCCGAGCACGGCGCTCCGAGTCACAGAGCAGGGAGCGCAACACGTCCGCCAGTTTCTCCACATCGCCGGCCGGATAGACGAAACCTGTCCGCCCGTCTTCGATCAAGTCAAAGCGCGCCCCCACGTGATCGGTAACCACGGGGACGCATCCGCAGAGCATCGCTTCATTCACCACCACGCCGAACGGCTCGTATTGCGACGACAGAACCAGCACGTCCGCAGCCCGGTAAACCTCCGGCAGCGCTGATTGGTTTACGAATCCCAACAGCCTCACGCGCTCGCTCAGGCCAAGCGCACAGATTTCCCTTTCGAGTTGGACGCGCAGCGGACCCTCACCGGCGAACAAGAGATAGGAGCTGTCTACGTCAGCTCGGACAAACGCTCGGAGCAGGTCGAGCGGTCGTTTCCATGGCTGCAATTTTGCCGAAAACGCGACGGCTACGGCGTCGCCAGGAATGCCGAAGCGGGTCCGCACCGCGGTTCGGTCGACGCGCGTTGCGGCGTGTGTCCAGCGGTCGTTGTCGACGACGTAGGGCGTCAGCACGATCCGATCGTCGGGGAGACCGAGTGAGCGCATCAGTTCGACACCTCCCGAGGAAGGGACGATCGCCACATCTGCCAGGCCGAACAGCCTTGGCCAAAGCAGCCGCTTCACGGCTGTTTTCCAGCTGCGGGAGTTCCTTGGAGCGAGTTCGTGGGAATCAGTACCGAAGAGAACCGCCGTTCCGTTTGTCTTTGCGGCCGCGACAGCGATCCAGAACGTCGCATAGACGTAGCCGGTGTAGATCACAACGGCGTCGAATTCCCCGGTGCGGATGAGTTTCCAAACTCCGGGATTCACCAATCCCCAGAACCGCTCGAGTCCGGGCCGACGAGAACGATTCAGCAATTCGGTCCAGGGGTAGCCGTCGAGCAGGGGAATGTCCCAGGTGATCTCCCGATCAAATCCCGGGTCGTAGCCACCCTTCGCACCCTGCAAGCTGCAGTAGGCCACCTGAATTTCCAACCGCGGGTCGCGGGCCATCAGCTGGAACGTCGGAGTGCTGTATTGCGTCGGATGAGAGGCCAGCAACAGCACGCGGTATCTGCGATCAGCCACGGGCCAACGCTCGGTCGAAAATCTGTTTCATCCGCTCCGCGTTCGCATCCCAGGTAAACTGTCGGGCGGTCGCCACGGCTCGTTCGGAAAGCTTAAGCCGCAGCGAAGGATTGTCGCAAACCTGCCCGATCAGCTCGGCCAACTCGTCGGCGTCATTCGGATTTTCGAGAATCAGGGCGTCGCGATCGTGCGTAACGATCTCGCTCACGCCCGCCTTGCGGCTGACGATGACCGGCAGACCGGCGCCCATGGCCTCGAGCGGGGGCAAGGAAAACGTGTCTTCGAGCGACGGGGCGACGAGCAGATCGGCGGCGGCATAGTAGAACTCGATGTCTTCCCGGCTGGGCAGCACGGTTACGGGCGTCGCGCCCGCGGCGCCCCACTCGTGCCGGTAAGGCGCCGGATCGTCTTCGCCACGAAGCAACAGCCGCAGGTGCGGCCGCGAGAGCTGTTGCACGGCCTGCCAGAGGCAGTCGAGACCTTTCCTTTTCCAGTCGTTTCCCACCAACAGGACAGCAAAGGCCTCCGGCGGGAGCCCGAGTTGCTCGCGCGCAACCAGCCGCAAAATCCGCCGGCGTTCGGGTGAAAAGCGCCCTGTATCGATTCCGTGGTAAACGACCGGGACATTGGCTTTCGCGCGGTAAGAACGGGCCAGGTCTTCCCGCGTCTTCTCGGAGATTCCGATCAGAAGAAGATGGCTTCGGGTGTACAGCCGGCGCTCGAGCGCAATGATCAGACGATAGTACAGCCGGCGGTGAATCAGTCGCGGCCAGGAACGGAGCGGATTCCGGGCAAGCCGCATGCCTGGTCGCACGTAGCGAAAGAATTCCGCGAAGACGATGTGAATCTGGATGACACCGGCATCAAGACAGTTGATGCCGGGCGAGTAGACCAAGTCGAACCGGCACCCCGAGCGGCGCTTTTCGATCCAGCGAGAGACATGGTTCGCCGCGAACCAGAACAGGTATTTCGCCAGATGCGGACCGGGGATTTCCGGCACGCGGTGCCAGACGATGTCAGCGAGATCGGTGTCGGAGACGCGCGAACTGAACAAATGGATCTCATAGTCACGAGCCAGGCGCTCGATCTGTTCAGCCAAGCAGCGCTCGGTCCCGTGACGTTTGTCCAGGAAGGGCGATACGACGGCAATTCGAGCCTTAGGCACCTTGGTTTCCCATTCGCTTCGGGATGTCACAACGGGGATACAGTCGAAACTGACCCGCAAACCGCCTCGGCCACGGGACAAGCCCCCTGCCTCCGCAAGATTCGAGCGGGGAGAAACGGTTGCCTTTTCCTCAACGAGTCTGACCCGCTCCTATCGGTTCCGGCACGCGCGCCGCTATCGGCGACGCAACCGCTCCCGGTTCCGGTTGAGGTAGCAGTGCCGGCAACCGGAAGAGCACACCGACCAGCAGCCAGAGATAGGCGTTGACGACGTAGTTCTGATAGGTCTGCACGCCCGCCCAAGTGAAGGGTAGCAGCACCCAGAAGGCAAACCAGGTAATCGCCAGCGCCAATGGGTATAAAGGGGTGGATGCCAGGCGTTTGGTCACCCTCCAAGCGGCAATGCACACGGAAACCGCCATCAGCACCCACAGAGCAAGCCCGACGATGCCCCATTCAATGAGCAAGTCTCCGAAACCGTTTTCCACGGCGCCGACGGGCGGAGGCGGAGCATTCAGCAGGTGGGTGACGTACTGATCGCCCAAGGAGGCTGTGCCGGTGCCGTAACCCCATTGCCAGCCCGCGTACTGGGTGGCCTCTTCGAATTGATCCAGTGGGTAACTACCGGTCCGGATGCCTAGTTGGTAGGAGGCGCTGTCGGGCCAGAGCATCTCGTAATAGTAGGTCCACCAGGCCCCCGCCAGGTTGGGATACAAGTAGACGAAAAGCAGCAGGCTTGCCGCCAGCGCAACAACGCTTCTGCGCAAGATCTTTCCCAGCCGGGCGCTGATCCACGGCTGGTTTCTCGTTCCCCACAATAGGCCGATTCCGATCCCGCCGAGCGTGAGCAGCCCGTATATCAGTGCGCCCTTGGACCCCGACAGGAAAATCGCCAGGGCCAGCACGCCCAAAACCAGGTAGGCCAACCTTGCCGGGCGGTGGAGGAATATCTTGTATGCAACCACTCCCACGGCCAGGGTCAACATCAACAGTAGATAGTTTGCATAGCGGCCCTGGCTTACGAAAACCGATGGCGGAGCACTCAGCACGTGCTGAAGGCCCGGCGCGAACCTTACCAGATGGCCAAGCGCGACGAACTGCGGAGCAAGGTTCGTAGGATTCAGAAACGTCTTCCATCCGAGCCCCTGAATAATGCCCACCAGAGCCACACCCATTGCCAGCTTCAGGTTGAAAGAGAGGAAGCGGTCGAGATCCCCCCGGTCGCGTATCAGTGCGTAGCCGATGAAGAGCAATGGAACGTAATAGAAATCGATCTCCATCCCCATCAAGCCGTAAAAAATGCTGGTGGACCTGGGATTGAAGATCTGGGCCAGCGCCACGAAAAACAGCGCCACCAGCGGCACCCAGAACTTCGGGCGAAACAGTCGCTCCCGCCCACGGGCCACTGCAATGAAGAACGCCGCATAAATGACCGCCAGCATGCCGTCCTTGACGAAATAGACCAGCATGGCACCAGCGGCATATTTCCGGATCAGATCACCCACGGTGAGCCAGATCAGGAACAGCAGGATGCCTAGCCGCCAACGCACCAGGATCGCCAAGGCAGCTGCGAATCCCACCAACATACCCAGGTGCGAGCCCAATCCCCTGATGCCCTCACCGAGGACCCACTGGCCGATTTCGTAGGCTAGAAGAATCGAGCCGAGAAAGATCAGGAACCCTGCTACTTTCGGATTCGTTTGTATTCCGCGAGTGCGCCAGTTCATGCGCCCCGAACCTCCAGGCTCCGCAAACACCGTGCAGGACTCACCTTTGTTCCCCTGCACCAGCTGGGGACACCGGCGAATTCCTCTTCGCTCACCTCATTCACTCTTGTAACAGACTCTTCCCCTTTGAACAGGTATAAGAATCAATCGCTGCGGTCGTGGCAATCGGGGACAGCCCAAGTCTACCCCGAATGGCAGCTTCGTGGGGAACGGGCCTGTCGGGTGAAACCGCAGAAGTTAACGTTACCAGAGGACATGAGGCGGGGCCACAGGGCGGGTGCTGTGCCGTGCCGTTAACTTAAAAGCTGCGATCTCGCTCCCGGCCTACCATGGGCGAGATCGCAGTCGCACATCCGGATCGCAGCGTGGGAACGCCGGCAGCCGTGAATTCTGTCACGGCCGGAACCTCCACGTTCAGTTCGTCGCCGGAGCGCAAACCCAAGCGATGACATCGTTTCCCGTGCCGCTTACGGTGACCGCCGTCGTGCTGCTGGTTACTTTGACGGCTGCCGCGCTGGTGGTGTCGCTTCCCGTGCACACGGGAGTTGCGCTGTAGGAAGTCGCAAACGTATGCAAACCAGAGCCACCGGACAACGTGATCGTGCCGGCACTCACACCTCCCGCGCCTGACAGGGCGATCGTCCCGGTGGCATTGGGAAAATCGTAGGTCCGGTTTGCCGTCAACGTCGTGTGGTCGAGCGTAGCGAAGTAGTTGTCGCCGGAGCCGCCGAAGGCAAATGGATGGCCTCGCAAAGTTGCTTCGACAGGCGGATTCAGGCTATCGGGGTAAGAAGCGAGAGTCATGGCAATGTAGCTTGCCTCGCTGTCTGTGATCGTACCAGCGGCTACGTGGTAAAGCACCGGAGCAAAGAAGGTCATCTTCCCGCCATTCGCCGCCACTGCTCCAGTGAAAGGTGAATAGCAGGATGACGGCGAAGCGCTGAGGCCCGACACCCTGTACGCAAAACTCCACCACTCCCACTCACCGCTGGCACCCGTCTGGATGTAGCCCTGTCCGATGTACTGCCCGGATTGAGGCGTCAAGGGATTCAGAACAACTCCGGAGCATTGCACGCTGAGTTCCAGCGCCGAACCACCAGCATATCCGCCGGAGCCGTTCGGATTCCGCACCCAGGCGCCGCCGATCAGATAGTCCCCATTCGAGAGCGATAGATTCGAGTTATAGAAAGCCGCCGAACCCTGATATGTGTTTGTGTTGGTGGCCTCTCCCGCATTGTCGGTTCCGTCCGGAGCGAGGACATCACTGACGCTGACACCGCTTTGCGTCCAGGTGGACGCCAGCTGCGTTGCGAGGTTCGTGAAAGGGCTGGCCACAGGAGAAAACAGACGTCGAGCGGAATCTGACTGGGCAAAGAGACGTCCGTCTATGATTCCCTGTTGCTGCTGGGCGTAAGGAATTTCTGTTTCATTCTGGGCGTTCGCTGGATACTCGGAGAGAATTGTCGCTGGTCCGATGACGTTCACGCCATAGCCCTGCGCTCCCGTTACCAACGTGCTGCCGGCAGAACCGCTGTCGACCTCAACGGCCGGTGTGGGGTTGGTGCTCGCGTCGGAAACGGTGATGGCACGCAGATCGTAAACGCCATACCCGCTCGCGCTCGTCAGCCAGACTGCTCCCTTGCCGTCCGTCTGGTTTTCCGTGCTCAACCCATCCACGTACAGCGAAGAGGAAGTGTTGCCGGGTGAGTACTTGATGTCTCCGGTATTGGCTACGCTTTGGCCGATGAAAATGAGACCGGAACTGCCACCCCCGGAACCAGGATTGACGACAAATGCCTCGCTCGCATCTGCGCCATCTTGCGCCCTTGCCGAGTTGGAGTTTGCCTGAAAGGTGCAGTGCCTGAAGTATAGCCAGAACGACGTGGGGCCGATGAAAACAGACGGTCCATTTCCGGCGACAGAATTGTTCACGGCGAAGGTGTCGTTATCGAAGATGATGGTCGAAGTGCCTTGCAAAATATCAAGCCCAATCGAGCCGGTAAAGATCAAGTTTGAAAATCGGAGGGGTGCGTTGATGGCAGTGAGTTCCAGAGCCGGTTCGGTTGCGCTTCCACAATTAAGCTGAACCTGTGGCCCGGGGGAATCCGCTCCCCAGTGGGTAGTACCAACGCCAACGATGTTCAGTGTGGAGGCCATATGGATCCAGCCATCGCCCGGTGACGTGCCGGTACGGTATAGCCACAAACCCTGCCCGCTGACCGGGCCCCCGCAGGAAACGTTGTCTGCGACGTAGAGTGTTCCCCCGCTCCACCCGCCGTTCATCACGGTGGTCTCCAGGGTAGAGACCGCGGCGTAGAGCGTCTGCTTTGCCGAACCCCAACTGAGCCCGTCGTTTGAATCCTCGCCGTTTGGCGAGACGTACATCACCGCGTCGCCCGCCTTCGGCTCGGTTGCCACCGGACGGCCATTGACGGTGAGGCTCCCCGTGAGGTTGAGCGCGCCAGCAGTGATGGAAGAGAAGGATGCATTGGCCATTGAGCAATCAGAAGGATCGCAGGGTAAAAAGACGTTCATTGTTCTGGTGGTGACTCCGGCGCCGTAAATCTGCACGACGTAATGGCCCGGCGCCGCCCAGAAACCGTAGTTTCCAAGTGAATCCGCCTTGAAGGGATTCGCCATCGGCTTCGTCAGCGCCTCGTCGGAATAGACTGTTGCCAGCGGAGAGCACGGCACTGTGCTCGTTGACACCCCGGCGGCACAGACTGCGACCGTCGCCGAAGCCACCGGGCCTCCGCGCGGACCCAGCACGATATTGTCGTAGCGCACGCCCTGGGCTTGCAGGCTGACAACAGCTCCAAGCATAATCCCCAGCAAACCAACAAGAAGACCGCACCTGTATCCTGAACTTTTGCCGATCGTGATGGCGAGCTCTCTCGCCCCAATCCGCTTCGCGTTCACGCTTCCTCCTCAATTCTCCCCTAGTGGTCGGCCCGCAGCCGGGTGAGATCCATGGTCCCCGGCGGCTGCATGGCACAACTTGCAGTGACAGTGTTTGCCTTCGGAAGTGGCTCTCGCAAGAACAGCGTATACGTAAAACATTCAAGACCTGGCGGATCCGTTGACAGTTCTGCGAACGTGAAGGACGAGTGCTGTGCGCCGGACAGAGTGTTCGTGCCGGGGTATGGGGGGAGAATACACATCGGAGGATCGTGGGCGTATTGCGTGGAGGGTTGGGGCAATGTTCCGGGGAGAGAGGCAGAATCGCCTGATTTTATGCGGGTAAATTTTCATATCGTTCCTCGCTTGACAGAAAGGGGCTGGACCCGTAGTATGGGGAATTGCCTGCACGTCCTCCTGCTGGCCAGGGGGCCAGTTCTTTGACAATCGGATGAAACGTATCAGAACCCGTTCGGTTCAATGAGCCGAGCGACCGTCTATTTTCCTCGATCCAAGCCACTCGGCTCGCCGGGTTTGGCTCGGGAATCGGGGATCCAGGTTTCAAACGAGAGTTTGATCCTGGCTCAGAGTGAACGCTGGCGGCGTGCCTAACACATGCAAGTCGAACGCGCAACCGTAGCAATACGGCAGGCGCGTGGCGAACGGGTGAGTAACACGTGGGCAACCTGCCCCCGGATGTGGAATAACCCGCCGAAAGGCGGGCTAATACCGCATAACATCCCGACGACACAAGTCGCTGGGATCAAAGTCGCAAGACGTCTGGGGAGGGGCCCGCGGCCGATCAGCTAGTTGGTGAGGTAACGGCTCACCAAGGCTGCGACCGGTAGCTGGCCTGAGAGGGTGGCCGGCCACACTGGAACTGCGACACGGTCCAGACTCCTACGGGAGGCAGCAGTGGGGAATCTTGCGCAATGGGCGAAAGCCTGACGCAGCGACGCCGCGTG
>JBJKSI010000077.1:0-4621 GCA_046704165.1 Candidatus Acidiferrales bacterium
CGCCAGCGCGGCGCCCGGCGCCGCCGCCAGCGCCGCGCAAAGCAGCGCCGCCGGAATGCAACGCGAAAAAGTAGCCATAAGACCTTCCATACGATGAAATGTGGCGGACACGCCCGCTGGAACCGAAATCCCCTCCGGCTCCCGGCGTGGCCGGAAGCAGTGGCCTGCGGAGCCTTGGCGCCCCCGCGATGCGCTTCGCCGCGCGCGCTTTGTCTTCCTACGCGACACGTTCGATGCGTTAACGAATCAAAACCGGGGAATGGAAACCGGGGCGCGAAGCCTTGCGTTGCGGCCCGGATGGACTCAGGCGGAGGGTGGCGCGCGAGGAGGGTTCGGCGTGTAGAGAGGATTCGCCCGGCCCGGCGTGCTGCGCGGCAGCACTTTCTTCAGGCAGAGCGGCTGGGGATTCGACACCGACTGTCCCGTCGTCCCTTGCACCGCGGTGCGATGCAGCAGATGGCAGAGCGGACAGGTGGCTTCCGACTGAAGCGAATGATGCTGGTGGACGATCTGCGCTTCGATCGACGTGATGAAGAAGGTGCTCGCGGCCAGTATGGCCATCACCGCGAACAGCCGCCGTCTTCGTGCCGGTGTCAGCATTCGAGCGCCATCGTATTTACCACGTTTGAGCTGTCTTTGGCCAGTGAGGTTGCATACGAGGGCCTCGGCGACCACTGTCGCCGGTCTGTCCTCCGCATTTTGTCCCCGGCTGCTCCCTTTGCCGCTCCCGTTGCATCCAACTCAGCGGATTCGTCTTTCGCCGGGGGCGCACCGGCTACCGCTCCCGCGTGGCAGCGTCGCCATTCCCGACGGCCAACGGGCCCGGCCGGCCGTTTCTCACGGCCATCTTCGGCAAACGCCCGGGGTATGGTACGCTGGGCGCAAGGCGGACTAAATACGGACCGGTGAATTTCGATGGACCGAACTCGCACACACGCTGCCGCTTCCCGCACCGCGCCCGTCGACGACGAAGCCACACTCGTCGCGGGAGCGAAGGCCGGTGATCTGCGCTCGTTCGAAACGCTTGTACACCGCTACGAGGGCAGGATCTACCGCCTCACCTATAACATCACCCAGAACCGCGAGGACGCACAGGACTCCACGCAAGACGCCTTTCTCAAGGCCTATCAGCACCTGCCCGGCTTCCAGGGTGAGTCCCGTTTCTACACCTGGCTGGTTCGCATCGCCGTCAACGAGGCGCTCATGAAGCTGCGCCGCCGCCGGCCCCAGGAAATTTCGCTCGATGAATCCATCCAGACCGCCGACGACCTGGTGCCGCGCGAAATCGAGGACTGGGGACCCAAACCGGATCAGCGTTTTGAGCAGTCGGAGCTGCAGGACATTCTGGCCCGCTCGATCGCCCAACTCGAGCCTGCCTACCGAATCGTTTTCCAACTCCGCGACATCGAAGAACTGTCAACCGAAGAGACGGCTCGGCTGCTCGGTCTTTCCGTGCCTGCCGTCAAATCGCGGTTGCTGAGAGCACGGCTGAAGTTGAGACACTCTCTGGATCGGTTCTTTCGGGGGGGCGCGAGAAGTGAGCTGCAAGGAAGTGAACTGTAAGACGGTGTTGACCGAACTCTGCGATTTTCTGGACGGGCAGCTGGATGGCGAAACGGTGGAGCACATGAAGGCCCACCTCGATCGCTGCCACGACTGCCGGCTGCTGGTCGACACCACACGAAAAACCATCGAGATCTTCTGCAACTCCGATCCCGTCCCCCTGCCCCAGGACCTGCGCGACCGGCTTCACGCGGCGCTCGAACAGCGCCTGAGCCGGGGCCGCGACTGAACCACCCGGCGGGCGCATCCCTCCGCATCCCTGTCACCGGCGAACTTCAGGCCGACAGCCTTTTTTCTCAGCGTCACCGTATCACGTTCCAACTGGTGTTTTCCGCCTGCTGCAGCGCCGGGCTTCAGCTCCGCACATTTACTTCCGCCCCGCTCTCCCGTAAATCCTCACCCACTGCCCACGCTCGTGAAATTGTTTTAGCAGCTGCAAATGAAATCGCGTCGCCAAATCGCCCGGCCGCGCCGCCAGCCTGGGCCCGTATAGGCGCGTCAACAGCCGCAACCCGGGCAACTTCCCCAGCCAATCATCCGGCGAATGCCACTTGCGCGAATAGAGGTACAGCACATCGAATCGCGGCGGCAGCGCGAATGACCGGCGATTGAAGTTTTCCATCGTCGCCACGCGCAGTGGCCGCTTCACGTACCCCAGAAACGGCCGCGTCAGCTCGTCCGTCGCCGGCCACGCCGTCAGGATCACCGGATCGTGCGGCAGCGTTTCCAGAAACTTCGCACCGCGCTCCTGCAGCCGCACAAAGCTCGCATACGCCAGGTTGTCGTCGTAAGGAAAGGGATACGGCGGATTCAAAAACCAGGAGCCCACGAACCCCGCCAGCGCCAGCCCGCACACCACCGCCGCCTTCCATTTCGTCAGCCGCCGGATCAGCGCGACACACAGCACGAAGAACGCCGGGAACACCGGCAGCAGATACCGCGAAAGCAGCGCCCCGCCGATCGCGCTCAGAAACACGATGTACACGGCGACCAGTCCCGCCGTCAGGAACAGGAAATCCCCGAGACGATCTCCCCCGTCCTCGGCCAGGGCCTGCCGCAGCGGCCGTCCACGCCGCATCTTCCACAAACCCGCCAACGCCCCCGCCGTCAGCACCCAGTCGAACCCGAGCACGAACACCTTCGCCACTCGCGCCGGAAAGCTGCGCGCCATGTGCAGCGGATTCAACGCCGAGTACAGGTTGTAGTGCAGGTACTGCGCGTTTCCGGTCCAGTAGCCCGTCTTCGCGTGGTAGTAGAGCGCCCACAGCCCCAGCAGCAGCACCGGCGCGGCGGAGATCGCCCAGACCGTTTTCCGCCGCTCCTTCGCCCTGAGCAGCAGGAACGCCCAGAACACCGGCACGGCGATCACCGCCGTTTCCTTGCTCGCGACGGCCACAGATAACGCCGCCGCCACCCATCCCCAGCGCCGGTCCAGCGCGAAGAGCACCGCCAGTGTGGTGAAAAGCGCCGCCGCCAGGCTCGGATACACCAGCGTGCTCTGCGCGAAAAACGAAGGCGAGATCGCCAGCAGCACGGCCGCCCAGATCCCCACGGCGCGTCCCCTCACTCGCTTTCCCAGGCCGTAGGTCACGACGACCGTCCACGCCGCGATCATCAACATGCCGAGTCGCGCCGCCGCTCGCGAAAAGCCCACTGCGTGCCAAAGCGCCGCAATGTAGATCATCAGCAGCGGCGTGTGCCCGTTCGGCTCCGTCAGGTGGGGGATCAGCAGCCAGTGCCGGTAGAAATCGACGGCCGCGGGAACGTAGTAGCCTGCCTCATCCCAGAAATAGGAAAGGTGAACCAGCGGAAAATGCAGCACCGTCAAAACGGCAAAGGTAAGCGGGAAAACGATCAGCAACTCGGCGCGCGTTCTCATCCACAGTGGCACAGCCATCAGGCCGCGGCCTTCGCCTCCTCACCCACAGCCGCCACAACCGCCGCGTCGATCAACCACCCACCTCCCCTTCGAGTTCCAGACTGCCTCTTGCCACAGCTTTCCGTCGGTAGACGGATGCTCTTCAGCAGCGTCCAACTCGCACACCACTCGATCTCATCGTTTCTCAAACAGCGGCACTTCCCTGCCCAACCCCTGTTTCTTTGCCAACTCGTAAACCTTCGCCGCTACCGCGACGTCCTCAATCGCCACGCCATTCGATTTGAAGAGCGTAATTTCATCCCGATCGTGCCGACCCGGCGTCCGGCCCGAGACCACCTGCGCCAGCTCCACCACGCGCGACCACCGTCCCGCGTCCCCACCGAACACCTGGATCAGGTCGCCCGCCTCGATCTTCGACTGCTCGATCGAGTCGACGGCGATCACGCCCGCTTGCCGCACCGTCTCTCCGTCCAGCTCGCACTTGTGGGACAGGTTGCTGCCCGCCGCGTTGATGTGCGCGCCCGGCGCCAGCCACGACGACTCCACCACCGGATGCGCGGACGTCGTCATCGTGATCACCACATCCGCGCCGCGCACCGCCAGTTCGCACGAATCCACCGGCTCGACGGGCAGTTTCACCCGCTCCTCCAGTTGCTTTGCGAATTTCTTTTTCTTCTCTTCCTTTCGCCCGTAGACGCGCACGCGCTCGATCGGCCGCACCGCGCACACCGCTTCCACCTGCGTCGGCGCCTGCGTTCCCGTGCCGATCAGCGCCACCGTCCGTGCGTCGGGCCGTGCCATGAACTTTGTCGCGACGCCGCTGGCCGCTCCCGTCCGCACGCGGCCCAGATGATCGGCTTCGATCAGCGCCGCCAGCTCGCCCGTCTCCCATCGGAAGAGCGGCAACAGGAACCGGATCGCCCCGTTCGCGTAACTGTAGATCTTCAGCCCTTCATAGCCGTTGTTGAAATCCGCCGCCGCCATGTAGTGCAGGAATCCCTTGTTGGGCGTGTGGATGCGCCGGCGGCCATGCAGGATGAACGTGCCTTCGGCCAAGTCGTGAAACGCCAGTTCGACGGCTTCCAGCGCCACGGGCATCGTGAGCACCTGCCGAACGTCGCTTTCGCTGAGCAGCAGCGTCATGTCTCGTCCCTCCGTTGGCGCGGGAACCGCGAGCCG
>JBJKSI010000078.1:0-32020 GCA_046704165.1 Candidatus Acidiferrales bacterium
GCCCGCCCCGCATACGACACTTCTTGAAACCGGCGTCCCGACCGCCAAGGACACGGATCGCTCTTGCCGAGCTTCTCGATCAATTCTTTATCGCCATGAACGACGCGCAACCCGCGCCCTGACGTTCGCTTCCGACGGGAACCCTTTCCGACGTTTGCCGCTCGCTTCGTAAAAAGAAGTTGTTACTCACGGCAGTCCCTCCTTCCCGATGGATTTGCCCGTCGCATCGCGAAGAGGAGCCGCCCGCAAATTCTGTCCCACTCCGCCGCGACTGCCCATCCGCCACGGCCGAGCAACACTCACACACAACTCCCCGCCACGCCCCACCTCGGCCAGACCGTCATCCCAGCCGCCCGCCCCGGCGGCGGTGTTGCCGAGGGAACTTCTTCCCCCTGCGGCCCGCCCCGTGCCCGTCCACCCCCGCCGCGACCGGCCGCGGCGATCACAATGCCCGGTCCGGGCAAGCGCCACCAAGCCCAAGGCGGGGAAGGCCCCTTAGCTACCGCCCTCCTGGGCCTTGCGTTTACGAACAGCCTCGGCCATGTTCTCGAAAAAGCGCGCCTCGAACCTATCGAGAAACCGCGCGGCCTTTGCTCTGTCCTCGGTCCTTTTCCCGAAGAAGTCGACCCCCTCCAGCCTCGCCGCCTTCTCCGCCTCGCTTACAAGGTCCTCCATGATTTCCGGGAGGGCCATAACGAGGGCCTCATCGTACTTCCTGAGGGCCAAGTCAACGAAGTAGTCCCTTACCGCGGCGTGCCCGTCCACCTCGACCACCCCCCACATCAGACGCGCGAGACTCCTAGGATCCGCCTCGACGCCGAGCAGCAGGTCGGTGAGTTGTACGAGTCCCAAGTGAGAGATCACCACGTTCCAAGCCCTCCCCAACCGAATAGTCGTGACGATGCTGCGCAGGGACTTGTCTGCAGTCACAAAGTAGGTGCCTAGCCCCTCACCCACCTCCAGTTCGACGAGCGCGAGCTGGAGCGCTTCGTGACGCACCAGCACCTCCGCCTTGTCCCGGCCCCAGCCGACCGCTTCAAACTCCCCGTACGCGCTGCCCAGGGCTCCCTCGAAGTCGCGATAAATCTCGCGATATCTGTTGTCGGCTTCCGGGACCCTTACGGTCCTAATTCCCAACCTCCCTATGAAACGAGAAAGGCTTTCCTCGCTGGCGTACGGAGCGGAAGCCTCCAAGAAGTCATTGAACGACACCGCATTCTTTTGTCGGCCCACCCATGATGCGTATGCGCCCACGAAAACATTTGTATTCTCAGCCCCGTAGTACAAAACGTGCCTCTCGAGCCTCTCCGGATCCTCCAGGCCGAGGTCCCTTACCATCTCAATGGCCCTCCTCCTGTGCGAGACAACCTCGTTCAGAAAATCCGGAATCACCAAGAGCGCGCACTCCCTGCCCGTCTCCCCGGCGGCTGTCCTGATCTTGTTAATGGTGCTCTGATACACGGGCCTAAGCGGGTGCCCGTCGGTGATCGCCGGAAGGAGAATACTCGCGTCGAAATAAATACGCCCCGGCAGCGCGTCCGACCTGAGAGCCGCACTGCCGATCTTCAGAATCACGTTCAGCCCGAATGACAAGCGCGCGACTTCGGCCAAAATCCGAGCCTCTACTACGTCAGGCCGCCTCAGAAGATGGTAGAGCGCATTCGCGAGGCGGGCGTGCTTGTCGAACGACTCCGCAGGAAGTGCGTCCCTGAAGGCGCCTTTTATCAGCTGGTAGAGGTCGACGGTACCCGCCGTTTTCGCCCCGGCAAACTCCGCCCCCAGGTCCCAACCGCGGGCAAAGACCACTTCCTGCAACACAGTCCTAACCGAATCAGCGTACGCCGATTTCGCGTCCGCGCCCTCGCGAACAAGGAGGCGGCTTAGGGTTCCCCGCACCAAGGTCTCAATGCTGTCCTCCAAAACCTTCGATGGGGCCCTCTTCATCCTGACGGCCCCCTCGGAGGAGGATACCCACCCCCTCCCGACAAGGGAGTCCACCGCACGCGCGGCGACGTGTTCAGCACGCTGCCTGTCCAGCGGGACCACTTGCCGAAGAAGCTCGCCTATCTGAGGGACCGTCACCGCGGACTGGTTTTGCTCGACCAGACTCAGTACGATCCCGAGAAGGACCAAATCGCGCAGTGGGCCGGCGACATGTGACACTTTTGACTGAACGTAGCAATTAGCGAGGAAAAGACGCATCTGTTCATACGGCAGCGGACCTCCCGTCGTCCTCGCCGGCGGCGGCTTCGGGGCGCCAGCAAACCTCAGGGGCATGGACTCAATGCAATCCCACAACGCGTCGGGGGCCGGATAGGTAATCACATGGATATTGAACTGGGGGAGCTCGGCAGCGAGGCCGACGGCGCCCTCCGGGAGGAGAGCGTAGTGCCTCCTGGGAAAAGAGGGTCCGACACGACGCTTCAGTATGTCCAGAATCTTTCGGATCGCCGGGTCCTCAAAGGAGAACCCCAGGAATAGGCAGCATCGCCGGGTCAGCACGGTGCCGGTCAAAAAGTCCGTGTAGCAGTCGTCCCTGTCGAGCTTCGCGAAGTCCTCTGTGCTCGCCACCATCGACTCGGGCCTTAAGGCCCTCCCATGTATACGTGCGATGTAAAACCCAGACGTGAACCCTGCTTGTCTCAAGCTGCCGTCGTCAAGTTCGAATGCAAGGGGCGCCTTGTGATGGACCGCAGCCCATGCGTTATCGATGCACCTATCGTAGTTCGGCGTAACGACGGCCTCGAAAGGCAGCTTAACCAGCTGCTCCAAGGCTTCGGGCCGGGACCCTTCGTCATCGAACGGGCGCGCAAGCTCAGCGAATTTCTCGCCCTCGGGAATGAGATGGCACAGCTTATAGTAGGAAACGGCGTCTGCCAGCCGGCCAGCGCTGATACGCGCCTCCATGATAGCGGCCGTATCTGGCTCGTACTTCCGAGCGACCGATGCAAGGTGCGTTGCGAAGCCCCGCCAGTCCGGGAGCCCTGCGTGTACCCCGACGCCAGCGCCCGCAAACAGGACAAGATTCTCCCCTGACAGGACCTCGAAAAGGGTCTCGCAGAGCTCCCTTCCCACAGCGCGATCACCAGGTTTGTTCTCGGGAACAGGCATCCCACTCTCCTGCGCTTGATGTCGACTTCGGTCCCACACGTCTCAGCCGCGCTATCTACCGCCTCGGGAGGGCCGGCCGTTCACGTGGTGCCAGCAACTCAATCTAGACCCAAACCATACTATGTCAAGGGCGACAATGGCCGGCGACAAAGGCCGGCCTGGTGACCCCACGGGACTTGAAGAGTCGGGTTCAAGGCGGCGCGCAGTCGGAAAAAGCTGCGGGGCAGGGCACCGGCCGCCTCTGCGGCAATTCCGCCCAATACTCTATTGCTGGCTGGTCGCGGAGCCCCCCATTGCATTCGCGCCCCGGCTAGCGTACCTTAATCTCAATTAGCGGCGCGTCACACAAATTTCCGCGAACTCCATAAACACTCATTTGGTTCCCAGGACTTTTGCCGTTCGGCATTCTACCGGCGAGCTGACTCGCCGGAACCTCACACCGGAGGTGGCACCATGCCGCGACGGGGAATCCTCACCATCTGCACGCTGATCTTGGGACTGCTGACCGCTGCCATCGCCTTGCACGCGCAGAACATGGCCCAGGCCAAACCGCCCGTGTACCTCTACGTCAGCGAGTGGGTAATGCCGCGGGCCCAGTGGCCCGCCATGGAAAAAGTGCAAGACTCCCAGCGAACGGTCCTCGAAAAGCTGCTGGCCGACGGAACCATCATCGGCTTCGGCCTGTACACGAACATGATCCACACCCAGAACGGTCCCACCCACGGCGCCTGGATGATCGCATCGTCGCAGGCAGACATCCTGAAGGCACTGGAAGAGATGTCTTCGAACCCGGACACAACCGGCCCCGTCCTCTCGGCGGCCACCGGCCATTACGACACGTTCCTCGTCAGCCGGATCTACGGCCTGCCGCCCGGCAAGCACGAAGGCGCCTACCTTTCTGGTTCGCTGTGGACCGTCAAGCCCGGCGAGGGCCACGCCTTCCATGCCGTGCTTACCACCAGAATCGTCCCCGTGCTCGAAAAGATGTTGAAGGACGGAACCCTCGTCGCCTATACGGTCGATACCCAGGCCTACACCACGATGAAGCCGGGCCAGATTGAATTCGTCCTGATCACGCCCGACGCCGCCGGACTCGACAAGATCGAAGCCGCCTTTGAAGACAACTTCAAGGACGACCCGGAAATCGGCCCCGCCATGCGGACGCTGATCAAGGGCAAAACCGTCCGCGACTTCCTTGTCCGAGTCAGCTACATGGACGCGAAATAGCCACCGGAAACCGCTCGCGCCGCAAAGCCGCCAATCTCCCGGCGCGGCTACGGGAACGGCCGGAAGAGCCGCTCCTGCTGTCGCGCCGGGTCCACTTAGACCATCCTCTTGCCAGACTTTCCCTCGCGTCGCTATCCTATTTCGCGGCGAGCGTAGGCACGTTTTCGCCCAATTCCCTTCCCGCAAGCCGCCTACCGTCATCTCACACACCCCGCAAAAATGTGACGGATAAAAAAATGCATCTCCCTGAGCACACGTCACTTGCGTAAGCGCGGCTTCGACATCGTGTCCCGCTTTAGGCCGCACGTGTGCCGGTCACAAAAACCCTCCAGTCCCGCTCGCTCCCTCCGGCCTATTTCGCTCCTTTGCCGAAGGTGAGCCGCAGCCCCGTGCTGAACAGCACGTCGTTGCTCTTGACGAGCGGCGGCGGATTGCTCACGTACCCGTCGTTGAACGTCACCTGCCAGCCCAGCCAGGAATTGAGCGCCGTAGTGGCGCTCGTGGTCAGCATGAATCGGTATTCGCCCGTCTCCGAAAGGTTCGGATAGAAGTCGAACCGCTCGCTGAAGCTGGTTCGCTTGTTCACCGAATACGCCGCCGACTCGCCCAGCGTCAGCACCCCCGAGCGTACCGTCAGCGGAGTCGAATAGAACGCCTGGTCGTAACCGCCGCCGCCGTAGACGTCGAACGTGGCCTTGTCGGTCTTGATCGCGTGATAGCCGAAGCCGCCGCTGATCACGTTGCGCAGGTCCAACTGCTGGAATTCGTCGTGCTGGAAATCGGTAGACCCGAAAAGAAACGTCTTTTCGCTAACGTTCAGGTCCATCCGAATGCCGCCGTTCACCGCGTTGGCTGTGGTCACCGTCGGGCCGGTTGTGCCGTTATTGGCGAAAATCGAGTTAGCGTAAACGGTGATCGTGTCGCGCGACGAAGTGCGCACCGCCTTGCCGCTCAGCACGAAGCTCAGCGTCTGCGAGTTGCCGCGCGTCACGCTGAGGCCGGTATCCAGGTAGCCGCCCCACAGGTCCGTGAGCCGCGGATGCAGTTCGCGCTGGATCGTCGCCTCGTAGGCATTTTCTTCCGCCTCGGAACGGATCACGCGGATCGCGCCCAGCGTGGTCGTCACCTTGCCGGCGTCTTTCGTCGCGACGCTCACCTGCCCGTCGCTCGTCGTCACCGGCCCGACGAGCATCTGTCCTCCCGCCAGCCCGACATGCAGCGGATGGTCGGACGCGATGCTCACCACCGCCGGCCATTCCACCGTCACCACGCCTTCCAGTGGCGTCTTGATCACCAGCGTCTTCGCGTCCGCCGACTCGATCGTGCCGGTCAGCCGGTCGCCGTTCTTCAGCGTCACCTGATCGGCAAACAGGCTCGGGCACACCAAAAGCGTCACAAGCAGCAGCATCGTTCGTCTCACGACGTTCTCCTTCCACGGGATGGCGGTACGGGAAAACCGTTCCGCAGCCGCGTGCAGCGAACATGTGTCCAGGTGAAATCGTTCAGTGATTGACCCCGCTCCTCGCGCACGTCACGAGGAGGTATAGCGACATTGGCCGCAGTGTATCACGAGCCGGTTTTAAAAGGAGGGGTTCACGGGCTGGAGGGACGGTGAGGCGGGAAGCGTTCGGGACAGGGCCGACAAGCGGTGCTCGGTCGGCCCCTGATCCTGAACTTTCCACTCTGAACTGGCGCTTATTTCTTGCGGCGTTTCGGCAGTTTGTTCTTTTCCCATCCGCGAGCGCCGGTGGCCCGGCGCAGGGCGGCGATTTCGCGGCCCACGCGGCAGAATTCCTCGTGGACCAGGCCGTTCGAAGCGACCAACTCGTGATCGCCTGGGTGGTACGGATTGCCGTTGAAGTCCGTCACCTTACCTCCGGCTTCTTCCACCAGCAGAATGCCGGCCGCGGTGTCCCATGGCTTCAGCCCGAATTCCCAAAAGGCCTCGAAGCGCCCTGTGGCCACCGAGCAGAGATCGATCGCCGCCGCGCCGGCGCGCCGCACGCCATGCGAGCGAAGCGTGTATTCCCAGTAGTAGCGGATATTCGGATTCGCCGAGCGCTTCTTCACCGGGAATCCCGTGCCGAGCAGCGATTCGCCCAGCCGCCGCACGCTGGAGACGTGAATCGGCCTGCCGTTGAGCTTCGCACCGCCGCCGCGAATCGCAGTGAGCATCTCGTCGAGCACCGGATTGTAGACCACGCCGGCAACCGGCCGCTCGTCCTCCACCAGTCCCAGCGAGACGGCGAAGACGGGGAAACCGTGCGCGAAATTCGTCGTGCCGTCGAGCGGATCGACGTACCAGATGTGCCGCGCGCCGGAGCGGCGTGCTTCCTGCAAGCCCAGCTCCTCGCCGAGGATGCGGTGGTCGGGAAAGGCACGGCGCAGCCGCGCGGTGATCAGCCGCTCGGAGCGAACGTCGGCCTGCGTCACCAGGTCCACTTCACCCTTGTAGCCAATCTGTTGCGGGCGGCGCGATTCCTTCAGCAGCACGGCGCCGGCCTCGCGCGCCGCGCGGGTGGCGACGCTAACGGCATGTTCAAGATCGAGCGATTTCGTTTGTGTACGTTTCAATGGCTTGTTTCCGGAGTGTAGTATTCCTTGCGAAACCGCAGCTCATAGCGCGCAGCGGACCCGCGCAGCCGGACGGCGATCCGATGATAGGAGCCCGGCGCCGGCGCCGGGCGCGGGTAGTAGCCCAGCAGGTATTCGGTGCGCAACTCTTCGTTGATGCGGTCGAAGGTGGAATCGAACTGGTTGAGCGCGTGTACGGGGTAGAGCGCGCCGCCGGTGTAGCCGATGATCGTGTCGATCGCGTGTACGCCTGCGGTATTGCTCAGGTTCGCGGACTCGAGCATCCGAACCAATACGGTGTAAACCATGGCGCCCGAGCGGACGGCTGCCGCCTGGGCCTGGCTGTAGCTGGCGCGGCTGGTGGTCTCGCCTGCGTCGGTGACGAGCAACAGCACACGCCGCCGATTCGGCGGCAGCCCCTCGAGCGCGTGCGCGCCCAGGTAAATGGCGTCGAAGAGCGACGTCCCCGTGCCTTCGCGCAGATGGCGCAGCGCGTTGTCGAGCGCCTTCCGATCCCCGGTGAACGGCGTGAGCTGTTTCACGTGATAGGCGAAGCTGAAGACGGCCATCCGGTCTCCCGGGCGCAGCACGCGCTCGACGAAGCGCTCGGCGGCTTCGCGCTCGAATTTCATGTCGCCGTAAGTGCTCAGGCTCGTGTCGATCATCAGCGCCAGATCGAGCGGCATCTGCGTTTGCCGTTGAAACAGGGAAATCTTTTGTGGCCGCCCGTCCTGCAAAATCTGGAAGTCGTCCCTCGAGAGGTCCGTCACCGGCTTTCCGCCCGCGGTCAGAACGCTGCTGACCACGCTCACCAGGTCCACGTGGACCTTCAGCCCGGGGGCCGTGTGAAGCTGCCCGCTTCCCTGTGCCGCGGCCGGAACGGCACCCAACGCCATTGCCAACGCCACACATCCGGCTACGCCGACGCCTCTGCGGCGCCACGGAAGCCGACGCGGGACCGGTCGGATCACCGGTCTGGAACTTCCGGCCGTTCGCCTTCGGCCCAGGCGGACCCGTTTTCAGCGAAGAATTCCTTTTTCCAGATGGGAACCGTGCGCTTGAAGGCGTCGATCGCATAGCGGCATGCGTCGAACGATGCCTGGCGGTGCGGCGAGGTGACGCCGATCAGGATGCTCGTCTCGCCGATGCCGATGCCGCCCAGCCGATGCACCAGCACCACGCGCGTCACGCCGAAGCGGCGGCGAAGCTCCGCGCAAAGCGCGCTCATCTTGCGCCGCGCCATCGCCTCGTAGGCTTCGTATTCCAGCCGCAGCACGCTGCGCCCGCGCGAATGGTTGCGCGCCACCCCCTCGAAAACGACCACGGCACCGTCGGAGGGAGCGGCGAAGGACTCCAGCCATTGTTCGCGCCGGAGCGGCTCACGGACCAGGGCGCAAATCTCCTCCTGGGCCGCGGCCGCGGGGCCAGAACCGCCGCTCACCGGCGGCAGAAAGGCGATTTCGTCGTCCGGGGAGAGCGGCGCCTGCCAGGCAGCCAGTTCCTGATTGATTGAAGGGGCGACCGACGTGCGCCATTCGGCCAGCGCCGGATAACGGTCGCTGTAACGCTCAAAAATATCCGCGACCCGCTCGCTCGCGCCGACTTCCGCCTCGTCGGCCTCGCGGCCGACGATCTCCTTCAGTCGTCCGAAAAAGAGAACGCGCACACGCACGTCCTTTATTCTAGCAGGGAGGATGACAAAAATGCCGCCGGCCGCGGCGACTCGCGGCGACTCGCGGCCTCTTGACGCTGCCTTGGCGGCAAGCGTAGCTTGATGCAGACTTCTCTGGTTCCGAGGCCAACATGAAGATTCTGATCGCCGGTTCGTCGGGTCTGATAGGCAAGGCGCTTTGCCCCGCACTCAAAGCGGCGGGCCACACCGTTTTCCCGCTCGTTCGGCCGCCGCAGGTCGCCGTGGAAGGACAGATCGCCTGGGATCCGCAGGCGGGGACGCTCGACCTCGAAAAGGCGGCCGGCACAGATGCCGTGGTCAATCTGGCCGGCGCCAACATCGCCGAGCGGCGCTGGTCCGAGAGCTGGAAGAAGGTGCTGCACAGCAGCCGCATCGATTCGACGCGCTCGTTGGTCGACGCGATGGGTAAGCTCGATCCCCGCCCGCGCGTGCTGGTTTCGGCTTCGGCGGTGGGCTACTACGGCAATCGCAACGACGAGATGCTCGACGAAGAGAGCCACGCCGGCTCCGGTTTTCTCGCCAAACTCTGCGTCGACTGGGAAGCCGAGGCAATGCGCGCGGAGGAGTTGGGCATACGCACGGTCTTGCTGCGCTTCGGCGTCGTACTTTCCGCCAAGGGTGGCGCCCTGGCACAGATGATCGGCCCGTTCCGCCTGGGAGTGGGTGGCCGGCTGGGTTCCGGCCGACAGTGGATGACGTGGATTGCGATGCCCGACGCTGTCGGCATGATCCTGGAAGCGATCGAGAACCAGCGCTGGCGCGGAGCCTACAACGCCGTGGCGCCGGAACCGGTGACCAACGAGCTGTTCACGAAGGCGCTGGGCCGCGTGCTGCACCGACCTACGATCTTCCCCGCCCCGACTTTCGCCCTCCGCACGGCCTTCGGCGAAATGGCCGACGACATGATCCTCGCCAGCCAGCGAGCCACTCCGAAACGGGCCACCCAGGAAGGCTATTCGTACTCCTACCCGGAACTGGTACCTGCTCTGCGAAAAGCCATCACCGAAAGCTAACATCTGCAGGCCCAGAACCTTGACATTCAACAGTCATCTGTTACGATTCACTCGTTGCGTCGAGAAATACCGTATTTTCCAGGTTTCCCTGTAGGAGGATGCTGTTGATGTTCAGACAGGCTCTGTCTGTCACTATGTCTGTACTGCTTACTGTTCCCCTCTGGGCGGGCTCAGCTCCAGTGGGCACTCTTGCATCCAGTCAAGGCGTTACCGTCTCCGGAAACGTGGCAGCCCCCGGCAGTTCACTCTATAGCGGCGACACTCTCGCGGTTCAGCCGAAAGGCAGCGCTTCCCTGCTGATGAACGGCGGATCCCGCGTGCTGGTCGCTTCCGGCAGCCGCACGCGCATCGTTCGCGACGGCTCGGCTTACGCGATCCAGGTGGCCCGCGGCGGCGTGGCCTTTACGTCCTCGCCCCGATCTCTCGTCGAGGGCCGCGTGGCCGACGTCACCTTCCGTCCCAAGGATCCGGCAAAGCCGGCCGTGGGTTACATCAAGTTTGCTGACGCTTCCCATCCTGTTTTCTACGCCAACAAGGGCACCTGGCTGCTCACCAGCGCTAACACCGGCAATACGGTGGTGCTGAACGCCGGCGAAAAGATCGAGGGCGTGGTCTCCACAACCGATCCCCAGCCGAACAACCCGAACAACAGGCCGGATCCCAAGACAACCCCAAACCCGCATAACAAGAAGCGGCGCGCGGCGGTCTATTGGATCGGCGGTGCGCTGGTTGGCACTGCTACCGGCTTGGCCCTCGCTTTCGGGCAGTCGGAATGCACCAGCCCTTCTCAGGGCCCCGGCTGCAAAATCAGCCCGGTCAGCCCCGGCGGAACTCCGCAATAAAAGCTGAACCGTCCGAACGGATTTTTCAGGCCGCTCCCTTCCGCGGAGCGGCCTTTCTTTTGTCCCACTCTGATTGCCCCAGCAGATTCCCGATTTCGGATTTCCGGTCCCTCAATGAAACTGCCAACTACCGCATTGAAACGCCACTGCATGGCAACCGGTTCGAAGCCAGCTTGACCACCCTTTGGAGCGATTCCCGGAGTCTGAGCGCTTCAACCGCAAAAATCTCCGCATCAAGACGTTAAGTCCACGTGACGCGGTCGAAAGCCTGCTCCTGTTTCTCCCTCTGAGGACCAGTAACGGTACCCCCGTTGCTCGTTCCCTGCCCTGGGCTCCGGCGATGGCGCCCCGGCGAGGCAGCAATGGATTCGAAAAACGGAACAAAGACCAGACTTCTCAAGACATTCCCAGCATGTCTTTTCGGAATTTTCCTGGCATGCGTGTCGCTTGCCGGTTGCGGTGCGGCCGGCGGGTCGCCTTCGAGTTCTTCTGGCTCATCTGGCTCCTCGAGCCCGCCAGCCATCACTGTTAGCATTTCCCCTGCCACGGTCACGCTCTACTTCGGCCAGGAGAAACAATTTACGGCGACCGTCAGCGGGACGTCGAATACCGCGGTGGACTGGGCTGTGAACGGAGTGGCAGGCGGCGATGCTGCGGTCGGAACGGTAAGCTCGCAAGGCCTGTATACCGCTCCGGACTTTCTGCCCTCTTCGACTGCCATCACGATCACGGCTACCAGCCAAGCCGACTCCGCCGCCGGGGCAGCGGCGACCGTGACGCTGGCGAGCGACGTCCAGGTGACGATCTCGCCCGCAACCGCCTCCGTGACTGCCGGTTCGACGCAGCAGTTCACCGCGCAGGTAAGCGGGACCGGCACGCCGAGCACGAGCGTGAACTGGAGCTTGACGGGCAGCCCGTGCCCCTCCGCTTGCGGCACGCTCTCCATCAATGGAGACGCGGCCACCTACACGGCTCCAGCCTCCGTGCCAGCATCGCCAGGCGTACAGATCGTCGCCACCAGCGTTGCCGATCCCTCGAAATCCGCCACTGCTGCCGTGACCATCGCGCCTGCTCCGAGCTGTACGCCGGCAATCTCTCTTTCGCCCGCAACGACTGGCTTAACGACAGGAAGCCAGCAGAACTTCATCGCCAGCTTCTGCTCCGGCACCGCCCAGAGTGTCACCTGGACGGTAACCGGCAACGGTTGCAACGCGACCAATTGCGGCACGGTCACGAGCACAGGCACAGATTCCGCCACCTATACCGCCCCGGCATCGCTACCCCCCGTGAACCCTGTGACCCTGGTCGTAACCAGCACCGCGGACCCCAGCGACACGGCTTCGGCGTCGATTAGCGTTACCGCCGCGTGTCCCGTGCCGATCACCGTTTCTCCGTCGGCAGCCACGGTGGCTTTGGGACAGCGGCAGCCGTTCACGGCGAGCGTCTGCTTCAGCAGTAACCAGTCGGTCAGTTGGTCAGTAACCGGCGCGGGTTGCAACGGAACGAACTGCGGCACGGTTTCAAGCACGGGAGCGAGCACGGCCAGTTACACTGCGCCGGCGTCGTTACCACAGGTAAACCCGGTGAAGATCGTCGCGACCAGCATGGCCGATTCAAGTGAAACGGGCACGGGGTCGATAGAAGTGGTGAGTGGAGTTTCGGTGACCATGAATAGGATCTCGGCCCAAGTCGCGGTGAACCAGCGAGTCTCGCTTTCAGCGAGTGTGGAGGGAAGCGCGAACCAGGCGGTGACGTGGTCCGTGGACGGAATCGCGAACGGCGACACCACCGTGGGCGAGATCTGCGTGCAAGGATCGAACCCCTGTTCGCCGCCGGCGGGTCCGGTAACCGGCGCGGTGGACTTTCTGGCTCCGGGGGTGACGCCCAACCCGGCCGGCGTGAACGTGAGGGCGACCGCAGACGCGGATTCCTCGCGGAGTGCAACGGCGGAAATGACGGTGCTTCCGCATCTCCTGCTCAGCCTGTCGCCGCAAAATTCGGTGATTGCGCCTACGGGAACGGTGGAGTTCGCGGCCGCTGTGACCGGAGCGCAGAATGACGGCGTCAACTGGAATGTGGAGTGCAACGGCAGCGCGTGCGGCACGATCACCACGAGCGGCGTCTATACGGCGCCATCAGTAGCGCCGAGTCCGAACGACATCACGATCACCGCAACCAGCCAGGCCGATCCCGCACAATCAGCCACGGCAACCGTGGCGCTGACTTCGGCTCTGGCAATTAGCGAGCTTTCGCCAGCGAGCGCGACGGCAGGTGCGGCATCCGGATTTCCTCTGGCCGTTACGGGGTACAACTTTGTGCCGAGCAGTCCCGGTCCGGGCACTGCGCTGCTGGTGAACGGCAACGCACGCAACGCGAACTGCACCAGCACGACGTCGTGCACCGTGACGATCTTTGCGGCCGACGTTTCCTCGGCGGGCACGATCGAGATCGAAGCGCAAAATCCCGACGGCTCCCAATCGAATAGCCTTCCCTTCGTCGTGGTGCCCGCGAGTGGTCCGGCGGCAGTGGTTTCACTTTCACCAAGCGCACCGATAGCGGGGGCGGAAGACATCACCGCGGTTCAACCGACTACGGACGGCTCCGTCACGGGGCCGATGACGGTGATCTTCCTCGGCCTGGTCGACACGAGCACAAACACTTGCAACGTCACCGAATCGCCGGTCGAGCTGGCGCGGCCGTTGTCGGGTACGGCCTCGTTCACGATCTGCCTCGGCGGCTCGGGACTCGACCCCACGTTCGATTATGCGATTACGGGATCGCAATCGACCGACGTGACCGTTTCGAATCCCCAGTGGTTCGATGGGTCGCTGGTGGCAATCACGCTGACGATTTCCTCTGCAGCGGCTCCGGGTCCGCGAACCTTGATCGTCACCGACCCAAATAACGACCGTGCCGCGGCCACTGGGGCGGTCGATGTGGAGTGAACGATGTTCCAAAAATGGCCTCTCGCGTTGTGCTCCGTGGCAATGATTTCGGCGCCCGCGGCGGCAACGACACTTGCGCAGATGAGTCTTGGCCAGCTGACCCAAGCAGCCAAAGTCGTGGTCCGGGCAAGATTCCTGAGCGGCTCCAGCAACTGGCGGCGAGGAGAGATCTGGACGATAAGCCGCTTTCAGGTACTCGAAACATTCAAGGGAAAGATACCCGCGGAAATCACGGTAAGGATGATCGGCGGACGGGTGGGCAAGGTGGAATCGATTGTGGACGGAGTACCGCATTTCCGGCCGGGCGAGCAGGTGGTGCTCTTTCTCGACCCCTTGCCCCAGAGCGGATTTGCGGTCACGGCGTGGAGGGAAGGAACCTTCCGCGTGCAGACCGTTGGCGGAGGGCGATCCTATCTGGTGCAGGACACGTCGGCGGAGCTTGTGTTCGATCCGGCGACGAAAACGTTTCACCCCGCCGGCGTGCGGTGTATGCCACTCGAGGAGTTTCGTCGTCGCTTGCAACAACTGACCGGGCAAAAGCCGTGGCTCGAACCGGTTTCGGCGGCAAAGACCGGCGAGTCCGGAGGCGGGTGGTGAAACGGCAGTTCACTCGCGCGGGGCTGGTACTGACGGCCACGCTGGCGAGCGTGACGCTGGCGGCGGGCTACACGCTGAACTACGCCGTACCGTCGAGCGGAGGTTGTCCGGTGCCGGTGAGATTCTCGCTCTCGACGCCGATTCCCCGCCGGTGGAGCACGTCCCTGCCGAGTTCGCCGCAGACGGTTTTCACGGTAGCGGAGTCGGGAACCGGCCAGCAGATCGACGAAATCCAGCAGACGATCGACGACGCGTTTTCGGCCTGGACCGGAGTGACCGGTACGATGATCAACGCCACAACTTTTCCGGACGCAATCGCTCCGCTGGGAGAAACTTCGACGCAGAACGCCTGTGGCGACGGCCAGAGCTCCAGCGTGACAGGCCAAAACGCGATCTGCTTCAACCAGTCAAGCAGTGCGTTCACACCTGGCGTGCTCGCCTTCACGCGCGTCTTTGCCGCCACGGCGCCGGGACAGACGATCGGGACCGTAACGTCGAGCTTCACCGGCCAGATTATCGAGGCCGACATCCTGTTTCGCAACGACGGACAGGCTGTCTTCGCGACGCCCGGGGCCTTGGCGAGCGAGCCGAACGCTTACGATCTGGAATCGATCCTGATCCACGAATTGGGACATTTTTTCGGGCTGGAGCATTCGCCGATCTGGCGCGCGGCAATGTCACCGTTTGCGCCGCCGCCGGGAACGTACTGGGGACCGCGACCCACGCCGACGGCGCCTGACGGCCCCTTGCGCGAAGACGACCGCACAGGCATACGCGTGCTTTATTCCGATCCGAACGACGCGACAGACGCAGGCGTGATCACCGGACGCGTGCTCCCGGCGAATCCGCTGGCGCTCTCAGGCTTGGCGGCGACGTCGGCCGGCGAGTACGTCACAGGAATCTTCGGCGCACACGTGGTGGCCGTGGACGCAAACACGGGCGAAGTGGTGGCGGGGGTGCTTTCCGGATGGTCGTGCCCATCACCCACCTCACCGCCGGTTTTTGACGGCAGCTATACCATCGAGCATCTCCCGCTCGGCCGCAGCTACAATCTCTACATCGAACCGCTCGACGGCGCGTTCCTTCCCTCAGACGTCGGCGGAAACGGATTGAACGTCTGCTCGGCGAGCGACGCGACACCGTGCACCGCACCGCCGGTGAATACCGACTTCGTCGCACGGGTGAAACCGGCGGGTTAGGCCACGACCGGCGTGCATGAATGGGATTGCGGCGTTGGCGCTGTGAGGTCGAAGGATCGGCCGGAGTTGGGGCGAAAGGCCGATCAGGCGCCAGAAGAGGAATGCGGAGGAAGGTCTTCGGATTCGAGCGCGGAACAACTGCTGCAGCCGCAGTGCTCGCCGCGCATCGCTTCGACGCCTTCCCTGGCGATGAACGGAACCATGCCCAGGGCCGCGACGGGATCGGCCCACCACCAGCCCAGCCATGCGTTCAGCGCCAGACCCACGAGCAGAATGGCTGAGAGCCAGGCGCAGACGTCCGTCTGGAGGGAATCGGCAACCAGGGCGCGGCTTTCGATGCCTGCCGCGACGCGGCGTTTGGCCCTGGCAAGCAGCGGCATGACGATGAGCGCAGCGACGGCAATGCCCATGCCGACATAGCTGACGCTCGGCGCTTCCTGCTCGATCAGCGTCTTCACCGCCTCGACGGCGATATACAGAGACAGGGCCAAAAGACTCCAGCCGACCAGCCGCAAGGCTCGCTGCTCGATTCGCTCGCGAGCCTCTTCGTCACGATCCGACGCCAGGCGCCAGAGCAAGATCGCCCCCGAAGACATCTCGATCACCGAGTCGATGCCGAAACCAATGAGAGCGACACTGCCGGCGACCACGCCCGCAGCGACGGCGAGGGCCGCTTCGACCACGTCCCAGCCAAGGGTCAGATATTCCAGGTGCAGACCGCGCCGAACCAGCCTGGCGCGCTCTCCCGTTCTTTCCTGGAGCGTTGTGATGCGTTGTTCGGCGCTGTTCATTGGTTGATCCGGGTGAAATCAGAGGCCTATAACAAGTATCCACCCCGAGAATACCGCTCGCAAAACGCGATCCAGCCAGCAGGTCTCAGCCGCGGCGGGTGAATTTCCAGCGTGTGGCACCTTTCGGAAAATTCTTTTTCCGTCCACGCGAGTACGACGCGCGGCCAAACCCCGAAGACCACGTTTTCGGGAATTCGCAACAGCGGCATTCTGTATTTGGCGCGGTATCCGGCGTTGATCCTGCCTTTCGGCACAGGCGCTTGGCCAAAATCCTGCCGTTACCACGGCACAGGTCCGGGCACAGGTTTTTGCTGCACAAACACGAGGATTCAGCGAGGTTTGGTAGCGCCACCGGGAATCGAACCCGGATTTGCAGATTGAAAGCCTGCCGTGCTAACCGTTGCACTATGGCGCCACAAGCGGCATCTGTCAGCTTACGGGAGAAGCGAGCGGTTGACAAGTCGGCGCCGCACAAGGCGGCAACGCAAGCCGGCGTCGATCTCTCAGATCATAGGAATGGGGTTCGGCCCCGCGTCCCAGTGGCGTGCGTTGTACTCGTCGTGCCACGCCATCCGGGTATCCTGGAGTTGTGCTTCGTTCGCCGCTTGCGGATTCCCAGCGAACTGTTCCAGTCCGGTGATCCATGTTTGAAGCCGGGCAAGGCTGGCCCCGAGCGGATCGATATCGGGAAACCGGTTGGCCAGCAATATGGCGATGTTGTCGATATCGCCCCAGTCGAGCGTGCCGGGCATCGTCACAACCTCCAGGCCGTGTGATCCGGGGAAGTTTACACCCTGGATCGCGACTCGAGATGTCTAGCCTTCCTGGCGGTCCTTGCATTCCTCGTGCCAGGCCATCTGGATGGCTTCGAGCTTGCCCTCGTTCGAGGCGGAGGCGTCGCCGCCGAAGGCATCGAGCTCCGTCACCCACTTATGAAGATCGGTGAAGCGAACAGACAAGGGGTCTGTGTCAGGAAACTTGTCGGCAAGCTGGATGGCGATGTCTTCGGTGTCGTCCCAGTCGAGTTTGTCGGGCATCGTCGTCTCCTTCGTCATGACAGGGCTGGTTGTACCTGCCTCAGTCGCTTTCTTCTTCGGTGGCGGCCATGGCGGCTTCGCTGCCTTCGCCGACGTAATTGCGGTTCCAGGCGGGAATCTCGACCACGATCTCGCCTTCATTTTTCTCGATGACGGCCTGGCAGCCGAGCCGTGAATGCAGCGTAAGGTCGGCAGCCATGTCGAGGCGATCGGCCTCGTCGTCGTCCATTTCGCCGAGCATTTCCTCGCCCTTCTTCAGCACGACGTGGCAGGTGGTGCAGGCGCAGTTGCCGCCGCAGGCGTGCTCGAGGTGAATGCCGCAGTTCTTGGCGACGTCGAGGAAGGAGTGCGGCTTGCCGTGCTCCTTGTAAGGCATAGAGTCGAGATCGACCTCGATCGTCTTATTGGCGGGAAGCCAGGTGATTTTCACAGCCATCGTGTTGCCCTCCGCGGCGCATACCGCCGCGCGTCAAAGTTCGGCGAGCCGTTTCCCCTCCAGCGCCGCCGCGATCGCCCGATTCATCATCCGTTCCGCCAGCGGCGTGGTCGCCTGGTTGAGTTCGTCGATGCAGGTGCGCACCCG
This sequence comes from Candidatus Acidiferrales bacterium, assembly GCA_046704165.1. Classification (GTDB taxonomy): domain Bacteria; phylum Acidobacteriota; class Terriglobia; order Acidiferrales; family UBA7541; genus JAKASX01. Next base: position 17,613 of record JBJKSI010000078.1, read on the forward strand.
GCGGTAATCGGTGCCAGCCATGGCATCGCGTAGCGTCGCGACGCAGGCCTCGATTCGGGCGCGCTCCTCGGGGTCGAGCGCCTCGCTCTGCGGATTGCGGAGTGATTTTTCAGTGGCGTGGAGAATGCCTTCGGCTTCGTTGCGCGCTTCGATCAACTGGCGCTCGGCAAAATCCTGCTCGGCGAAGTCGATCGATTCGATGAGCATGCGCTCGATTTCCTGATCCGTGAGGCCGTAGCTGGGCTGCACTTCGATCGATTGTTCCTCGCCAGTGCGCAGGTCGCGAGCGCGGACCTGGAGGATGCCGCTGGCGTCGATCGTGAAGCGCACCTCGACGCGCGCCATACCTGCCGGGCCAGGCTCAACCGAAAGCCGGGAGCGGGCGAGTGACCGGCAATCGCGGGCGAGCTCGCGTTCGCCCTGCAGGATGTGAAGGTCAATCCCCGTTTGATTGTCGACACCGGTTGTGAAGAGTTCCTCGGCACTGGCCGGAATGGTGGAATTGCGCGGAATCAGTTTGGACATCACCCCGCCCATGGTTTCCATGCCAAGCGAGAGCGGGGTCACGTCGAGCAGCAGCGTATCCTGGACGCCGGTCGTCAAAATATTCGCCTGAACCGCAGCACCGAGCGCAACGACTTCATCCGGATCGAGTTCGACGTGCGGCTTGCGGCCGAACAGTTCCTCGACGCGCTGGCGCACCAGCGGAATCCGTGTCGAGCCGCCCACCATCACGACTTCGTCGATGTCCGACGGCTTCAGCTTCGCGTCAGCGAGTGCCTGACGGGCCGGGCCGAGCGTGCGCTGCACGATCGGATCGATCAGCGCCTCGAATTCGTCGCGCGTGAAACGGCGCACATACGCCCTGCCTTCGGGGAGCAGGAAGCGCAGATTCGATTCCAGGCTGTGGGACAGCTCGTGCTTGCAGGCGATCAGCGCCTTGCGCAGATCCTGGAGCGTTTCCGGATAGGACTGCAGATCGAGGCCGAGGTCGCGCAGGATCTCCTCGCAAGCCAGCGCGAGCAGACGGTTGTCGATGTCGTCGCCACCAAGGTGCGTATCGCCGCAGGTCGAGAGAACCTGGTAGATGTCGCCCTCGCCGGCGGAGATCAGTTTCAGAATCGAGATGTCGAACGTGCCTCCGCCAAAGTCGTAAACGGCGACGCGGCCGCGCTGCTGGCGGTCGAGACCGTAGGCAAGCGCGGCGGCGGTCGGCTCATTCACCAGGCGGAGCACTTCGAGGCCAGCGAGACGGCCGGCGTCCTTGGTGGCCTGGCGCTGCGCATCATTGAAATAGGCCGGCACGGTGATGACGGCGCGCGTCACCGGCTCGTGGAAATACTCCTCGGCCCAGCCCTTCACCTCGCGCAGGACGTAGGCGGAAATTTCGGGCGGAGTGAAAAAGCGGTCTCCCAAGCGTACGCGAATCACGTTGCGACTCTCGGGATCAACGCGAAACGGGAAAATCTTCAGTTCATCCTGAATATCGTCCACACCGCGGCCCATCAGCCGCTTCACCGAATAGATCGTGCGATCCGGCTGGGTGAGCAACCGGCGACGCGCGGCTTCTCCGGCGACGATGCGGCTGTCCTCGTCGAGGCTGACTACGGACGGGCAGAGCGCCGAGCCGTAGGGTCCGCGAATCACCTCGGGCTTTCCTCCTTCGGGGTTCACCCAGGCAATCAGGCTGAATGTCGTTCCCAGATCGATGCCAACTGTTTTGCTCATAGGCTCAGTCCTTGAATTCCATTGATTCGCGGGGTGAAACACGGGCGCGATAAATTACCGTCTCCTCAGCGCTTTCGCGTTTCTTCGCCACGCTCAGGCCGACAACGTGGGCGCAAGCGGCCTCGCCGGGGGAAAGATGCGTCACTTCGCCGCACCCTCCGCCAGTTCGCGTCCCACGTTCGCGACCAGATTCCGAATATACGAGCGGCGGTTCAAGATTTCGTTCATGCGGGCCATCAGGCCTGACAGGGTCGGTTCGTCGGCGTTTGCGTCGACGGCGGCGTCCCACTCGCGGCAGACAGCGGCGAGCTCGGCGTCGACTTCGGCGAGTTTCTCCTCGAAGCCGCGACCGGCCTCCTCGAGGCGGGCGCGCAAGGACGCCATTTCCCCGGCATCGCCGCCCTCTTCGCGAGCCATGCGAAGTTCGTCGAGCGATTCGTTCAGCTCGAAAACTTCCTCGAGCAGCTCTGGCGGAGCCTGCTGCTTCGCCTGGCCCTCCTTGCGAACGCCGCGGCGAGCGAGCAGGTATTCAACACGGGCCACCGGATCGAGCAGCGTGCGATAAGCGTCGTTGAGCTGCGAGGAACGGTCGAGCGAGAGGCTGCGCTCGAATTCCCCGGCGCGAACAAAATTGTCGGGGTGCAGGCGCCAGCTCAGCTTGAGATAGCGGCTCTCGAGATCCGTGGTATCGAGCGAGAGCTTTTCCGGCAAGCCAAAAAACGCGAAATAGCCGTCGGCGGCCAAGGGCTGAATCTTGCCGCAGGCGGAGCAGAAGTGGCCGCCGCCGCATGGGGCGTGGCAACTCCAGCAAACCGTAGTTGAAGACGGTGCAGCGTGCATAGACGTTTCCTGTTCGAATCCGGGGCCGTCGGGAACCACAAAACTGCCGTCAGGCGGTGAAGGAGCTGCCACAACCACAGGTGCGGGAGGCCTGTGGGTTTTCGAACACAAACCCCCGCCGCATGAGTTCCTCGCGGTAGTCGAGGGTGGTGTCGTGCAAATAGAGGAAGCTTTTCGGGTCGATGAAGACACGAGCACCGAAGGCTTCGAGCACCTTGTCGCGATCGCGCGACTGCGTTTCGAGCCGCATGGCATAGGACAAGCCGGAACAACCGCCGCCCTGGACGCCGATGCGCAGACCACCCGTAGCGGGCGAGACACCCTCTTTTTCGAGCAGCTCGCGGATTTTCGCCGCCGCTTTTTCGGTCACTTGAATCATTTCGCCGATCAATGGGCCCGCCCCCGCAGGCAGGCACGGGCCCCGTTTGAAAATTCCCTTCCCGGGTACCGAGTCCTAGTCGCCCTGGGCGGCCGAGGTCGAAGCCTGCGGCTGCTCGGCTGCCGGGGCATTACCCTCGGTTCGCTTGCGCTTCCAGTCACCGATGGCAGCCTTGATAGCGTCTTCTGCGAGCACCGAGCAGTGGATCTTCACCGGCGGAAGAGACAGCTCCCGGACGATGTCGGTGTTCTTGATCTGAAGCGCATCTTCGACGGTCTTGCCCTTGACCCACTCGGTAGCGAGCGAGCTGGAGGCGATCGCCGAGCCGCAGCCGAACGTCTTGAACTTGGCGTCCTCGATCACCTGGGTGACCGGGTTCACCTTGATCTGCAGGCGCATGACGTCGCCGCACTCCGGCGCGCCGACCATGCCCGTGCCAACCTCCGGGTCGTTCTTGGGCATGCTGCCCACGTTACGAGGATTCTTATAATGATCGATCACTTTGTCGGAATAGGCCATTTCGTATCCCTCCCCGAGTTTGAAAATCGTTCCGGCCGGCGTCCCCAGACGCTCAGTCCGCCTTCCAACTCAACTTGCTGAGATCGACGCCTTCCTTGGCCAGGTCGTAGAGCGGCGAAAGATCGCGCAGACGGCTCACCGTCTCGACGACTCGCTGGACGACGTAATCGACCTCCTCTTCGGTATTGAAGCGACCCAGACCAAAGCGGATCGACGTGTGGGCGAGGTCTTCGCCGACGCCGAGCGCCTTCAGTACGTAGCTGGGCTCGAGCGTGGCCGAGGTGCAGGCCGAGCCGCTCGAAACGGCCACATCGTTAATCCCCATCAGCAGCGATTCGCCCTCGACATAGGCGAAGCTGATGTTGAGATTGTTGGGCAAACGGTGCTCAAGAGAACCGTTGATGTAGACTTCGTCGAGCTGGCCCATGATGCCCTGTTTCAGGCGGTCGCGGAGAGCGGCCATGTGGACCGCTTCGCCGTGCATCTCCTCCATACAGATCTCGCAGGCCTTGCCGAGGCCGACGATGCCGGGGACGTTGAGCGTGCCCGAGCGCATACCGCGCTCGTGGCCGCCTCCATCGATCTGCGCCGCCACCTGCACGCGCGGGTTACGGCGACGAACGTAGAGCGCGCCGACGCCCTTCGGCCCGTAAATCTTGTGCGCGGAGATCGACATCAAGTGGATGCCGTCCTTTTCGACGTCGACCGGGATCTTGCCGACGGCCTGCACGCCGTCTACGTGAAAGAGCACGCCGTGTTCCTTGGCAATCTTCCCGATTTCGGCGACGGGCTGGATCACGCCGATCTCGTTATTGGCGTACATGATCGTGATCAGGATCGTTTTCGGTGTGATCGCACGTCGCAGCTCGTCAAGGTTGACGCGACCGTCCTTTTCGACCGGCAGATAGGTAACCTCATAACCGTATTTTTCCAGGCGCTTGCAGGTATCGAGCACGGCCTTGTGTTCGGTGGCCTGGGTGATGATGTGGTTGCCTTTCTCGCGGTACATCTCGGCGACGCCCTTGATCGCCAGATTGTCCGACTCGGTGGCGCCGCTGGTGAAGATGATCTCCTTGGGCTTGGCTCCGATCAGGTTTGCCACCTGCGCCCGCGCGTTCTCGACCGCTTCTTCCGCGGTCCAGCCGAACGAATGGTTGCGGCTGGCGGCGTTGCCGAAACGGTCGCCGATAAACGGCAGCATTGCGTCCACCACACGGGGGTCAACCGCCGTGGTCGCGTGATTATCCATATAAATAGGCAGCTTGATTGCCATCTGCTCGCTCTCCTAAGGACTGAGTCCGACGACTGGAGTAGCCGGCTCCTCGTCAGCCAATTGCGAAAGGGTTACCTGGGTCAACACCTGTAAAACCGTGTCGTTCACGCGGCGCAACGGGTCGCGAATCGTGCAGTTCGTCAGATGATCGCATTCGCCGCGGCGAGTGGAGCACGAGGTGATCGACATCGGCCCGTCAATAGCCTGAACCACATCGAGTGCTGTGATCGTCGCCGGATCCCGCGCCAGCGTATAGCCGCCGCTCGATCCGTGCCGCGCCACAACCATGCCCTTCTTCGCCAGCCGCTGCAGCACCTTGGCCAGCAGCGGGGTGGAGATGCCATACGAGGCGGCGATATCCGAGGCACTCATGGAAGCAGTCGGCCCTTGCTGGGCGAGGTGCTTGAGCGCAATCAAGGCGTAGTCGGCTTTGCGTGACAGGCGAAGCATGATATGGGACTAAATTGGTCTCCGATTGCAATCGTAGCCCCCAACCCCTGCACTGTCAAGGGGTGGAAGGCCCTTTATTCAGAACAGTTCCGCGCCATCCACTGCAATTCAGACCGAACTGGTCCCAGAAGGCAATCAAGAAGGAACAAACGAGCCGAAACGGGCAGCGAGCGGTGCTGGACGGCCCTCGAATGGAACCGGCGCAACGGCGGCGACCTAGCCGCATAGATGTCCGGCAGAAGAGGCAGGGGCAGACAGCAGACACCAGCACATACCGCAGTTCCTTCCATCCGAGGGAAACGGCCCGAGAAAAATCGATCAAAAAAAATAATGTCATCCACGTGTGCGCGAAGCCGCGCCGGAGTATGCTGCACGGTTCTCTTTTCATCTCGAATGGGTGAACGGAAGTCGAAACCCAGGATGTGTGCCTGAAGCGGAGGGGCGTACTTGCCAAGTTCCACAAACACGAGAGTGAAGCCGACGGGCTACAACCGGTCCTTGCTGCTGGTGGCGGGACTGGGTGGGCTGCTCTACGGCGTGGACGTGGGGATCATCGCCGGTGCGCTGCCCTATCTGGAAGCAACGTCAGGGCTGAACGCGCAGCAACTGTCGTTCGTGGTGGCGGCCGTGCTGATGGGCACGGTGATCTCGACGCTGTTCGCAGGGTTGCTGGCCGACCGGATGGGCCGGAAACGGCTGATGATCCTGAGCGGAATCCTGTTTGTGATCAGCATCCCGATAATCGCGCTCTCGCACGGGTACGAGCCGCTGATTCTGGGCCGGCTGTGCCAAGGCATCAGCGCGGGGCTGATCGGCGTGGTGGTGCCGTTGTATCTGGCCGAGTGCCTGACGCCCGGGCAGCGCGGGCAAGGAACGGCGATCTTCCAGTGGTTGCTGACGATCGGGATCGTGGTGGCGGCCTTCGTGGGGATGTATTTCAGCCTGAGGGTGGCGGAGGTGGCAAAGCTCGGCAATCCGAAACTGCTCTTCGCCTTTCAGGACCATGCGTGGCGGGCAATCTTCTGGGTTTCGCTACCGCCTGGACTGCTGTTCGTGATTGGGGGCTTCTGGGTGGCCGAATCGCCGCGGTGGCTCTTCCGCTCGGGCAAGAAGGAACTGGCGCTGGCCGCGCTTCTGCGCTCGCGTCCGCCGGAACGGGCGCAGCTAGAAATGGAGGAGATGGAGCGCAACCTGGAGGCGGAAAAGACGAAGTCGGCCGGGAAGAAAGCGGCCGAATCGCTATTGCGCCGAAAGTACGTGATCCCATTCCTGCTGGCGTGCCTGATTCTGGCGCTGAACCAGACGACCGGCATCAACTCGATCATCGGCTACAACACGGCGATCCTGATCGGCAGCGGACTGTCGGACGTGCAGGCACACTGGGGCTACATCATCTTCACACTGGTGCAGGCGCTGGCGACGATCGTGGGCGTGCTGCTGGTGGACCGAAAGGGACGGAAATTCCTGCTTTCGTTGGGCACGGCGGGAATTGTGGTGTCGCTGCTGGGGGCGGCGCTGCTCTTTCAGCGAAGCGAGAGCAAACGAGTGGATGCCCGGCAGGCGGTGCAGGCGATGGTGGACGGCAAGGACAGCCTGCAACTGCACTTCACTCCGGCGCTGGAGCGGAAATGGGTGACCGAAGCGGGGCGGCCGGGACTGGCCGGACAGGCGGCGGCGCTGACGATCATTTACTCCTATGGCAGTTTCAGCGCGGCGACGCCGGTGGTGCGCTCGAATGACGCCCAGTCGGCTGCGGTGAGGCTCGACCGGAAGAGTTGCGTTCCCGCAAATAAGGTGCTGGCGCTCTTTTCCAATCCCTTCGGCAATCTGGAGCAGGCGCGGGGCGCGCCGCTGCGGATCGAGCACGCGCTGATTACGCCGCTTCCGGGCGAGACAAATGGCTGGCTGGTGGCGGTCTGCCTGTTCCTCTTCGTCGGTTTCTACGCGCTGGGGCCGGGCATCTGTGTCTGGCTGGCGCTCTCGGAGCTGATGCCGACGCGCATCCGGTCGAACGGGATGAGCGTTGCGCTGCTCTTCAACGAGATGATCTCGACGTTCATCGCGGCGGTATTTCTGCCGACCGTAGGCCGCTATGGGTACGCCTACATGTTCTATGGATTCGTCGGCTTCACGGTGATCTACTTCATCGCGGTGACATTCTTCCTGCCGGAGACCAAGGGGAAGACGCTCGAGGAGATCGAGGCCTATTTTTCGTCTGGAGGCAAGCGGCGCGAGACGGCGGGCTAACCGAGCGGCGAGCCGGCGAACGAGTCCGACCGGGACGAGTTTTGGCTGGGAATGCAAGGAAATTCGTTTAGAATGGCGCGATGGCCAAGCCGAACATGGAACCGGTAATTGCGATCTGCCCCGGCTCGTACGACCCGGTAACCTACGGGCATCTGGACCTGGTGGAACGTGCGGCGCGGGTGTTCGACCGGCTGATTGTCGCGGTGCTGCAGAACGTGCAGAAGGAGCCGCTCTTCCCCGTCGACGAGCGAGTGGAGATGCTGAAGGAAGCCACGCATGGAATGGAGAACGTGGAGATCGACGTGTTTCACGGGTTGCTGGTGGATTTCGCACGGCAGAAAAATGCCCGTGTCATTGTGCGCGGCATCCGGGCGGTTTCCGACTACGAATACGAACTGCAGATGGCGCTGATGAACCGGAAGATGGAGCCACGGCTGGAAACCGTGTTCATGCTGCCGGCCGAGACGTTCAGCTACCTGAGCTCGAGCCTGGTGAAGGAGATTGCGCGGCTCGGTGGCTCGGTGGAGGGCCTGGTACCGCCGCAAGTTGCGAAGCGCCTGGCCGCGCGGGCACGCTGATTTCCCGCCTCCACACATTCCTGCCGCAAGACTTCCCGCCTTCTCTTCCCCGGCCATCACGCCGCCCGGCTGCGTGGCGCGTCCCGTTGTTTTAGAATGAATGGCGATCTAATTTCTGATTTTTAACTTGAGTTCAAGGGAAGTGGAGGCCCCATGCAATCTGCAACACAGCCGTCCATTCAACTCGCCGAGCGCGCCGACCGAATTTCGCTTTCGCCGACCGGGGCGGTGCTGATCGCTTCGGAGCGGCTTCGCTCGCGCGGGATCGACGTCGTCAATTTCGGCGTCGGCGAACCGGATTTTCCCACCCCCGACCACATCAAACAGGCGGCGGTGAAGGCGCTGGATCAGAATTTCACCAAATACACGCCCACGCCCGGGATCGGACCGCTGCGCGAGGCGGTGTGCCAATGGCATCGCCGGGAATTCGGTTCGTCGTACGAAGTGGCGGAATCGGTGGTGACGGTGGGCGGCAAGCAGGCTCTCTTTAACGCGCTGAGCGTGCTGATCAATCATGGCGACGAGGTGATCGTGCCGGCGCCCTACTGGGTGAGCTATCCGGACATGATCCGGTACGTGGGGGGCGTGGTGCGCTTGCTCCAGACCGATCCGGCCGACGGATTCCGCGTGCGGACCGAGCAGGTGGAAAAACTCCTCGGACCGAGGACACGCATGCTGCTTGTGAACTCGCCGAGTAACCCGAGCGGGGCCGTGGTGCCGGACGAAGAGTTCGGGCGGCTGCTGGAACTGTGCCGGAAGCACAACATCTGGCTGCTGACCGACGAATGCTATTCGCATTTCCTCTACGGTGGCCGAAAGCCCTTCTCCGTAGCCGGGCTGCCGGAATCGAAAGACCACGTGGTCGTCGCCGGATCGCTTTCGAAAACGTTTGCGATGACCGGCTGGCGGGTGGGCTTCGCGCTGGCGCCCAAGCCGGTGATTGCCGCGATGATCAAGCTGCAGAGCCAGTCGACCTCGAACACGAACTCGATCTCGCAGCACGCTGCGGTGGCCGCATTGACCGGACCCATGGATACGGTGAAGGCGATGCTGCAGGAATACGCCCGACGACGCAAGGTGGTGCTGGAGCTGCTGGCGGCGATCCCCGGAGTGACCTGCGCCGAGCCGGAGGGTGCGTTCTACGTCTATCCGAACATCGAGAACACACCGCACCTCAAAGCGCTGAAGGAAAGAAAGCAGCCGGCCGACACGGCAAGCGTGGTAGTGGACATGCTGGAGCAGGCACACGTGGCGACGGTGCACGGCGAGGCGTTCGGGACGCCGGGATATTTCCGCATCTCCTACGCGACCTCGATGGAACGCATCCAGGAAGGACTCAAGCGCATCACGAAGTTCCTGAGCGCATGAACGACAACCCTATTCCCTGCCGGCTGGAGCCACGGCTGGTACCCCGGATCTGGGGCCGGCGGTCGCTCCAGCCGATCTATCCCGCCAGCGTGGAACTGGTGGAACCGATTGGCGAGGCTTGGCTGACAGGCGAGGAGTGCGCGTTTTCCGACGGTCCCTTTGCCGGCCGGACGCTGGGCGATGCCTGGCGCGAGATGCCGTTAGAATGGAAAGGGGCGGCGGCCGGCACGGGGTCCTTTCCATTACTGGCGAAGTTCATCTTTCCCGAGTCGAAGCTCTCCATCCAGGTGCATCCGGACGACGCCTACGCGGAGCGGAACGAAGCCGCCGTCGGCGGGCGCGGCAAGACCGAGATGTGGTACGCCGTCGCCGCCGAGCCGGGGGCGGAAGTTCTGGCCGGACTGGAACGTGGGGTGGACGCAGAGACGATCCGGCGCGCGATTGCCGAGGGGAGCGTGGAGTCGTGCCTGCGACGACTGCCGGTTTCCACGGGCGACACGATCTTCATTCCGGCAGGGACAGTACACGCCATCGGGCCGGGGCTGTTGCTATGCGAGCTGCAGCAGTATTCCGATATCACGTACCGGCTGTTCGATTACAATCGCGTGGCCGCGAACGGAAAACCGAGAGAGCTGCACGTAGCGAAGGCGCTTGACGTGATCGGTTTCGGCGCAACAGCCGCCGGGAAGACCAGGCCGGTTACGCGAAACCTCGGCCCTGTTGAAGTCACCAGCCTGGCGGCGTGCCGCTACTTCGCGAGCGAGCGCTGGCGGTTGGAACGGCCGGCGAACGTGGCGCCTGCGAAAACACATTTCGAACTGCTGATCGTCCTTGGCGGCGAAGGAAAGATCGTCGCGGAGGGCACGAGCCGTGAATACCAACTGGGCGAGCCGTGGTTCCTGCCGGCGACCCACGCCGGATTCCGGATCGAGCCTGACGGTCCGACGACGCTGCTGCGGGCCTGGGTGCCCGACCTGGCTGCGTTGACGCACGAACTGGCGGGCGAAGGCGTGACACCCGGCGAGATGGCCGGATTCCTCTTCGAGTGACACTTCCATGAAACTACAAGCGCACGCGGTGATTCTGGCCGGGGGTCGGGGAACGCGATTCTGGCCGCGCAGCCGCACCCGCACGCCCAAGCAACTGCTGAATATCGTCGGCAACGAATCAATGATCGAACAGACGGTGCGGCGGATCGCACCAATCTTCCCCGCTTCGCGATTGTGGGTGGTGACGCAAGAGGGACAGGCAAAGGCACTGCGCCGGCAATTGCCGCAGCTGCCCGCCTCGCACGTCCTGATCGAGCCCGAGGGACGGAATACGGCGGCGGCGATCGCGCTGGCCGCGGTCCATCTGCGGCACGAATGCGGCGATGCGCTGATGGCGGTGCTGCCGGCCGACCACGTGATCCGGCAAGAAGCGCGCTACAGGCGGTTGGTGCGGGCCGCGCTGCGTCTGGCCGACGCGCCCGATTCGCTGGTGGTGCTCGGCATCCGTCCGACGCGGCCGGAGACGGGCTATGGCTACATCGAGCGCGGTGCGCCGGTCACCTCCGGCAAGAGCGACGACGCGTTTCTGGTTCAGCGATTCACGGAGAAGCCGGCGCTGGCGCGGGCGCGCCGATACGTGGCCTCGGGCCGCTATTCGTGGAACGCGGGCATGTTTTTCTGGCGTGCCTCGACATTTCTGGAACAGTTGTCACGCTTCCTGCCGGCCACGGCACGGGCGCTCGGCGCGCTCGACGAAGTTGTCGGCAAGAAGCAATATGCGGCACGGCAGAGAAACGCTTACCGGCGGCTGGAAAATATCTCGGTCGATTACGCCGTGCTCGAGCCAGCCAGCAGGCCGGGAAGCAGGGCGCGCGTGCACGTGCTGCCGGCAAGCGTGGGCTGGAGCGACATCGGATCGTGGGCCGCGGTGTACGAACTGGAAGCCGGGCGGCCAGGAGCGACGGTTTCCGCCGGACCGGTGGTGTCGCTGGACGCCGACGGAAACTATTTCTGGGCGCCGGGTAAAACAGTTGCCGCGATCGGCGTCCGCGATCTGGTGGTGGTGGAAACGGCCGACGCGCTTCTTGTCTGCCCACGGGATCGGGCGCAGGACGTGGGCAGGATCGTCAAGGAACTGGAGCGGCAGAAGCGACGGGGACTGCTGTAGCGCGAAAATCCCAGCGAGGCCGCTTCGGTTGTGAACGCCCTTCATGCAGAGCCGGGTTATTATGCCGGTGGACGCAAGATGGCGGGCTGACGCCCGCCGCTACACGAACCTTCGGCGAATCGCATCCAAAGCAGCCGAACGGTAGTTTCCCAGATAAGCGCCCGAACAAAGCACGAACGGCTTGGAAACGACCCGTGGCGCGCTATTTTTTCATGTCGTGGAGGTAGCCGTCGGCGGCCATGCGGCGGCCGGAGGCCTCGTAACCGTGGGGCGGCATATCCTGCACGCCGGCACCGTCGATCCAGCGATTGTAGAAATTGAAGAGTGCGCAAACGGTGATGGCATCGTAGAGCGCCTCTTCGGACCAGCCGGCGCGGCGCGCCTCGTCCAGATCGGGACGGCAGACGGAATTGGGCGTGGCGTTGAGTTTCTCCACCAACTGGAAGAGCGTCTTTTCCTCATCGGAAATCGGTGCGGAATGGTAGTCGCGAAGCACGGCCCGAACCTTTTCCGCGTCCCCTAGCAGTTCCGCCGCGACCGCGGCGTGGCTGCCGGTTCAAAAGAGGCAATGATTGCGGCTGGAAGTAAAGGCGGCAATGAGCTCGCGCTGGCCGGGGCTGAGCGGGGAGGGTCCACGCATGACGCCCTGGGTGAATCGGGACAGGTGCTCGGTCATCTCCGGCTTGTAGGCGAAAAGATACCAGATCTGCGGCACCGGAACGCCCTGCGCTTCCATGGCATCGAAACGCTTGCCCGCGGGGCCTGCCTTGGTTGCCTGCTGGACCTCCTGGAGATAGATCGGCTCCATTTCCCTTCCCCCTTACGCGGATTTCAGCGCCGGATAAGGATGTGTGGAACACGACCTAATCGTCAAGGCCCCGGCGAAGCCCGGAGGGAAGTCGAGAGCGGATTTTCCTTTTGCGTGGGAGGAAGAAAGACGGCGTGGACGATGACCCGGCGCGCATACCGCTCGATCCTGCGAACAGATTCGGCGTAGACGGGATTGGGATCGTCCGGCCCACCATTGTAAGCGCCGACGGCTTTCATCACATTGCCGTGGAAAAGATCGAGGAGGTGGCGGAAGAGGAGGCCGGCGTATGTGGTAAGCGTCTCCGGGCGGATATCCTCGGGGTCGGGCTCGACTTTGGGCTGGAGTCTTTGCGGAAGGACGGAATAGTCCCGATTCTGAAGGTCTCGCTTGTAAAGGAGTTGAGCGTATCGAAGGGTATCGAGCGTAATCTGCCAGACGCCAAGCGAATAGTTGCGCACCAGAACGCGGCCCCGGCGACGCTTCAGCACCACGTCTCCCGGCTGCGGCCGCCTCTTCCAAACCGCCAGGTCCAGATCGCCGCGGACACTGATGTAGTTGTTTTCCATCGCGCCGATGGCCAGGAAATAGCCGAGCGGAAGCGAGTAGAAACGCGAAATAACGAGTATATCGTTGGCCAGTTGCCGGGCCCGGGGAACGGTCAGAGGTGAAAGGGCGGTGCTGCCCTGCCCGAGTACGCGGATGTCGGTTTCAGACTTGAAGACCAGGAAATCCGCCATCGGGCCGATCAGCATCTTGTCGGGGATCTGGTAGAGATGAAGCCGAGGCACGGGGTGGAACAAGCCCGCGACAAGCGCCGTTCGTTTTTGGCAGGCGGAGATATCGGTGCGCGACCAGTTGTAGAGCCTGAAGTTCGGTATCGATCCATTCGCGGCAAGAGACTCCAGATACGGGACAGATTGCAGGATGTTGTTTCCCACCTGCAGAAAGATCTTGTGGCCGGGAGTGGGTGGCGCCGGGCCCTGGCACAGGAACACGCGGCCGGAAACGACGGAGCTACGGCTCCGCAGGAAATCGAAGCGGAGAAAAGCCTGCAAGGTTCTGGGGTAGTTGCCTACTTCCGCCACCACCTGTTCGGTGGACATGGCGATTCCCAGCTTCCCGTTCTTTACGAAGACGCGTGGCGTGGCCGTCAGCACTCCGCCGGGAAGCTTGCGCGGCCAGACGCGATATAGCACCCATCCAGCTGGAATCAGGGCCAGGATGAGCAGACAGATCACAAACCACTTGATCACGCGGCCCAGGCTCATCGTCAATCTGCCGCCAAGGCTCCGCCGGTCGGATTGAATCGGTTCCGCAGGCGGTTCGAAACGACCGATCGGTTTTCAAAGTTCAGGCAATACGCCGGCACCCGCCACTGGAGGTTTGTTCCGTCGGATCTGAAGAGTGAGTTCGTTTCGCCATGGCTGTTTGCTGATCGCAATCTGCCCTCGGTCTTCCGTGACTGTGTTCGCAGTGGCGAGCGCACTGCTGAAGCGCACATGCCGAGCGTCTGACCTCGCGACACGTACACCTCACTTTCGAGTCTACTCGAACGGCCTCTCGCGCGTTTAACGGAAAACGGCTTCCGGTTCCGTGCCGGCGGCTTCCGGTGTGGGGCTATGGGCGGGAAAAGCTCCAGCGCACAAGGAGCGAGACGGTCAAGCCGATGCAAAAGAGGAGGGCCAGCACACCGCTGACCCGCGAGGCGATCGCCATAGCGGCTGGCGGGTGCGGGACGCGAGAGAGCGGCAGGACGATCAGGTTCATGAACAGGTAGACAAAGCCGCCGTAGAGCAGGCCGCTCACGACCGGCCGGCGAACAAGTATCGGCAGCTTGCGGGCGGCCGTATAGAAAATTGCCGTCCAGCTGAGCGCGATGAAGTAGTGCAGCACTACGCCAAGCCCGACCGAGGCCCAACCCATGCGGACGGACTCGGAACCGACCAGGCCCGCGGCGATGAACTGGAGAACCATTTTCGGGGTGATGCCCCGGAACGCATTAAAGATGAGGTTTTCGCTGATATCCAGAGTCCCGGCGTCCAGGCCAACCCCCAGACG
>JBJKSI010000079.1:0-41856 GCA_046704165.1 Candidatus Acidiferrales bacterium
TGCATGAGGGAAGCATGCGGCGTGAGGGGCAAAGGCCCGACCTGAAACGGGGAAGAAGGGTGCGCAGAACAGCAGATCCCTCACCCACGTTCGCCAAAGGCAGGCGACCGGGATGACGGGGTAGTGCGGCGGAGTGCGCCGGGACCGCCGTTGTTCGTCACCAGGCGCCGCGTTGCGGTGCGTGAGGGCGGCAACCGCACCAGGCGCCGAATTATTTCCGGCGCGTTCCTGCGCGAAGCTCCTCGCTCGCGTCGGCACTGGTTGCTTTCCGCGTGAAGTAGAAACGGATCAGCCATTCGCTTGGTGAATTCTTTCCGGCTATAACCGGTGGATGAAACTTCCAACGCCGCGCCGCTTCGATTGACAACCGTGCGAAGTATCGGCTGGGCCCCCGAAACACCAGCTCCGTGTGCTCGACGTTTCCTTTTGCATTTACTTGTACTCTCACGGACACAAGGATGGTTCCGCGTATCGTGTTGCTCGCGCTTTTGGGTACGTCCGGCACGACGCGCCGCGCGATGGTTCCCTTGGCCGCGACATCAGCGGTTTGGACGGATCGCGTGGCCGGCTGAGCCAGGGCCCTGCCACGAACGCGGAACGCCCCCGGCCGGAGCCCTTCACCGCGGGCCCTGTCTCCGGCTACCGCCTGGCATGCGCCAGCAAGGATGAGATGAATTTGGCGAAGCTCAGCTCGGCCGAGGGCTCTCGGAAGCGGCCCTTCGGGCCGCCCCTCCTATCCGAGAGCAGGAAGCAGGCTGAATCGTAGAGGCGCTCGCGCATTAGCTTTGTCAGCAGAATTTCGTAGCGCCGCTCGTAGGAGGCGTCGCGGAACTCCGCAAAAACCTTGAAGTGGGGCTCCCTCGCCTTTACGGGCCGCATCGAGCCCGGTGCCTCCTCGAGGAGCATCATGTAGCCGAGCCAGGGCTTGGCGGACGGGCGGAAGGCGCCCTCGCGGTAGGCATCCCAGATGTCCTTTGCGCTACCGATGGCCTCCTCAGTCCGATTGTTGTAGTTGTTGCCGAACGAGCCGACCTGTGACTTGAACTCTATGGCCGCGACCAGTTCATGGTCCGCGACGACCAGAAGGTCCCACTGTTTTTCGGGCCGGTACCAGCCAGGGAGCTCGATGCCCCTTCGACAGATGACGTGCGCCTTGGAAACTCCATTCGCTTGTAGGTAGTCGCGGACGAGGTCTACGAAGCCATCCATCTGGCGACCACCCGTGACGGCCGTTCGGAACCCGGCATCGCGTGTGCCCGTCTCCCCGCCCTGTTTCCTCGACTGCCTCGCCCGGGTTGTCCAGAAATGGCGAACGGCTCGCTGCAGTCTTGCTTCGAGAGACGAATCGTGAGCCATATTTGTGCTTACCTCGTTTGATGGGCCCGAATCGTCGTTTTGCTGAACAGGGACGACGTTTCCTGCTCGACCCTGTTGCGTGCCAGCTTGAAATAGTGAGCATCCACTTCGTAGCCGATGCTGTTTCTGCCCCACTTGGCAGCAGCGACGGCTGTTGTTCCGGTGCCTAGGAATGGATCGAGCACGGTGTCGCCGACGAAGCTAAACATGCGGATGAGTCTTTCCGCCAGTTCCGCCGGGTAGGGGGCGGGGTGATGCTTGGTCGAAGCGCCCGTCACGCCTGCCCAGATTTGCTGGAACCACCGTTTGTGGTTTTCCTCGGAGATCGCGCTCAAAATCTTCGTCGATATGTCAGGGTTGCGGTACCCGCCCGGCTTGCGCTGCATCAGAATGAATTCGATGTCATTCTTGATCACCGCGTTGGGCTCGTAGGGCTTGCCTAGGAATCCCGAACCGCCCTCTACCTCGTATGCGGCGTTCGCGATCTTGTGCCAGATGATTGGGGCCAGGTTGTCGAACCCCAGCCGGCGGCAGCGGTCCTGGATTGACGCGTGCAGTGGCACGACCGTATGCCTGCCGCCGTTTTCACGCCGCGAAAGACAGACGTCACCAACCACGCAGATCAGACGGCCGCCGGGGACCAGGGCCCGAAAGCACTGAGCCCAGACCTTGTCCAGCTCAGCCAAGAACGAATCGTAGTCCTCCACGTGCCCGAGTTGGCCTGCGCAGTCCCGGTATTCTTTTAAGGTCCAATACGGTGGGGACGTGAGTACGAGGTGGACGCTCTCGGGTCCTATAGCTGTCATGCGACGGGCATCGCCTAGATGTAGCGAGTGGGATGTGGGTACGGCCTGGACGGCCTGTTCAACGAGACCCATCAGCCGACCGTCCTTCGCAAGACGTGGGATGGCGGTTTGCGGGTTTACGACCTCTCTCAGCTCCTCCGGGACAAAGCGTGACAGCCCTGCCCACGCCTCCGGCAGCTGTTCCTGCGTGTCCTCCCGCTTCGCAGCTCTGCGCATCGTGTCGCGTAACAATGTACCGCATCAGGGCGCAGCCGTGTCAACGGACCGAAGCGAGACCCCGCGCCCGGTCGCCCCTGCCGGATGTGAACGAGCGAGGCGAGTAGCCCCGGGGATTATAGCCCCAGATTCCGCGGGACACCGGTCAGGTGCCACCGTTTGGCCTTCGGCGGACAAAAGACGGGTCGCTCGGGCCAGGGAAACAGCAAATCCCTTCCGACGGGGTATGTTGGGACTCCCGTTGTTCGTCACCAGGCGCGGTTCGACAAAGGAAGGTGGTCTGGTTTGGGACGTCATGGTGGTGCGGCGGAGTGCGCCGGGACCGCCGTTGTTCGTCACCAGGCGCCGCGTTGCGGTGCGTGAGGGAGGCAACTGCACCAGGCGCCGAATCATTTCCGGCGCGTTCCTGCGCGAAGCTCCACGCTTGCGTCGGCACTGGTTGCTTTCCGCGTGAAGTAGAAACGGATGAGCCATTCGCTTGGTGAATTCTTTCCGGCTATAACCGGTGGATGAAACTTCCAACGCCGCGCCGCTTCGATTGACAACCGTGCGAAGTATCGGCTGGGCCCCCGAAACACCAGTTCCGTGTGCTCGACGTCTCCTTTTGCATTTACTTGTACTCTCACGGATACAAGGATGGTTCCGCGTATCGTGTTGCTCGCGCTCTTGGGCACGTCCGGCACGACGCGCCGCGCGATGGTTCCCTTGGCCGCGACATCAGCGCTTTGGACGGATCGCGTGGCCGGCTGAGCGTTCTTACGAGTACTCCTTTTGGGAGCCGGCTGTTTGGGAACAGGCTGTGACTGCTTTTGCGGCGCCGCTGCCTGATCTTTTCGTGGCGCTTTCTGTGGAAGCGTGTTGCCTGCGGGCGCTTTCCGAGGCTTTGCCATTGCAACTGGCTTCCTGGATCGCACCGGACTCCCGCGGAATAGCCTCGGTCCGAGCAAACCCCCCGCCAGCGCCAAGCCTGCTACCAGAAGAAGGATGTACCAGCGCCGCCTGCCATGTGGCGCATCGAGTGCGCTACTCGAGTTCGCTGCCGGGGGCTTGAAAGTAATCCTCAGGGGAGCGGATTCCGGGGATTTGGTTTCACTTGCGCTCGCCGTCGCTGAAAGTCCAATTTCCCTGGCATGCGTTCCGCAGAGATAGATCGGCTCCGCCCGGTGAACGTCGTGCAAGGCAAGCATCAAGGATGTTCCGAAGTCGCAGTCGAAGTGGTAGTAGTCGGGCAGCCGCGCAGGCGGTTTTCCTGGCGGAAGGCGCCATTCGGCGCGGTTCTGACAAGGATGTTTCCGCGGGCGTATCACGAAGGCTAACAATACACCAATTTCAGCGGGCGGAAGCCAGGGATGGGGAGCGTCCTCCCCGGTTCGGAATGCGGCGTCAAGGGGCGGTGAGACTGTCCACGGTAAAGTGCTTTCTGCATTGCGGCGCGCAATGCGGTATGCTGGCGCCGGCAGGCGAACAGCTTAGCCTTCGACTCGCGCGAAAGCCTTTGGCTGTCACCCTCCCCAACAAGCCTGAAAATGTGACACTTCGAAAATTTCAAGTGGGTGAAAAATAGCTGGTTACGGGGAAATTCGTTCGACATCGTGTGACACTTGTGTCCGGCCACCCAGCAACTCGCCAGCGACTGCCGGCATTGGCAGGGGCACGTGGCAACGTGCCCCTAATGGGTGCGGTTCGGCCCGCTTCAGTGGGCGCGCCGCGGATGGCGAGTCGCGGGCTGGTGTCCGGAGCGAGAAAATGTGGCTGCGGGGCGCCGATCAGTGTATGTTGCGCTTGTCCTGACGGCAAAATGGGAATGCTGGTTCCGTCTGGGAGCCCTTAGCGGCTTGAAAACCGGTCACAGCCGAACGGCTGTGCCACCGGCCCGGGTCGAAACCGGGCGGGGTGAGTGGCTGCGCCGTTTGCACCACGCGTAACCCTGTTTGGTTTTATGGGGTCTATGGTGATGGAGTGTCGCGCTCCCAGCGTGCCGAAGCGGTCGCGCGCTCCCGCCGGCTGCTGGAGCGTCCGAACGGGGCGAAAAAGAGTTTCGAGATTGTCGATTGGTGAAAGATCAAGCTGATTTCGATAGGGGGTGGAAGTTCGTTATGAAGGCTACGCAAAAGCGAGCAGGATCGTCGTTGGTCAAAACTCTGGTTGGCGCCTCACTGGTTCTTCTGGCGTTTGGCTTGGTGTTGGGTTGGGCGCCCGCTGCCCAGGCGCAAACCAATATCAGCGGGGTGTGGGTGCTCAAGTTTCCCCCGCGCTATGGCCACGTCCGCAAGATGTATTTCGACCTGAAGCAAACGGGCGAGGTGGTCACCGGGCGCATGCTGTTCAACCCCGGTCGCGGCATCCCGATCAGCAACGGGAGCTTGAAGGACGGCAAGTTGCATTTCGAGGTGACGTTCGGCCGCGGGCCGCGGACGCGGCACTCCTCCTGGAACGGCACCGTAAAAGACGGCAAGCTGTATATGACTCTGCCATCGTTTCGCGGCGGCCCGTCCCGCACATTGGTCGCCGAACGTACGAGCCCGAAGGCCATCCAACCGCCTCCGCGGCTTCCGCTTCCTCCGCTGCGCGACGTGCCGTACAACGGATTGGCAAAGACGCCGCCGATGGGCTGGAACAGTTGGAACCATTACGGGCCGCGAGTCACCGAAAAAGTTGTCCGCGAAATGGCCAAGGCCATGGTGACGAGCGGCATGAAAGCCGCTGGCTACACCTACGTCAATGTCGACGATACGTGGGCAGGCCCGCGCAACGCCAAGGGCGAAATCACCACCAATAGCAAGTTTCCGAATATGAAGGCGCTCGGCGACTACATCCATTCCCTGGGCCTGAAATTCGGAATCTATACCTCGCCCGGCCCCACCACCTGCGCCGGATATACGGGCAGCTACGGCCACGTGCAGCAGGACGCCGATACCTTCGCCAAGTGGGGAGTCGACTACCTGAAGTACGACTGGTGCAGCGCCGGTGAAATCTACAAATCCATGGACGTCGACCAGATGCGTGCGGTCTACCAGGAGATGGGCGAAGCTTTGCTGAAAACCGGCCGGCCCATCGTTTTCAGCCTCTGCCAATACGGCTGGGACCACGTCTGGACCTGGGGCCCCAAAGTCGACGGCAACCTCTGGCGTACCACCGGGGACATCAGCGACAACTGGAAATCCATGATCCGAAACGCACTCGCGCAAATCCCCATCTCGAAATACGCGGGGCCGGGACACTGGAATGATGCCGACATGCTCGAAATCGGCAACGGCGGCATGACGAACGAGGAATACCGCGTGCAGTTCAGTTTGTGGTCCATGCTCGCGGCGCCGTTGATTGCCGGCAACGATTTGAGCACCATGTCGGCCGCCACCAAAGCCATCCTCACCAACCGCGAAGTCATCGCCATCGACCAGGACCCGGCCGGAAAGCCGGTGGATAGGATCTCCCCTCCCAAATCCACCCAGCTGATCCTGACGCGGCCGCTCGCCGATGGTTCGCACGCGGTGGGCCTGTTCAACCTTGCCGACCATGCGCAGAAAATCACCGTGAATTGGCGTGCAGCCGGGGTCACTGGGAAGAAACTGCGCGCACGCGACCTGTGGAAGCACCGGTACATCCGGGTGCCGGAACCGAGCTACACGGCCACCGTCCCGGCACACGCAGTCGTTTTGCTTCGAGTCCGGTAGTTGGAATCGGTACGGGCTTTGTGGACGTCCCGTGCCCCGCTCGCCTCTTCCACGGTCATTCCGAAGAGGATCGGCCCGGTTTTCGCGCTCACCCCTATCAAGGGCGCGAAAACCGGGCCTATTTGCGTTGGCCCTGTTTGTGGGTCGGCGCCGGTATCGCCCGGCCTCGGCCATTTGATTCCCGAAGCTGCCGCGGCTCGGTGCTGAAGCCCGGCGCTACAGCGGCGGAACGCCGAAGGCAGGGGCACGTTGCAACGTGCCCTCACAGGTACAAAGTAAATGGGCGCATGCTTCAAACGTCCACCGCTCTGGTAGCCGGGTCGTCTTTCTCTCCGGTCTATCCGCACCCGCTGAAATTGCTCCGCTCTTTTTGTGTCTTAGTCCTGGAACTTGCAACTGCCAATGGAAACGCGCTGGCTCACACCCGTGCCGCCATCCGTCCAGAAGCGATTTGTCGCTTCTGGACGGACGGCGGCGCGAGGCGAGCGGTTGAGAAAGAGGTTTCCAGCGGAGGGCCTTGTGCCGGGGTGGGGCTATCCCAATCTTCTCAAGTCAAGCGGGGTTTCTTCCTGGCAGGTCCCTTCCTCGGCCCGGTTTGGGCTTTTCCCCAGCCGGCTATGCTGGGAGGCTACTTGCGGCCTGGACCAGCGGCCCGGCCAATTCCGTGCTTCTCGTTATAGTTTTCGTCAAGCACGAACCTTCGAATTTTCTCGGGGAAAACTTGGGTCTGGTTTGAGTACCACTCGCGCTTCGCGGGATCTTTCCTGTAGCGGTAAATCTGAACCAGCTTGTAGACAGACAGCACGGCCGTGACAACAAGCCAGAAAATAGCATCGATGTAAGTCGCGATGCCGCCCATCTTCGTCTCCCGGCCTGCTAACTTCATTATAGTCCCGAACGCTTTATAACCTGGCAGAACGTCGAGACGGAACGCCACCCAGCGGAGGAAAGGCCTGTCCGGCAGGGTTGGCTGCGGGCTTTCCCCATCAGGCGAAAAGCGCAGGGCGTATCTCGGGCGGAGAAGCAGGCGCGCGTTCCAGGTGATGAAAAGATGCCGGGCTGAAGCCCGGCGATACAGGGACGCAGTGGCGAAGGGTGGGCACGTGGCAACCGGCGTGGCTTGGCGTGGGGCTCGGCGGAATTGCCGGGAGGCGGGACCTGCGGTAAGGTCTGCGTGGCTATTTGGGGAACGTACGCCTCGCTTGGCGATGAGGGGCTCGCTGGGCGCTGGCGCACCGCGGCGCGCTGCTCGAAGAGAAGAATGGGAACTACGGCGCAGGCAACAAAACGGAAGAATGGTCTGGGAACGCTCTCCGTCCTTTCCATCGGCGTTGGAGGGATGGTCGGAGGGGGCATTTTTGCGGTTACCGGCCTGACGATTCAGATGACCCGAGGGGCGGCTCCCACCGCCTTCGTCGTCGCCGGCGTTGTGGCGTTGCTGACCGCCTATTCCTACCTGAAACTCACGCTGCGCTATCCCGGGCAGGGCGGCACGGTGGAGTTTCTCAACCAGGCCTTCGGAACGGGTCTCTTCACGGGCAGCTCCAACATCCTGCTTTGCCTGAGTTACACGGTTCTGATGGCGATCTACGCTTTCGCGTTCGGCAGTTATGGCGCGAATCTGATTTCCCGGAGCGAGTACGGACTGTGGAAACACGCGCTCATCACCGGGATCATTCTTTTGCTCGCGCTGATCAACCTGATTGGCGCTGAATTGGTGATCCGTTCCGAAAATCTCTTCAACCTGCTGAAGATGCTGCTGCTCGTCGTGTTCATCGCCGTCGGCCTCGGCACGCATCTGGATACGGCTCGTCTGAGCACGGCCTCGAGCGTCCCTCTGTGGGGAATTGTCTCCGGGGCGATGATCATCTTCCTCAATTACGAAGGATTCGAGCTGATTGCCAACGCCGCGCCGGATATCCGGAATCCGGAAAAATCCCTGCCGATCGCCTATCTGGGCGGCGTGCTGCTGGTGATCGTTCTCTATGCGCTCATCGCGGTGGTGGTGGTCGGCCATTTGACTTTCGCCGCCGTCACCATGCATTCCGACTACGCGCTGTCGGTGGCCGCGCAGGCTTTTCTGGGCCGCGGCGGCTTCGTGATGATTGTGATTGCGGCGTTGCTGGCAACCAGCTCCGCCATCAACGCGACGCTGTACGGTGGCGGCCGGCTGACCTATGTGATCGCCAAGACCGGCGAGTTGCCGTCGGAGCTGGAGCGCAGCCTGTTCCACGAGCACCCGGAAGGAATGATCCTTTACGCGCTGCTCTGTCTCCTGATGGCCAATTTCCTGCCGCTGGACGCGATTGCGACCATGGGCAGTGCCGGGTTCCTGCTGATCTTCATGGCCGTCAATCTTGCCAACGTGCGCCTGGCTCGAGAGACGCGCAGCAGGGCCTGGATCTCCGTGTTGGGCACGCTCGCCTGCGGCGTCGCCATGTTTGCCTTGTGCTGGCAGGTCTGGCGGAATCCCGCCACGCGCAGCCAGCTTTGGATATTGGTTGGCATGATTCTGGTCTCGATCGCCATCGAGGCGGTCTACCGGGCCTTCACCGGACGTGAAATACACCTGGGGCATCACAAGGCCCGGGCCGGTCGCGCGTAGCCGCGGCAACGTAGCCCTAATGCCAGCTAACGCTGGCAACCTGGTTCTACGGGTGCGGGTTCCGGAGCCGGGGGGAAACGCCGCGCTCGCGAGGCGGGCATGTGGGGGCCGGCTTGCGAATCCCGTTCTTTCCTTGTGGGGCGCAGCTTGTATGATACCGGCGACGCGGAGTAGGGCGGGGAAGGCCGCAGCGGGTCAGCTCAGGTCGAGGATCAGCGTCGATGAATTCTCCCAAAGGTGGCTTTCGGGGCCATCCTGTGCGGAACATATTGGTTGGCTTTGTCTGCTTGATCGTGATTCTGTTGTGTGCGGGAGCGGTCTATCAGTGGGCGGCGCTTCGGCGGGACCGGCAATCCGATACCGGGACGCCCGCAGGGGCTCTCGGGAGGTGCTTGCATGCGCCAGTTGAAGCTTAGCCGGGCTTTCACCCTGATGGAGCCGGGCCCCGTGGTCCTCGTGACGACCCGCGACGGGAGCAAGAACAACGTCATGACCATCTCGTGGACCATGGTGCTGGACTTTACCCCGCGGTTCGCCATCACCACGGGCGAGTGGAACTACTCCTTCGCGGCCTTGCGAAAAACCAGGGAGTGCGTGATCGCCGTTCCCACGGTCGACCTCCTCGACCGGGTGGTCGGGATCGGCACGTGCTCCGGCGCCGATACCGACAAGTTCGCCAAGTTCAAGCTCACCGCCGTGCCCGGCAAGGTCGTCAAGGCGCCCTTGATCGCGGAGTGCCTCGCCAACATCGAGTGCAAGGTCGTCGACATCATCGGCAAGCACAACATCGTCGTCCTCGATGCCGTCGCCGCCCACATCGATCCAGCACGAAAAGAGAAGCGCATGCTTCACGCGGTCGGCGACGGCACCTTCATCGTCGACGGACGCAGGCTCGACCGCAGGAAGATGATGGCCTCCAAGCTTCCGGCAGGCCTCTAGCGGGGCAGACGCCACGCTGATGTCGCCGACGCGCTTTCCGATCCTGCAGGTGCGATCGGAAGGAGACGCGTCGTTGAAAACATAACCTCGAAGCCGGCATGCTGCGAAGGTCTCAGTGGCTCTTTTCCTTTGGCGTCTTGCTGCTTGGCAAGTAATAGCCGGTGCCGACCACCCATCCAAAGGGCTTGAAGAATTGGACGTAGGTTCGTTTGGGAAGAGGGGTGGTCTGATTCGGCTTCGGGAACCAGTAGTTCACATATCCGCCGCCGGCTTTCGCCTTCGCCATGTATTCCCTCACGAAGAAGTTGCCTTTGGCATCCCTCAAGTCAAGTTTGTTCTTCCCTTCGAAGTCCTTTCGCCCGTACATGACGATGTTCACGCCATCCGTCGTGTTCGCGTAGAAATACCCGTCTTGGCCATAGCGGAGCCCGCGCAGAAGGTCCGCGCCAAGCTGTTTGGCCTGTTCCATCGTCAATTCGCCCTTCTTTTGTTCTGCCGAGATTGTCTGGAGCATGCTGATTGCCGTTTCAACCTCGCTCTTGACCAGCAGATCCTGTGCGGACGACACCTTCTTCATTTCAGACTGACCGTGCCCGGCGGGCTGAGCGAAAACGGCTGCAAGCGGAACGACCAGAAACGCAGCCATCAACATTCCTTCGATATTCCACATGTTTCCCTCCGTCGGTGCCGTCAGCACCTTCCGGCCGGCGAGAGCCGGAAGCCTGGGTCGCCGGCCGTACTACCGGAATGCGGACGCTCGGGGCTTACCGCTCCCGGTCATGAAGCTTTGGCGACTCGTGCCTTGAAGGCGGATTGCGACGGGACGTCGTAGCTTCGCACCGTGATGCCGCCTTCGAGAAAGGGTTGATAGATTCCTGCGATGGTCGAGTAGCTTTCGGTCCGGTACTTTTCGGCTGCTTCCTTGTTCTGCCAGAAACTCATCGCAAGCACGGAGTCGGGCGTCTCTTCCGAAACCAGATGGATTTCTTCCACAAAGCCGGGATACTTGGCGAGGATGGGCAAACCTTTCTGCTCGATCGCCGTGCAGAAGGCATTCGCTTGCCCCCGCTTGGTCTTCATTTCCAGAACTCGTGCGTACATCTCTCCTCCTCGGCCGCGGTCACAAGGCGCGGCCTTACCGTGCGGACAACAGTGCAGGTACCCAGATTCGTTATCCCCAAGCGGTTTGTGAATTTCGCTGTAGCTCGAAGCTCTTTGGTTTGCTTGTCGGGCAAAATTCTTACGCTACGGTTTTCCCTGCACGCGGGTTACCGCGCCGTGCGGCCGGAAGCAAGGTGGGCGCCCGGCGCGCTGCGGTCTATCCCCTTCGCGGACAGTACGGCTCAGGCAGGCGCCAGGCAGGGAAGAACGGCGCGACTGTGCGTCGACGCCAAATTACAGAGGGAAATCACGCACCGGCGCGGGAGGTGCGCTTGCCCGGTCCAATGGCAAAACGGGGGATCCTAAGTCTCCGGCGCAAAATAGGGAAAGCCCCGCGCTCAAAAAATCGAGCGTCGGGCAACGGCTTGGCTTTGACGTGCAAATGGATAGGATTATCAGGCGATTGCTGAAACGTGTCGACCCCGGGCAGCCTTTAGCCACGATCAAGCAATATTGCTTTACCCGGTAACGCACGGAGACCCTTTTCCAGACCGAGCTGCCGTCCAGTCGTTCACTGGGCGGATCGGGCTATGCCCGACATAGCCACGGATGGCTTTAGCAGCCTTAATTCTTCCACTTCTCGCTGAACCCTCTTCCATTCTTTTCGTTTGCGCTTGACCGTGTCTGGCGCATTGGGACGGCCGAAATATCCCAGGAGCTGCGCGCGGAGCGCAGGCGACACATCAGCAAAATTTTGTTTAGCCAAAAGGTCGAGCAAGTGCGCCTCGGCCCGGTCTTGCAGCCGGTAGACGCCGGGACCGTCTATCCGGTCAGTGTCGAGGTTGTCGTTGGGCAAGGTAAGGTGGCCCGTGCCCACCTCTTTCAGCAACTCTCGATAACGGGCCATCGTCGCGTTGAAACTGGCCTCAAACAGGCGTTCCGTTGCGGGGGTAGGTGTTCGAAATTTCAACACCTTCAGCGGGCCGATCTTCGGGAGGATCCTGATCACCAGAGCCAAAAACTTGTCGAGCAGCGATGGCCCCTTGTAATCGTTCCCCCAATACTTCTTGTAGCTCGCGCGCGAGATGTTGTAGATAAACCGTCTCCCGGTCATGCCGGGTTCGTCCTTCTTGATTTGCTTCTTCTTGAGGCTCCATGCAATGCGCGTGGCCCGGGGGATTAGCTGGCTCACGTCGTGACGGTACGAACCAAGCACCTGCTTTTCGTTGGTGAGGACGCTCCGGAGGTCCAAACCATACGTCTCGCGGAAGGCTTGCTGCAGCAACGATACCGAAACGCCGAAGCCGATAAAATTGTGGTAGCTCTGGGGAGCGTAATGCGACTGTGCCACTTCCAGGACGTCGAAACCGAACTCGGTCTTGATATGCGCCAGCGGATCCTCTTCATAAGTGACCACGTGGCCATATTTTCGTTCCAGTTTGGGATAGAGGATCGGAACGGACCGATTGACCGCGATGCGGTGCCCCAGGTTATCGGCCACGTAATGCGATAGCGCCCCCAGCGCGAACGCGTACTGGTTCAGGGTCCTGGAATCCTGCAGCAGGGCCTCGACGAAGTCGCCGGTCCGGACGTAGTGGGTCAAATCAGTGAAGAAACGGTTCCCATGCGGGTAGTAGCCTAGGTCCTGGATGATGGCGCCGCCATAGGCGTAGCCGTGTGCTTCTTTGAGTTCCGCCGCGGTGGCGCGTGGGAAGCGCTTCAGAAGCAGGGGCCGGATGCCGGTATCCCAGGCACTGTCGATGACGGCTTCGTGTGAAAGCACGGAATAAGCGGCCGCGTTCACAGGCCAGCCAACCGCCAGGGCAAACATCAGGAGCAGGACACAAATACGCCTGGGACTCCCCATGTCACGACGCCATTGCATACTTTCGTGGATGCCTCCGGTATTGTCCCCGGCTGCCTGAGGCCCTCTGTTTCGTCCGCCGAATTTCGATCTCGACGGTGGTTGCATTGGGCTAAAAGACTTTTGGTGTAGATTCCACTTGGTTTCTGAGGAAAGACAGTTGGGCTGAGGTCCGGCGCTACACAGACTGCAGGCAGAGGCGAGGTTACGTCGCAAGGTGCAAGACCGGGTGCGGCTTCCGGCGTGGCAAGTGAAAGTGCCTCGCGCTCACAATGCGGGCATGCGCACGCGATTCCTTACGGTTTCCAGCGGAGGATGGGCTTGCGGGCAGCGGTGACTTCGTCGAGGCGGCGGACGCGAGTCGAATGCGGAGCGGTCTTCACCAAATCGGGCTCCTTCTCCGCCTCTTCGGCTACCGAGCGCATCGCGTCAATGAACAGGTCGCACTCCTCTTTCGATTCCGACTCGGTCGGCTCGATCATCATCGCGCCGTGGACGATCAGCGGGAACGCGGTGGTGTAGGGATGGAATCCGTAATCGATCAGGCGCTTGGCGACGTCAATCGTGGTGACGCCGTTCTTTTTTTGGCGGGCATCGCTGAAAACCACCTCGTGCATCGACGGAGCCTGATAGGGCAGTTCGTAGTAGCCTTCCAGGTGCTTGCGGACGTAGTTGGCATTGAGCACGGCGTCTTCGGTGGCCTGGCGGATGCCCGGGCCGTAGGCGAGGATGTAGGCCAGCGCGCGCACCAGCACGCCGAAATTGCCGCCAAACGCCTTCACTCGGCCAACGGATTTCGGCCGGTCCTCGTTCAGCCGCAGCCGGCCGTCGGCGTCTTCCGTGAGCTGCGGCACGGGCAGGTAGGGCTCCAGACGCTGCTTCACGGCTACGGGACCGGCGCCCGGCCCTCCGCCACCGTGCGGCGTCGAGAACGTCTTGTGCAGGTTGAGGTGCATCACGTCGACGCCCTGATCGCCCGGCCGTGTGACGCCCGCCAGCGCGTTCATGTTCGCGCCATCCATGTAGAGCAGTGCGCCGCGCTCGTGCAGCACCGCGGCGATATCGGCCATGCGATCCTCGAAGACGCCGAGCGTGTTCGGGTTCGTCAGCATCAGCGCCGCCACGTCGCCGGTCACCAGCCGCTTCAATTCCTCGAAATCGATCCGGCCCGACTCGTCGGAGCGGATGTTCTGCACCTGGTATCCGGTCAGCGAGGCGCTGGCGGGATTGGTGCCGTGCGCGGAATCGGGGATCAGCACTTTCGTGCGCGGATTGCCCTGCGTGTCTTTCAGGCAGGCGTGGATCACCAGCAGCCCGGTCAACTCGCCCTGCGCGCCGGCTGCCGGCTCCAGCGTTACGGCGTCCATGCCGGTGATGGCGAGCAGCGCCTTCTTCAGGTCGCGCAGGATGCGCAGGCAGCCCTGCGAGAGTTCCGCCGGTTGATAGGGATGCTCGGTGGCGATTCCGTCGAGCCGGGCGACGAATTCGTTCACTCGCGGGTTGTACTTCATCGTGCATGAGCCGAGCGGGTACATGCCGTAATCGATCGCGTAGTTCCAGGTGGACAGGCGGGTGAAATGGCGAACGGTTTCGATCTCGCTGACCTCGGGGAACCCTGCGACGTCGTCGCGCACGAGGTCCGCGCCCAGCTCCCGGCGGGCGTCGGCGGCCGGCACGTCGAGCTTCGGCAGTTCCATGCCGCGCTTGCCTTCGGCGGATCGCTCGAAGATCAGTCCTTCGGACTGGTTCACGTGGCGGCGGGCTTTCTTGATCTGGTCGTCGGACAAGGTTTCGTTCTCCTCAGGACTTGCGCCCGGTTGTGCCGCCTACCGCGGCGCCGGGTTCCGCGGCGCTCTCGGCGCCGAGGATGCGCGCGAGCGAGCCGGCCAGCCGGTCGATCTCCTCGCGCGTGGTGGTTTCCGTGACGCAGACCAGGCCGCACTTGGTCAGTTCCGGATAGAAGCGGCCCAGCGCCAGCGGCCCGATGATCTTGTCGGCCAGCAGCGACTGGTTGACCATCCGCACCGAGCGCGGCAGCCGGATGACGAATTCGTTGAACGCCGGGGCGGGGAAGACCCGCTCGACGCCGGGAATCGCCGTCAGCTTTTCGCGAGCGTAGCGTGCCTTGGCCACGTTCTGCTCGGCCAGTTCGCGCACACCTTGCCGGCCCAGCAGCACCAACTGGATCGTCATCGCCAGCGCGCAGAGCGCCTGGTTGGTGCAGATATTCGAGGTAGCTTTCTCGCGGCGGATATGCTGCTCGCGCGTGGCCAGCGTCAGGCAGAAGCCGCGCTGACCGGCCGTGTCTGTCGTCTGCCCGGCGAGGCGGCCCGGCATCTGGCGCACGAATTTCTCGCGCGTGGCCAGCACGCCGACGAACGGGCCGCCGTAGGAAGGCGGCAGGCCGTAGCTCTGGCCCTCCATCGCCACGATGTCCGCTTCGGCCGGCGGCCGCAGGATGCCGAGCGAAGCCGCTTCGGCAATCGCGACGATCAGCAGCGCGCCCTTGGCATGGGCGATTTCGGCAGCTTCGGCGATCTGCTCGATCACGCCGAAGAAGTTCGGCGACTGCAATACAACCGCCGCCGTCCGGTCGTCCACCGCCGCGCGCAGGGTTTCCAGGTCCACGCGGCCCGTCTCGGCATAGCCGAACGTGTCGATGTCCAATCCCGCGTGCTGCGCGTAGGTTTCGAGCACCTGCCGGTATTCGGGATGCAGCGACTTTGCCGCCACCAGGCGGTGGCGCCGGGTGAGCCGTTCGGCCATCAGCGCCGCTTCGGCCACGGCGGTCGAGCCGTCGTACATCGAGGCGTTTGCCACTTCCTGGCCGGTCAGCTGGCTCACGAGCGTCTGGAATTCGAAGATCCACTGGAGCGTGCCCTGGCTGATTTCAGCCTGATAGGGCGTGTAGGCGGTGAGGAATTCGCCGCGCTGGATCAGCGCGTCGGCCACCACCGAGCGCAGGTGCTGGTAGACGCCCGCGCCCAGAAACGATGCGTAGCCGGCCGAGTTTTCTCCGGCCCGTTCGCGGAAATAGTCGATCACTTCCGCTTCCGCCAACGGTCCGGGCACGGCCAGCGGCTCCTTCAGCCGATATTTTTCGGGGATCGCGTCAAAGAGTTCTTCGATGGATTTCGCGCCGATCGCCTCCAGCATGGCCCGGCGTTCGGCGTCGCTTTTCGGAAGATAGCGCATCAGGCGGAGGCTTCCTTCTGTTGCTCGGCGACGTAGGCTTCGTACGCGGCGGCGTCCATCAGCGCGCCCACTTCAGGCGCCGCGTTGCTCGTGCGGATGCGCGCCAGCCACGCGGCGCCGTGGGCATCCTTGTTCACCGTTTCCGGGTGATCGGCCAGGTTCGCGTTCACCTCGGTCACCTCGCCGCTCACCGGGCTGAACACCTCGCTCACCGACTTCACCGATTCCACCGTCCCCAGCGCCTGACCGGCCTCGAGTTTCGTGCCCGTGGCCGGCAGCTCCACGTAGACGATGTCGCCCAGTTCGTGCTGGGCGTAGTCGGTGATGCCGACCGTGGCGATGTCACCCTCGAGCTTTACCCATTCATGTTCCTTGGTGTAACGGAAATCTTTCGGATACATCGTTTGCCTCGGTGTCGTTCGTAAGTTGTCGCCTTTCGGCGGACAGCCTGGCGGCTGCCTGGAATTTCCCCGGCGGCGCTTGCCGCGCCGCTGCCAACCCTACATCTTCGCTCGCCCCGCGCGCCAGTTTGCCTGGTTTGCCGTCGTGCGAACCTGGCACACGAGCCACGCTCCGGACCTCGCGGAAAAGCTGTGCGGGCCGAAACCCGCGTCAAGGGAAGCGTCTATCGTGGCCGCTTGTAGAACGGCAGCGGCACCACCCGCGCGAGCGCCTGGTGGCTCCGAATGCCGATTTTCACTTCCGTTCCCGGCTCGGCCATCGAGAGCGGCACGTAGGCCATCGCGATGTTCTTTTTCAGGAAGGGCGCCGGACCGCCGCTGGTCACGTGCCCCGCGGGATCGGGGCCGCCGGCGGGATCGAGCACCGGATAGTCCTCGCGAGCGATCAGCTTGTCGATCATCTCCAGGCCGATGAGTTTCCGCGTGATGCCCGTTTCCTTCACCCGGGCGATCACTTCGCGGCCGAGGAAGTCGCCCTTGTCGAACTTGGTGATCCAGCCGAGTCCCGCTTCGAGCGGCGTGGTCGAATCGTCGATTTCGTGGCCGTAAAGGCACATCGACGCTTCCATGCGCAGCGTGTTGCGTGCGCCCAGGCCGCAGGGAATCAGGCCCTCGGACTTGCCGGCTTCCAACAGGTGGTTCCAGATTTTCTCCGAATGCTCCGGCGCAAAATACAGCTCGATGCCGTCTTCGCCGGTGTAGCCGGTGCGCGCCACCAGGCAGTCCACGCCGTCCACCTGCCCCATGGCGAAGTGGTAGTAACGGATCGGCGCCAGCGCCAGCTTGGTAAACCGCTGGACAATCCCCAGCGCGCGCGGCCCCTGAATCGCCAGTTGCGTGTAGCGCGGCCCGGCGTTTTCCAGTTCGGCGCCGAAGCGGTTGTGCCGCACGAAATGCTCGAAATCCTTGTCCTGGTTCGACGCGTTCACGCACAGGAAGTAGTGCGTGTCCGAGCGCTTGTGCACCAGCAGGTCGTCGACGAAGCCGCCACGCTCGTTCATCAGCCCGGAATACTGCGCCTGGCCCACGGCGAGTTTCGCGGCGTTGTTGCAGGTGACCCACTGCACCAGGTCCAGTGCATGCGGCCCGCGGACCTCGATCTCGCCCATGTGACTTACGTCAAAAATCCCGGCGGCGGTTCGCACGGCCATGTGCTCGGCGGTGATGCCGGAATACTCCACCGGCATGTCCCATCCGCCGAAATTCACCATCTTCGCCCCCATGCGGCGATGAACGGCGTTGAGTGCGGTTTTACGGAGTGTTTCTTTCGTTCCCGGAGTGGTCACAGAAGCCTGCGTCGTGTGGATTTGAGAAGAAACCGAAACGTAGCATGCGCCCCCGCCCATGTCAAGATCGCCGGCCGGGGCACGGCATTTCCGGGCGTTTCCCATTCCCATTAATCCGACGCGATTGCCTCGGCGGAGGGATCTTTACCCGTTGTGCCTTCCTCGGCTTCGCCTTCCGGTGAAGCTTCGGCCCGGTTGCGCGTCGTGTTTGCCGGCGTCATGCCGATCAGCAGCACGCCGACGGTGATCAGCGCCGTGCCGATCCAGCGGCCCACGGGCACCACTTCGCCCAGCAGCAGCCAGCCGAAGAATACCGTCACGATGTAGGCCGACGACGCCGAGGGATTTACAAAGCTGTAGTCGGCCCAGGAGAGCAGGCACATAAATGCCACGCCGGAAACGATGCGCAAGATGATGCCTAGCCACACGTAGAAGCTGGTGACGAACCCGCTGAATTCGTGGAAGAGAACCACCGGATGCATCGACGCGTGGATTACGTCGTGCTCCATGCCGGCCCGCAGGCAGACGCTGCCGAGCGAGCCCGTCGTCACCACGACGACGAGGAACACGATCGTCTTCACGTCCACGCGCCGCAAGGCGCGCCGGACGGGCGAATCGGCCGTTGCCATCGCCGCTTATCTTAACCGGGATCGGACGCCAACGCAGCCTCGCGCGTTCCCGCGGAAGGAGGTTGCCGCCGGAGCGGCGCGGTTTTCAGTGGAAACGCAGGTGGTAGAAGAACAGGTGGAAACTCAGCCGTCCCAGCGCGATGCCGATGATCGAGCCGGCCAGCACGTCGCTGAGGAAATGCATGCCCAGGATAATGCGCGAGGCGGCGATCAGAATCGCCGCGCCGATCAGCGCCAGCAGCAGCGGCGGATAGAACGGTCCGATCGAGAGCGCGATAGCGAAAGCGGTGATCGTGTGGCCGGAAGGGAAGGAATAGCGATCGGGAGGGGGGATCGAGGCCCAGCAGTGCGGAACGATCTCGAACGGCCGCTTTCGCCGGCTGGCGTGTTTCAGCGTACAGAAGATCAGGATGCCCGCGCCGGCCGCCGCCGCTCCCGCCGAGATCGCCTCGAACCGGTGCGTGCCGCCGAAGAGCAGCAGCGCCACCCCCAGCGCCCACCAGAGCCAGCCGTCGCCCATTCGCGTCGCGGCGATCATCAACACGCGCAGTGGCCACGGGGCGAGCCAGCTATGGACGCGGCGCATCAGACGGTGGTCTCCGGCTTCCACTTGCCGCCACACCGCCCTTGCAACCGTCATGCTTCCTCTCCCTGAACCGGCGAAGCCGGAAATTCGAAAGAATGGCGCCGTCGGCTGTATTCGCTGATCGCGTGGGAAGTCCAGCGGTAGCTGAAGGCGATTTCCCGCGCGTAGTTTAGCAGTCTCGGGCCCGTTGCTGCGAACGCCGCCAGCCTCAACACGGAGGGTCTCGCCGAATCGCGGCCGCCATTCGTCTTCGGGACGATGCCGGGCCGGCGCGGCATCCGCTCAAAGTGTTTGGGATGGGCGATACGGCTTTCGCGGTAAGAGCGGCTGGGCAACAGTCTGTTGCACTGTCCGGAATGCCACCGCTGGACGTGCAGGTCGTACTTCACGCTCCCATTATCCCCCTGGGCCTGTTACAGCAGCGTGACGGGCTTGCGAATGTTCTGAAAACAGAAGCAGTTACCTTTTGAGCGTTTCCATCGCATTTTCATTTTGCTGTAGCTTTCCTGCAGGAATCGCCTGCCATTCTTGACTCGAACATGCCACGCATCGAATTCGTCTTCTTCGACGCAGGCGGTGGCCATCGCGCCGCCGTCTCGGCCCTGGAACTCGAACTTCGCGGGCGCGGCCTTCCGTGGGACGTTTGCCCGACCAATCTCCAGCGGCTGCTCGATCCGGTCGATCCGCTCCGAAAAGTTTCGGGCACGCCGATTGAGGATTTCTACAACGCGCTGCTGCGCCACGGCTGGACGCTCGGCAGCGAACGCCTGCTGCGGTTGCTCCAGACCGGCATTCGCCTTTCCCATCGCCGCATCGTCGACCGGCTCGCCGCGCATTGGAGCGAGACGCGGCCCGACCTGCTGGTCTCCTTCGTTCCCAATTTCAATCGCGTGCTCCGCGAGAGTTTCGCCCGCGTTTTTCCCGGCCGCCCGTTCGTTACCATCCTTACCGACCTGGCCGATTTTCCTCCGCATTTCTGGATCGAGCCCGAGGCGCAGTATTTCATCTGCGGCACCTCGCGAGCCGTGGCGCAGGCACGCGCCATGGGACATGCGCCCGACCACATCTTCCGCGTGTCCGGCATGATCCTGCACCCGCGTTTTCATCGACAAACTGCTCCACCTGCCGCCTGCGACCGTCGCCGCGAACGGCGGCGATTGGGCCTCGATCCCGATCTGCCCACCGGCCTCGTCCTCTTCGGTGGCCATGGCTCGAAAGCGATCGGCCGCATCGCCGGGCGGCTCGACCGGTCCGGACTCGCCGTCCAGCTGATCCTGCTCTGCGGCCGCAACCGCGCGCTCGAGTGCGCCCTGCGCGAAACGGCCTCGCGGATGCCCCGCGTGGTCGAAGGGTTCACTTCGCGCGTCAGCGACTACATGCGCCTGGCCGATTTCTTCATCGGCAAGCCGGGCCCCGGCAGCTTGAGCGAAGCGCTGGCGATGGGCCTGCCGGTGATCGTCTCCGCCAACGCCTGGACGCTGCCGCAAGAGCGCTATAACGCCGAATGGATTCTGGAGAACGGCGTTGGCCTCGTCCTGCCCGATTTCCGGGGAATCGAATCGGCCGTGGCGCGCATGATCGAACCGGAAACGCTCGCGCGTTTTCGACGCGCCGCCGCCGGCGTCGAGAATGGCGCCGTCCGCGAAATTCCCTTCATCCTCGCCCACCTGCTGGACCGCCGCATCCCACTCGCGCCGCCGGCCGCCCGCGAGGCGGCCCTTCTCCGTCGCTGAGCTTGCCGCCAGCGCAGTTTTCGGCAACGCGGCCATGCCGGGTCGCGCTTCCTTCTTTCCGCCAACACCGCGCCCGCCGCTTGCTTCGTACGCGTCACGGTGGTTTCATGGCCGCTTTTCTTTTTCGTTCCGAGGCTATACTGGTCCGGCGGGGTTTCCATCCGCGCGCCGGGCAGCGTCAGCAAGCGGATTGCGGCGCGCCATCTTTTCGGCGGCATTTAGCCATCTAAGTAGTTGGTGGCCGTCCCCGGGGCGGCAAAACGCAATCTTCGAGCGTCCGAGGACTTCGCTTCCTGCCGGGATGCGAGCGGTCCTTGTGTGAAAGAGCGTTCGGTCTGAATACAGAGGAGGGATAGCGTGCGGATTTCCCGGCTCCTGGCCGTCTCTTGCAATCTGCTGCTGGTTTCCGGCGCGCTGCTGTTGCTGGCGGCGGGCGCCGCGGCGCAGGAGACGAAACACAAGGTGCTTCATCTGCTCAGCGAAAGCGCCGTCCGGCTGCAAAACGGCGCAAGCGGTCTCCTGGGCACGCCCCAGTGCGACGATCAGGGGGGCCTCTTCGTGCGGCTCGACCGCGCCGGCGATGCCGATTCGCTGCGCACTCCCGTGCAAAGGATCTCGCCTTCCGGCTACATCGGCCCGTCCTTCTCACTGGACAACGTGCCGCAATTCGATCTTTCCGTCTCGGCCAAGTCGCCCGCGTTCGCCGTTTCCGGCAACGGCGGCGTCGACTTCCTGGCGCAACGGTCGGGCGCTTCGGGCAATGGCCTCTATGTGATCCGTTTCACCGCCGGCGGCAACTATCTTTCGACGCTGAAACTGGCGCAGTTTTTCCCGCCGCACGGTTTTGCCGTGCTGCCCGGCGGCGGCTACTTCGTGCTCGGCACCGTGCGCGACGTGTGGAACACGACGGGAACCTCCGGCGGGCCTGCCGACGTCACCTTGCGTCCCGTTGGCGTCTTTTTCGGGCCCAGGGGGAAGCTGCTCTGGGAAATCAATATGCAGGACACGCTTCCTTCCGCCCCCGCTTCGCGCTCGGCCGCGGCGAAGCCCTCCACCTTCAACCCCGTTCTGGTGGCGGCCGGCCCTGCCGGCATCGTCTACGTGAAGCGCGTCAAGCCCGCATATTCCTTCTACGTCATCACGCATGGCGGAGCCGACGTGAACACGATCACCATTACGCCGCCGTTCGCCAAGGCGGTGATCGCGTCCATTCAGCCGGTCGCTCCGGGAAGGCTGGTCGTCCAGTTCTCCCACGCCGGCGGTACCGCAGGATCCGGTAACGGTGGTTCCGTCTTCTCCATCGTCAGCGCGAATTCGGGCATTCGTCTCGTCGACTATCATGCCTCGCCCGAGGCCACCGGCATGCTCGGCTGCTATACGCAAACCGGTTTCGAGCTGCTGGCGCATCAGGTTGACGGCGGATTCTCGGTTCGCTTCGTCAGCGGGAATCAGGCGAAGCAGAAAAAGCAGGCAGCGCAGGAATCGCCAGGCAGCCAGGAAAAGTAGGGCAGGGAAGCCGATTCCTGCGTCCATTGGCGCGTGAGCAGCGTTTCACTGCCGCTTGCAATGGCGGAAAACTCACTCGTGCGTCAGCCGGTCGAGCGTGCGACGCGCCCACGGCTGGTGGGCCCTCCAACTGTCCCACACCATTTCGGCCCATCGCCGTGCCAGCGCCGGGCGTCCTTGCGCAACCGCGCCTGCCACGTCCAGCACGGTCAGCACTCCGCGCCGGCCCGCAGGCGGCGGTTCCAGCACAGGCCACTGCCGGCCCAGCGCGAGGAATTTCTCGACGGCGGGCTTGCGCGTGCCCATCGCGGCGCTTGCGCCGCGCTCCAGCATCAGCCACAGGCTCAGCAGATGGACGTGGTTGTTCAGCCGCCCGTGCAGCTCCGGGTGCTGCAGCGCGTGCGCGTCCACCGAGAAGAGATGCGTCGCCGCGTATTCCTTCTCGCCGCGCAGCAGGCCGGAAAGCCCGCTGAAGAGTTCCAGGCACTGCGCCACGCCGCGTTCCACGGCCGCCGCGCAGAATTGGCACGGACCCTCCTCGGCCAGAGTGACGCCGTTCTTTGCCGCCAGTTGACGGAAATCCTGCATGGAATGAAGACCCCTCTCGACTCGCCCGGGGCGCCCCTGCCCCCTGGTTTCCCGCGCGATTCCGCCCGGCCGCGGCGCCGCCGGGCGCGCACACCGCAGGTGTTTACCGCGCGCACGGGCCGCGTTCCGGCTTTCGCCGGCTACCAGTCGAACTCGATCCTCGACCGCCGGGTGGAAAACTCGTGGTAGGGCGTGATTTTCAAGCTGCCGATCGCGCCTGCATCCTCCGCGTAAGCCAGCACGATCGTCAGCACGTTTTGTTCTCCGGCGCCGAACCGCAGGTACGACGCCGGCAGGAAAAACCTCCATTGCGGGCCGACGGTCGCGTAGCGGCCCACGAATTTGCCATTCAGGTAAAGCAGAGCGTCGCGAGCGGAGTTGATC
Organism: Candidatus Acidiferrales bacterium; assembly: GCA_046704165.1. GTDB lineage: Bacteria > Acidobacteriota > Terriglobia > Acidiferrales > UBA7541 > JAKASX01. Next base: position 22,930 of record JBJKSI010000079.1, read on the forward strand.
TCCGCGCGCCACGGAATTTGCCAGCTCGCCGGAGGCGCATCCAGCGTGAACGCGGCCCGGCACCAGGTGAACGCCGGCGCCTGATCGCCGCCTTGCTTTCCTCCGGCGATGGTCTCCCGTTTCCACGGCCCGTGGTGGAATTCCGGATCCACCTCGCGCCCGCGCATCGGCGCCGGCACGCGCTGCAGGTTCCAGGCGCCGTCGAGCGGAATGTCGCCATCCGCGCCGGCCAGCGTCACCGATTCGATTCCCGTCAGCTCGGCGATTTTCGACCCGAAATTCGGGCTGCCGAAGTGCTCGTAGCAGATCTCGATCGTATTGCCGCCCGGCTTGGCAAAGCCCTCCAGCGAGCATTCCGCCTTCGTGGCCGGTCCGGAGGCGCCGGGCACCAGCTTGCCGTTCAGAAACACCTTTTTCCCGTCGTCGGCAAACGCGGCAATCTTCAGCGTTTCGTCCCCGTTTGCGTGGAACGTCTGCCGGTATTTCACGTAGCCGTAGGGAATCGCGCCGGTTTTCTCCAGAGGCTCGAGCGGCCCGATCGACCAGTCGCCCAGCGCCGGATCGAACCGCTCCACCCAGGTCTCCAGCTCCCGGATCTCCACCGGCCGCGCCGGCAGCGGCGGCACGGCGAGTTGCACCCGTGCGGCCTGCCACGTCTGGTCGTAATCCACCGGCGTCTCGGCGCCATCGACGCGGCAGACGGAAGGTTTGCGCGGCAGCAGCGCCGTCACCGTGTGTCCGCCGGCCAGGAATTCCAGCTCCGCGTGGATGCCGCGCTCGTCGTGTCCGCTCGCGGCGAGCCGCGTGGCGTCGGAAAGGAATGGAATTGAGACCGGCTTGCCGTCGCCGCGCTCTCCCGTCACCACGGCGCGCGGAAACTCCGCCATCCAGGTCCGTAGCGCATTCACCCGCTGCAGCAGAATCACCTGGAGCCGGTCGTCCACCAGCAGCATGCGCGGGTCTTCGTTCGTCCGCATGCCGATGACCTCGGTTCGCGTTTCGCGGTCCCACAGGTGATACTCCACCGGCCCCAGCAGCCGCGCCGGCCGATCGGCCGCGAGCGCGAACTCCACCGGCCGCTCCGGCTCGTCATAGAGGATCAGCCAGTGCCGGCCCGCCTCGCCATGTGCCAGCGCCTCGGCTGACGAATGCCGCAGCTCGCCGCCGGGGAACGCCAGATTCACCGGACACATCTTCATGCCGCGCGCGTTCAGCAAAAGCGCGCCGCGCCACGGCACCCGCCGCTCGCGTCCGGGCCGCTCCGGATCGGGCAGCCGCAGGTGAAACGTCTGATCCGCGTTTTCGTTTTCCCGCAGAAACAGCGCGCCGCTCGTCCGCCCGTCGCGCCGGCCCAGGCGCAGCGACGCGCTCACCGCCGCATTGCTCGATTCCGGCTGTTCCTGCGACTGTTCGGACCTCGCCAGCACTTCGCCCAGCAGCCGTAGCGATTCGCCGATCCCGCGCGCCGCGTAATATTTGTCGCCCAGCCCGCCCGGCTCGCGCAGCGGCGCGTCGTAGTCGTAGCTGGTGGTCAGTCCCTTCGCCGCCCAGTCGAAATTCGTGCCGCCGAAACCCATGTAGTAGTTGAAGAACGTCGCGCCCTGTTCGATCACCGTTTTTGAGAGCGTATTCAGTTGCGGCGGGCCGATGCCCGGCTGATCGTGCGACAGCCTGCCGCCGATCTGGCTGAACCAGCCGCCTTGCAGTTCGGTGACGCCCTCGGGCGAATACGGCTCCTCTTTCCGCAGCGACGCGAGGCCCGGCACCACCTCCTTGACGACCTGCCAGCGCGGATAGAAATTGCAGAAATCGGCGATATGTTTCATCGCCTCGTTGCCGCGCTCGCGCACCTGATAGGTCCAGCAGGTGATCAGCGGCACCTCGATGTGATGGCTCCAGGCCATCTCGGCCAGTGCGGTGATGTATTTCGTTTTGTTGGCTTCGGGGAGCTTCCAATAGTTGTACTCGTTCTCGATCTGCATCAGGATCACCGGGCCGCCGCGTGTGATCTGGTGGCGCGCGATCACCGGCAGCACCATGTCGTACCAGTGGCGCGAGGTCCGTATGCTCTCGGGCGCGTCGGACCGCAGCGGAAACTGCCGGGCGATCACCCAGTGCGGAAACCCTCCCGCGTCCCATTCCGCGCAGACGTAGGGCCCGGGCCGCGCGATCAGCCAGAAGCCCATCTCGCCCACGAGCGTGGCGAAGCGGTCGAATTCGCTCAGGTCGGCCTGGCCCTCCACCGGCTCGTGATAGTTCCAGAAGACGTAGCTTTCGATCGTGTTGAATCCGGCGTCGCGCAACTTTTCCAGCCGGTCGCGCCAGAGCGGTTCGGGGCAGCGCGGATAGTGCATCGATGCGCTGAAGAGAAACCGGTCGATCCCGTGGATGGTAAAGCAGTGCGAGTCGTAGCGGATCACGCCCGGGGCGGGGAACAGCTTCGGCACGGTGGTCGGCAGTTGGTCGGAGGGTCCGAAGAGATCGGGCACGGCGCCCAGCGCCCAACCGCTCGCGCCAGCGGCTATCGCCCCGCCCACTGCCGTCTTCAGAAACTTCCGCCTGGTGAATGTCATTCCTGCCGCCGGGCCTCCGGAACCGAAAATTTTCCGCCTGGAGTATAAAACGTCGCGAGCCGCCGCGCCCCGGATTTTCGCGGCTCGGTGGCGTAAATATCCGCCGAAGCCTTGAAGCCGGCGTGAGCCGCGAGCTTTCCCCGAATTGGCCTCCAGGCTTGGCGGCAGAGTGCCCTGAATCCTGCACCTTCCCTCACCGCGTTTCTTGACGCCGCAATCCCCCGCGGCATACGCTTGCCGGGAAGGGCAAAAGCGCCCAAACGCGCCGCATGGCTACGCTGACACCACCCAACCGCACCAACCAGGGAGCCGCGCCGGAGCCCGAGCCTTCCGTCCGCGCCATCCACACGGTCATCAACGACGCGATCAAGGAATATCTGCTCGCCGTGCAGGACTATTCCGAGATGGCCTGGCTGTCGGTGGCCAACATCTTTTCGCCGCCGTTCTATTTCCGCGATCTGCTCGACCAGATGGACGTCATCGGCGTCGGCTCGCTGCCGATCATCATCCTTACCGGTTTTTTCATCGGCGCGATTCTCGTGCTGCAGACCGCCTCGCAGTTCGCCCGGTTCGGCACGACCGCGCTGACCGGCGACGCCGTTTCGCTGGCGCTGATTCGCGAGCTGGGTCCGACGATCACGGCGCTGCTCGTTGCCGGGCGCAGCGCGTCGGGCATCGCCTCGGAGCTGGGCTCGATGGTGGTCACCGAGCAGGTGGACGCGATGCGCGCCATGGGAACGGACCCGGGCCGGAAACTGGTGACGCCGCGCATGCTGGCCACCGTGATCGTGCTGCCGCTGCTCACCGGCATCGCCGATTTCGTCGGCCTGGTCGGCGGCTACATCGTCGCCCACATGATGCTCGGATTGAGCGGCCCCGAATTCTGGCATCACGCCATCGACGCCCCGGGGACCAACGACCTGATCCAGGGCCTCTCGAAGCCGCTCGTCTTCGCTTTCATCATCGCCACAGTCGGCTGTTACAAGGGCCTGAAGGTGCGCGGCGGAACGCAGGGCGTCGGCCGCGCCACCACCAGCGCCGTGGTGATCGCCTCGGTCTCCATCCTGATCAGCGGCTTCTTCCTCGACAAGCTCCTGATGTGGATGTTCCCCTGATGCCCGCGGCGCCGAACCGCATCCAGACATGCCGGTGCCACCGTCTCGGGTGAGGGCGGGTTTCCAATTCGCCCGGCAACCATAGGCAGCTTCCCGCATCTGGTATAGGTATGGTGCTCGTGCCGATGCGGCTTTCCCCGTATAATTCCGTTGTGTGCGCCCACAAGCGGAAATGACCGCCCAGCCTGCCGCCGCCCGGCCGGCCATTGTGTTTGAGAACGTTCGCCTCGGCTTTGGCGAGGGCGACGTGCTCCGCGACATCAGTTTCTCGGTGGCGCCGCGGGAAACCGCAGTGCTGCTCGGAGAAACCGGCACGGGCAAGACGCTGATCCTGAAGCTCGCCGCCGGCCTCATGCAGCCGGACGCCGGCAGTATCACCGTGCTCGGACGCCGGCTGGCCGAAATGCGCGAGCGCGAGTTGCTGGATTTCCGCCGGCAGATCGGCTTCGTCTTTCAGGAGGGCGCGCTGTTCGATTCACTGACGGTGGAGGAAAACGTCGCCTTCCGCCTGCGCGAGGAAAACGTCGACGAGGACGAGATCGCCGACCGCGTGCACGAGGCGCTGGAATTCGTCGAGATGGCCGACGCCATTGCCAAACTGCCCGGGGAACTCTCCGGCGGCATGCGCCGCCGCGTGTCGATCGCCCGCGCACTGGTCAGCCGCCCGCCCATCGTTCTGTACGATTCGCCCACGGCGGGCCTCGACCCGGTGACATCGCAACGGATCATCACGCTGATCCTCCGGCTGCGCGACCTGCAGGGCGTCACCGCCCTGCTCGCCACCCACCGGCTGCAGGACGCTTTCGCGCTGGCGAATTTCCGCTTCGACGAGAAGACCGGCCGCGTCGTCCGCGCGGCCGAAGACGGGACGCGCGGAGGTCCGCGCACCAGCTTCCTCGTCTTGCGCGACGGCCACGTCTATTTCGAAGGGGACCAGCACCAGATCCAGCAGGCGGGCGACCCGTATCTGGCAAGATTTCTCGAATGATTCGGACCGGCGCCGCGGCCGGTCGTGGCTGGCGGCGCCGTGCCCTGCAATACCGTGAGGAGGACCGGGAGTTATGGCACGCAGACAACTGAGCTACACGGAGCTTCGAGTCGCACTCTTCGTGCTCGCGGCGGTGGCGCTGTTGATCGTAGGGATCTTCTACGTCACCGGACAAGGCGCGTGGGAGGCGAAGTATCCCGTGAAGACCTACCTTCCCGAGGCCGACGGTCTGGTCGCAGGCGCTCCGGTGAGCCTCGGCGGTGTCCACATCGGCAACGTCTCCGGCCTCCACGTCAATCCGGGCGCGAAGACGCCGGATCAGAACATCGAGATCGACATGCGCATCTTCGAAAAGGACAAGGACTGGCTGCGCGCCAACTCCACGGCAACCGTGGTGACCCAAGGCGCGCTCGGCAGCAAGTACGTCTCGGTCACCCGCGGCACTCCACCCGCGGCCATCATTCAGTCGGGTGGCACGATCGCGGGCGTTCCTGCTTCCTCGATTCAGACGATGGTCGAGCGCGGCACCGAGCTCATGGCCAAGCTCAACGTTCTGGCCGGCAATTTGAATGGTATCAGTAAACAGATCCATTCCGGCAAGGGCACGCTCGGCAAGCTGCTCTATAGCGACAAGCTGTACAACCAACTCAGCGGCACCATCGGCCAGGCCGATCAGATCATAGGCAAAATCAACCAGGGCCAGGGCACCGCGGGCAAGCTGATCAATTCAGACGCGCTCTACAACCATGCCAGCCAGACCATCGGGCGGGTCGATACCATTCTCGCCGGCGTCCAGGCCGGCAAGGGGAGCCTCGGCAAGCTCGTCACCGATCCGGCCCTCTACAACAACGCCAACGGTTTCCTGAAGAAGGGCAACGAGGTGCTCACCAATGCCGAAGCCGGCAAGGGCAGCCTGGGCAAGTTCGTCACCGATCCAGCGCTCTACAACAATCTCAACTCCATGTCGGCCAATCTCCGCCAGCTTACCGGCAAGATGGACCATGGCAAGGGCACCTTCGGCCAGTTCTTTACCAATCCCCAGCTCTACAACAACCTGACCGGCCTCACCGGCGACTTGCGCCTGCTGATTGGCGACTTCCGCCATCATCCGAAGAAGTACCTGCGCATCAAGCTGTCGATCTTCTGACCTCCGGAGTCCGGGCGCGCCACGCCGCGCGCCCGGCTACCGCGGCTGCTCGCCCAATCGCGTGTCCACCAGCAGCCGCCGCGGCTGCAGGTCGGGCGGGCGATAGGATTCCGGAATCGTGGTGGTGTTGCCGTCGCGCACCTGGAAATAGTGCGGCGAGAGGATCTCCACCCCTCCCTCGTTGAAGGCGTCCTGGATGTGCTGGTGCAGCTCGGCGTAGATGGCCATCATCCGGTCGGCCCGATGGGTCGAGACGTTGAGTTGGTAGCTGACGAAGAAATCGTTCAGCGCCGTCTGCCAGACGAACGGCGCCGGATCGGCCAGCACGTCCTGGGTCTTCGCCGCCGCCGCCAGCAGCAGTTCGTGCACGCGGCGCCAGGGCGCGTCGTAACCGATCGTCACCGTCGTATGCAGGATCAAGCCCTGCCGCGGCGCCAGCGCGCTGTAGTTGGTAATCGCGCTGCTGATTGCCTGCAGGCTCGGCACGATCACCTCCTCGTTCTTGATCGTGCGGATCTTCGTATAGAGGAACGTCTTTTCCACCACGTCGCCGGTCACGCTGCCTACCTGCACCCGTTCCCCCAGCCGGAACGGCCGCATGTAGGTCAGCACCACTCCCGCGATTACGTTGCCCACCGTCGATGTCGAACCGAAGGAGACCATCAATCCGAGGATCAATGTGATCGCCTGCGCCGCCCGGCTCCCCGTTCCCGGAATCAGCGGCGCGATGAAGAACAGCGCCAGCACCACCACCACCGTCTTCACCAGCGTCCCGGTCGGTCGCGCCACGTCGCGGTGAATCCACGGCGCCAGGCTGATCACCCCGCGCTCGGCCTGCTGGAAGATGAAGGTCAGCACCCTCAGCACCACGCGCGTCACCGCGATGATCACCAGGATGTAGAAGAGGTCCGGAAGGTAGTTCAGCACGCCGACCAGAATGTTTTTCAGCGGCTGCCAGATCCACAGCAGCATCGCCTCCGTGTATCCACGCGTAGACGGGAACTGATCGAAGATCAGCAGCGCCGCCGCGATCACCACCACCAGCATCAGAAACAGCGCCAGGAGCCGTAGCCCCCTGCGCAGCCCGCCGTACACCTTCTCCTTCGACACCAGCTCCAGCTCCCGCAGCCGCATTGCCGGCATGCGCTCGCGCCGCGCGTCCAGCCATTTCTCCAGCCGTCTGCGGCCCCAGCGCAGCGCCATCAGCAAACCGATCGCGCAGGCCAGCACGATCAGCGTGGCCGCCAGCCGCCAGATCAGGTCGCTCAGCGAAGCGCTGCGGCTCCGCGCCAGCGCCGCGCCCATCACGCCGGCCCAACGTTTCGCCAACGTTTGCGCGTCGGTTTTCTCGGCCTTGGCGTCCGCCTCGGTCACCGAAATCACCGGTTGCTTGCCCACGCTCACCAGCCAGCCGCCCGCGCTTTTCTCCACCGTCGGATTGACGGAATGCAGCGGACTGCTCGCCAGCCGTTCCAGCCGCCGGCTCACCACCTCGGCCCGCTCGGCCGCGCTGATGCTGCCCAGGCCCTCGTGTAGCGTGAAAAGCGTTTGCCCCTTCAAGGTCACCGCCGCTCCAGTCGCCTTCTGTTGCGCCATGGCCGGCAGGGCCAGCACGGCGAGCAGGGCGATCGCGGCGAATGCATGGAAGGTTCTTCTCATCTTTTCCTCCGGCCCCGGCGCAGCGGGGATCAGCCATGGTAGCCCGAATTCGTCGCGGGCGAGCAGGTACTTCGGCCCGGTCCGAGAAAACGCCGCCGCAAACGTCGAGTCGTGAAAAGCCTGACTGGCCATTGCGTGGAAAAAGTCTGACGATGTATCGTCAGCGGGCCGCGGTCGGAAGATCGGACAGGGAGGTCCAGCATTGATGAATCGTGTGAGGCGGTGGACGAAGTTGCTGCGAAGTCTGGAAGCAGCGGCGTTATCGATTGCCTGCATGGCGGCCGCCATGTCGGCCGCCGGCACGGGCCGGCACTCGAATCCTGCGGCGGATCACGCCGTCGCCGCGGCCGGCAAAAGCCTCCCTCAGGCTGAATCGATGCCCGCGCCGACGCCTACCGCAGGGAGGTCACTGAATCGTTCTCCGGCATACGGGCCGAGGCAGCCTCCAGCTACGTGACAATCGACTATGCGGACAAGTGTGCCGCACCCGTCGCCGGTCTACTACAGGCCGACGGTCAGGACGCAACCAACGTGCAATTTCCATCCACACTGCATACCGCCTCCGGAGTGGGAACCGTCACCGTCGAGGTCAACCTTCAGACTTCGAGCGCGGCGAATACGGTGAAAATCTCCTCCACGTGCCCACACTCCTCTTTCCACGTTGTCGCGCTGAAAGTTTCGCGTTGGTGACGGCCTGATCGGCTGCCGCGGGATTTCGTGTCATTCGTTCCGGCCGGCGCTTCGCCGCTGCACGCCGTCGCCGGCTTGCATCGCGATCCGGGGTACAATGCCTGTGCGACGCTCGATAGCCTGAGCGCTCGCGATTTCCCGCGGCGTGCAGTTGCCACCGCCGCGGCCGAGCCGTGCGGGGCGGGGAAGCGCCGGCTTGGGCCGATTGCCGGCAAGGCGATCGGCCGGCGGGATCATTGCGAATGCAAACAGGCTCTTGGACAGGGCAAAGCGGCGCGCGCCGCGTCTTTCTGCTGGTGATCCTTGCCGCGGTGCTCTATTTCGTCGGTCGCATTCTGGAGCCCTTCTTCCCCGCGCTGGTCTGGGCGGCGATTCTCGCCACCGTTTTCTATCCCGTTTTCGAGTGGATGTGCCGCCGCATCCGCTCGCGCGGACTTGCCAGCGCCTCCACCTGCGTGGTCCTGGTCGTCGTCATCGTTCTCCCCGTCCTGCTGCTCGTCTTCATGATGGCCGGGGAATCGGTGAAGGAATACGGAAAGCTGACGGATTTGGCTGCCAAGGGCTTGCCCGCGCGCATAGAGGCGATCCACAAGTCCGCCTCCTACCGCGCGCTGTCGCGCGACCTCCTGAAGATGGGCCTGCCGGCGCCCGACGTCGGCCGCGCGGCCATGCACCTCGTCCGCTCGGGCAGCCGGTTTCTCGTCGAGCACAGCGCTTCCTATCTCTCCGATTTCCTCAACTTCCTCCTGCAGTTCTTCGTCATGCTCTTCGGGCTCTACTATCTCTTTCTCCACGGCCCGCAGATCCTCCGCGAACTGCGCTCCATGGTTCCCCTGCGTCCGGAGTACGAGGAGGAGATCGTCGAGAAATTTCGCGGCACCGTGCACGCCACCTTCACCGGCAATCTGGCTGTCGCGCTGATTCAGGGAGTGCTGGGGAGCCTGGGCTTCCTGATTTTCGGCCTCTCCGCGCCGCTGCTGTTGGGCGCGGCCATGGCGCTGTCTTCGCTGGTGCCGATGGTGGGATCGGCGCTTGTCTGGGTGCCGATTTCGATCTTCTACCTGCTTACCGGCTCGATTCTCAAGGGCCTGCTCATGCTGCTCGCCTTCGGCCTGCTCGCCGCATCGGTCGACAACATCGTCAAGCCCATCCTCGTCCGCCGCGGCATGAGGATTCACACGCTTTGGGTCTTCGTCAGCGTCGTCGGCGGACTCGGCGTATTCGGTTTCCTGGGACTCGTTCTCGGCCCCTTCCTGTTCTCTGTCCTGGTGGTGCTTTATGAGGTCTATAAAGCCGAGTTCAAGCGCGCCTGGCCCGAGAATGCCGTCTCCTGACCGAGCGAAGTCGCAAGATTCACCGAAGTCCGTCGCTCTTCGAACGTCTTGCCTTTGCGCCGGCTATGTCCCGTTCGAACTTGCCGAGGCCATTGCCTCACCCGCTCCGAACCGCACCACGCTTTGCGAAAACGGCCCCGCGAACTCGATCTTCACCGGGACCAGCGGCGTCTCGACCCCATCGATCAGGTCTTCCACCGCCCGCGCCTCTTCCGGCAGGCACACCACGTCTCCACGCCTCAGCGCTTCGGCCACGGCCTGACCAGCGCGGCCCATCCCTTCCGCCGACGCGTCGAACGGAATCGCGCTCAGCCATTTTCCGAACGAACGTGCCGACCGCGGCGGCAGCAGGAAATGCATCGTCCGATCCGTCGCCGCCACCAGCCACAGCGCCTCGCTCAGTCGCATGCTGGGGAAAACGACCAGCGCCGGGCCCCGCAGCGGCAGGTTCGACCGGCCTTCCACGCGCAGCGGCCACGCCGTGTGCGTCGCCGCCCACAGCCCCAGCCGCAGCAGCGAATCCGGTTGCAGCATCAGCACCACCGCCGTCGCAAAGAGCGTCAGCAGCCCGGTGAGCAGAAACACCTGCGAAGGATTTGGATGTCCCAGGAAGATCAGCAGGTACTGCGCCACCGGCTGCAGCGCGATCCCCACGAACGACAGCAAATTCGCCGCCGCGATCACGCCGCCCTTTTCCTGCGGGTGCGGCCGGTGCTGAATCATCGCGTTCAGCGGCACCGCGAAAAATCCGCCGAAAAATCCGGTCCAGCCGAGGTCCCACAGCACGTCGGTGAACGTCAGCCTGGGCCGCGCGAGCAGCAGCATCATCACCGCAATGCCCACCGCGCCCACCGGTACCAGCCCGTATTCGATCTTCTTGCCGGAAAGATAGCCCGCCGCGAAACTGCCCACGCCGATCCCGATCGAAATTGCCGCCAGCAGCAGGCTCGTGTTGGCCTCGTTGATGTGCAGGATGTCGGAAGCGTAGAGCGCCGTGTTGATCAGCACCAGCGCGCCCAGGAACCAGAAGAAGACGTTGCCCGTCACGGCCAGCCCCAGCAGCCGGTCGCTCCGCATTCGGCGAACCTGCGCCCACAGGTCGGTCAACGGATTCCATTGCGCTTTCCGGCCGGGATCGGCCGCTGGCACGCGCGTGATGCCCGTGCTGATCAGCAATCCCACGCAGGCGAGCAGCACCAGCAGCAAGCCCGGAAAATATTCCCGGCTGCGAAAACCGTCGGCCAGCGCTCCGGCCGCCATTGTGCCGGTGATGATGGCGATAAACGTTCCCAGCTCGATGATGCCGTTGCCCCACGAGAGCCGCTTCTCCGGCAGCAACTCGGGCAGCAGGCCGTATTTCGACGGCCCGAAAAACGCCGCCAGCGTGCTCATCAGGAAGATCGCCACGCACGCGATCGTCAGGCTGCCGATGGCCAGTCCCGTCAGCGCCACCGCCGCCACGCCGATCTCGAATTCCTTGGTGACGATCGTTACCTTCCGTTTGCTGTAGCGGTCGGCCAGATCCCCACCGGCCATCGAGAAGAGCAGGAAGGGAATGGCGAAGAGCAGCGGAATGATCAGCACCACGAACCGGTTTCGCGCCGCCTCGCCGATGCTCATCTCCAGCACCAGGAACGTCACCAGCCACTTCAGCAGGTTGTCGCTGAACGCGCCCTGGAACTGCACCGCGATCAGGCTCCAGAACCCCGCTTTCCAGGATCCGTTGGTTTCGTCGGGTTGCGTCGTTTCAGGCTTCATTTGTTACATGCCTCTTCGCGCGCCAGTTTAGGCCGCGGTCTCCCGCGAGGCAACCCTCCATGTCGAGTCAGTTGACGAAGTAAAGCCCGGTGTTCGCTGGCTGCGGGTGGATACGCGTCAGCGAGGAGGAAAGGCTAAAAATGGAAAACCACGCCAACCGTCGGCGAATGGTCTTCTTCGAACAGGTTGCCCCCGAGCAGGATTGGCGACTCCTTGATGATGAAGTCCCTGTACTCGGCGCGCAGGGTCCAGTGCCTGGTCAGGCGGAACGAAGCGCCCGCACCCAGGTTCACCGCGAAACTGCGTTCGACCGTTCCGTAGCTCTCAGCAAACCAGATCGCTCCCGGCCCTGCGAAAGTCAGCACTTTCCAGCGGCGGCCGATCGGGAATGCGTGGACGTAGTCGAAAGAAAGAATCCGTTCGCTGCGTGAAGTGGTGCCGAAGAGCCCGGACTCCTGAAGGGCGGGTGTACCCGAGGAAACAGAAACATCGTTGCGGCTGTAAGCCAAACTGACTTGAACGGCGTCGTGCGGCAGGAACCAGACGTCGCCGCCAGCGAAGAAGCGTCCCGAATCCTGAAACGATACGGTCTCGCTCGACAGGAGCAGAACACCCGGCTGAGAGGAAGGGACAACATTCAGTATCGACGTGGTACTCGGGTCGAAGAAGGATCCGCCGCCCTCGACAAATACGTCCAGCCCATGGAGGTTGACGCTTTGAGCTTTCGCGCTGACTGCGCCGAGCAACAGGGCGAAGCAGACCACGGCCAGCGGGCCGCATAAGAAACGGTTGCGAGTCGTGCGAACGGAAGTCGGGCTCGGGTTCAGGGGCGCCAACGAATACTCCACTCGATCGTGCGTGGGCCCGGTGGCGGCAGTGTATCCGAGAAATCAGGAAATGGGAATAACCTGCACTCTGTACCGGCACTCGTGATCCGCCTCTGGCGCGGCGGCTGCGTCGCTGATAGAGTAACCGCCCATAAGCCGCTCAAACATCCAAACCCTGGCGGAGGCAAAAGCGATGGACGCAGCCGAAGTGATCGGGCTGGGCAGTTGCACGGTGGATTTCTTCGCGCTGGTGCCGCGTCTGATCGGTGCCGAAGAGAAGATGAACGTGCCGCGCCTGGAAGTCTACGCCGGCGGCGTCACCGCCAATAACCTCACCCAGGTCGCCCGCCTCGGCGCGCGTTCCGGCTGGATCGGCCTGCTCGGAGACGACGCCAACGGGGAAATCATCCGCAACCAGTTTGTCGAAGACGCGATGGACGTTTCCGGCCTCGAGGTCGTTTCCGGCGAGCGTTCCGCCTTCACCTGGATCCCCGTCGACGCCCGTGGCGACCGCTTGATCTACATGTTTCCAAACGTCACCGCCCGCGTCACCGCCGAGCAGATTCGCGATCGTTTTGCGCCGCACATCCTCGCCGCGCGCCATTTCCACACCGAGGCTTCGCAGCTCCCGCTCGCTCCCGTGATCGAGGCGATGACCATCGCCCGGGAAGGCGGCGTCCGCGTCTTTTTCGACCTCGACGTCAGCCCGAGCGATTTTTTCGCGGCAGGCCTTGGCACCGGGCGGGAACTGGATCAGGCGCTCCGGCTCACCGACGTCCTCAAGCCCTGCAAAGCCGCCGCCCGCGAGCTCACCGGCGAGGACGATCCTGCCCGCATGGCGGAAAAGCTGCTCCGCCTCGGCCCGTCGCTCGTCGCGATCACACTTGGCGCCGACGGCTGTTTGGTGGCTTCACGCGAAGGCGTAGCGCACTGCCCCGGATTCAAGGTGAAGGTGGTCGACACCACCGGCGCTGGCGATGGCTTTCTCGGCGGCCTTTCTTACGCGCTGCTGAAAGGGAAGTCGCCCGCCGATGCCGGGCGGTTTGCCACCGCCTGCGCCGCGCTCTGCTGCACGCGCGTCGGCGCTCGCGCGATGGCCCGCCTGCCCGAAGTCGAGGCGCTGCTCGCCCGCTGACCCCTGTGCGGACATCCCTGTCCGCGGGCTCTTCACGCACATCGCTCCTGCCGCTCCCGTCAGGCCGCCGAGTGTTCCTGACTCGTGTTTGCTTCGTTCCTCTTTCTACTCACCATCTTTCTACTCACCACTGGCAACTCGCCGATGCGGCCAATATAATGCCAGCCCATGGGGATCGGTCCAGGGACGCGTGTGGGAGCTTACGAAGTTGTTGGGGCGATTGGCGCGGGCGGCCTGGGGGAAGTTGAGCCGAGATGCGGGCGTGAGCGCAGCGGGAGTCCGCAGGCGAAATCCCGAGCCAAGCGAGGGATCTGATGCTATCGGGTGGCGCGCAACTGGGGCCGTACGAAATTGTCGGGGCGATTGGGGCGGGCGGTATGGGGGAAGTGTATCGCGCCCGCGATACCAAGCTGGAACGCGACGTTGCGCTGAAAGTTTTGCCCGAAACTTTCGCAAGCGACGCGGAGCGCATTGGGCGTTTCGAGCGCGAGGCGAAAGTCCTGGCTTCGCTGAATCATCCGAACATTGCTGCGATATACGGCTTCGAGGATTCCGCCGGTGTGCATGCGCTGGCGATGGAGCTGGTCGAAGGCCAAACCCTGGCCGATGGCATCGCCAAAGGTCCGATGCCGGTGGACGAGGCGTTGGCGATCGCCAAACAGATTTGCGAAGGCCTGGAATACGCGCACGAGCGCGGGATCGTGCATCGGGATCTGAAACCGGCGAACGTGAAAATCACGCCGGAGGGCACGGTCAAGATTCTCGATTTCGGACTGGCGAAGGCGCTGGAAGGGGAAACTGCGGCGGGCGACATTTCCACTTCGCCGACGATCAGCCGGATGGCGACGCAAGCGGGGATCATTCTGGGCACGGCGGCGTACATGTCGCCCGAGCAGGCCAAGGGCCGGCCGGTGGACCGGCGCGCGGACATCTGGGCCTTCGGCTGCGTGCTGTTCGAAATGCTCGCCGGCAAGCCCGTCTTCGGCGGCGAGACGGTGACCGACGTGCTGGCGTCGGTCGTGAAGGAAGAGCCGGATTGGTCGGCTTTGCCGGAAAACACACCAGCGGCGATTCGGCGGCTTCTGACGCGTTGCCTGAAAAAAGATGCGAAGCAGCGGCTGCAAGCCATCGGCGAAGCCCGTATCGCTTTAGAGGAAGTCATCTCCGGCTCCGCGGAAGTCGCGGAAATTCGCGCCGCCGTTCACCCGGCGGTGCATTCACGCCGCGAAATCATCGCGTGGGCGCTCGTCGGTTTCCTGCTGCTCGCCGGCATCGGCGCTGCCGCATGGGCCTGGCTCACGCCGCATACAAGGTCCGTGCCTCCGGCTTTAGCCTACGTTCCTCCGCCGCCCGGCAGCAGCTTCCTCTTCTACGGTTTCGGCGCCGGGCCGGTGGCAGTGTCGCCGGACGGAAAGGAATTGGCCTTTTCCGCGACCGACCAGAAAGGCGTGACGAAAATCTGGCTGCGGCCGCTGGCCGGTGGCAAGGCGGCCGCGCTCGTGGGAACCGAGGACGGCTCGATGCCGTTCTGGTCGGCCGACAGCCAATCGCTCGGTTTTTTTGCGGATGAGAAGCTGAAAACGGTGGCGATCAACAACGAGACCGTTCAAACGCTGGCCGACGCGACCTGCAGCGGCGCCGGCGGTGCATGGAATTCCCAGGGGGTGATCCTGTTCGTCCCGCGGTGCGGCGGGCCGATCGATCGAATCCCGGCCGCCGGCGGGACTCCGCAACCCGCAATCCAGCCAACGAGCAGCGAAACCAGCGTGGGCAACATGGCATTTCTGCCGGGTGGCGGCGAATTTCTGTACGTCGCGCCGGACAAGGAGCAAAATTCCTCCATTCGCATGGCCTCGCTGAGCGGGGGCAAATCGCAGTTTGTCTTGCGCGATGTCGGCAGGAGTGAGAGCCCGCCTCAGTTCGCGTCCGGCTATCTGCTGTTTCTCCGTGGCGGCAAAATTTTTGCCCAGCGCTTCGATCCGGCTGGCGGAAAACTTTCGGGCAATGCGGTGCCGCTGGACGAAGCGTTCGACTTTTCCGTGTCGGCCAACGGCGTACTGGCCTTCCAGGGCGGCTCGCCAGACGCCCGGCTGGAATGGTTCGATCGCAACGGCGACCCGGCCGGCACGGTCGGTGGGGTGCGGCCGTGGATCTCGCCAAAGATCTCTCCGAACGGGCAACGGGTTCTGGCGGTCCGGGCGAACCCGACAGGCGCAACGTGGAACCTCTGGTCTTACCCGGCAAAAGGCGGAGTGGGGACGCGGCTCACCTTCAGCCCGGGAGAAAAGGGATTTGCTGTCTGGTCGCCGGATGGCAAATACATCGCCTACGAGTGCGGTGCGGGAGGGGAGTTGGGCATCTGCCGCAAACCGGCCAATGGCTCCGGGGCGCAGGAAACGCTGATGAAATTCGGGCCGAACGTCATGGCGGCCGCCGCAATTGATTGGTCGTCGAACGGAGAATACCTGAGCATCGACGAGCAGCAGCGAAAGAATCAGCGCTGGGGCAGTTGGGTTTTGCCGCTCGACGGAGATCGGCAGCCGGTCCAGCCCGCGCCGGTCGATGCCGATCAATACGACGGCAATTTTTCGCCGGATGGACACTGGTTCGCCTATTTCTCCTACGAAACCGGCCGGCCTGAGGTCTTCGTTGTGCCGTTTCCCGCGACCGGCGCGAAGTATCAAATCTCGCAGAATGGCGGCTGGGCCGTGCGGTGGGCCGCGGGTGACAAGCTGTTTTTCCTGACGATGGGGAACCGATTAATGGAAGCCGATCTCAAAGTCAACGGAGACTCCCTGCAGGTGAATTCCATCACGCCGCTCTTCCAGTTGCACCTGCCGGTGACAAATGCGCCGCTCTTCGACGTGACGCCTGACGGCAAACGGTTCATCGTCGCCACGGCAGCCGATCCAGAGGCTGCCAATTCAATCTCGCTCCTGCTGAACTGGCCCGCGATGTTGAACCACCGCTGACGCCTCTGGCCTGCATCGGTTGTGTAGCGGCGGGCTTTCAGCCCGTCACGTTTTGCAGCGGTTTGTTCGATCAGCAGGCGGCAAGCGCCTGGTCGAGGTCGGCAATCAGGTCATTCACGTCCTCGATGCCAACCGAATAGCGCACCAGCGCCTCGGGAATGCCCATCGCGGCGCGGTCGGCGGCGCTGACTTCCACGTGGCTGGTGGTTGCCGGCGGCCCAACGATCGTTTCCACGGCTCCCAGGTTCGCGGCACGATGCGCAAACCGAAGCTTCGGCAAAAACCTCTTCACCCGTTCGTAATCGCCGTGCAACGCGAAACTCAGCATGCCGCCGAATCCGCCCGGCATCTGTTTGCGCGCTATCTCGTGCTGAGGATGCGACGGCAGGCCCGGATAGTAGACGCGGGCGACGGCCGGATGCTTTTCGAGAGATTGCGCGATCGTCAGCGCACTCGCGTTCTGCCGCTCGATGCGAAGCGCCAGCGTCTTCAGGCCGCGGATCAGCAGGTAGGCCGCGAAAGGGTCCAGCGCCGCGCCGGTGATTTCGCGGTAGTGAAAAATCCGGCGGATCGGCCGCTCGTCGCCGCAGACGATGCCGCCGAGCGCGTCGGCGTGGCCGCCCAGATATTTCGTCGCGCTGTGGATCACCAGGTCGGCGCCGAGTTCCAGCGGGCGCTGATTGATCGGCGTGGCAAAGGTGTTGTCGACCACCACGGTCGCGCCGGCCTCGTGCCCCTTGCGCGCCAGCCGTTCGATGTCGATCACCTTCAGCGTCGGGTTGGTTGGCGTTTCCAGGTAGAGCAGTTGGCAGCCCTTTGTGATTTCGGCTTCGATCTCGTCGAAATTCGCTGTGTCGCAGAGGCATACGTTGGCTCCGATGCGGGGAACGAATTCCCGAAACAGTTGATTGGTGCCGCCGTAGCTGTCCTTGACGCTGACGATCCGGTCGCCGGAGCCGATCAGGGTGAAAATCGTGTTGCTGATGGCGGCCATGCCGCTGGCCATGCTGGTTGCCGCTTGCGCTCCTTCGAGTACGCGGACTTTTTCCTCGAAAGCCGCCACCGTGGGATTCGTATTGCGGCTGTAGATGTGGCCCGGCATTTCGCCGAGCGCCGCGCGCTGCCATTCGTCCATGTCGTCGTAGCCAAACGACACGCTTTGCACGATGGGAACCTGCGTGGCCCTTTGCACGAGCGATTCCTCCTCGCCGGCCCATACCACCTGTGTGCCGAGTCTCGGATTACGCGCATCGCGGTTCATGTCGGATCTCCTGTCGCTTCGGATGGGTGCACGGGAAACGATATCAGCGTGCATTTCCGTTTCATAGCGCAGGTGGTGGTGGCGCGGGGCTTGCGGGCTGCGGATTGCGGAACGGGTGGCGATTTCGGTTCATCCTTCAAGGACGACACAGTAGACACTTTAAGCGTCACACGATGTCGAACGTTACGAGCTGGAAGTGCCGCGTTTTCAGCGAAGTGTGATTTTCTATCCGTCACATTTTCGGTGCTTTTGGGTTGCGACGAGAGCGGTGCGGGTGGTCAGGAAAGGGCGGGACGGCGGGCGGAAACTTGTACGCGCTGGCCGCGCGATATGCTAGCGCCGGAAGCGAATGTCTGGCAAGAGGATGGGATAAGTGGACTGTGGCGCCGGTGGAGGGCGGGGTCCTGCCATTGTCCGACGCGGCCCTAAAGGGATTGTGGAGGCTGCTCTTTGCGGCCCCAGCGCCATGTGACAAGGAGAAAAATTAGCAGGCCGAACGCGGCGGGCGTCCAGACCGGGCTGACCTCGCTTACGATGTTGCGAGCCATTGCTGCTGAAAGGACGGCCAGGCACGCGCTCGCCCCCGCCACTGCGACGGGGGGCTCCGCCGAAGCGAACGCCCGAAACGCGATTATCAGAAAGAGTAGACCCTCTTCCTGCCTGCCATCCCAGTGGGAAATTGGCACGATAAGTTGGTCCGCGAGCGGCAACGCGGCCACTCCAAGTAGCAGCCACCTCCTCCATGTCCACCTCACACGTCTGAACTTGGGCAGAAGAAACGACCCCGACCCGCCCGCGCCTCCCGCACTCACTGCGCTTCCTCCTCCAAATCGTGCGCGGCTATTAGGGCCTTCACGCCCGCTATTATGCCTTCAACCTCCGTGGGGATGTCCAGAAAAGGCGTGGCCATCCCTGCGGCAAAGAGGCCATACTTGACGGGGTGCTCCCGGGCATCGGCGGCCGTGACACTCGCGAAGTCCGCTCCGAACGAGGGGAAGGCGGCCCGAAATCCGCTCTCCATCGCAGCTGGGCCCATCGCGCGGTACGCTTGCTCGAGACTGATCGCCTGGACTGCGCTCGGGGTGTACCCGTCTCCCCAGGTGTCGGTACGTGCAGCGGCTCCGAGGAACTTTCCTCGGGAGCCCTTCACCGTGGAGAAGGTCGCGGCGGTCGTCGTCATGGTGGTCACATATGAGTCATGCGCAGCCTCCGTGGTCACGTGTGTGGTATGGAAGATAGTGACCGTCCCCGGCAGGATCTTTCCATTCAAGGCCGCCCCGGCGGGGCTGACGGCCGGGCCCTTGGCCTTTTGCGGGGTGGGCGGGGGCGGTGCGGATTTTGCGTATATCAGCCCTATGACGTACGTGTCCATGAAGTGGAGGAGGCTGTTTGGGCCCTCGGCCTGGCCCAACACCAGCGAGCCCGCGAAGGCCAGGATGCCCTGGTGGCCGTCGGGGTCGGGCGTGCT
>JBJKSI010000080.1:0-5277 GCA_046704165.1 Candidatus Acidiferrales bacterium
GAAAGCTCTATGTGGAAGAGTAAGTCGGCCGTGGCCCAATATTCCATACTGCCAGGCGGCTACCTGGATGTAGGCCAGAACAGGAGCTAGCAGCATCCAATCGGCGCCATAGAAAACGGTCGATTCCCCCAGTGACATTATCGTGAAGAAGGCCATCATGCCGGGAATTTCGTCCGGCAGCTTGTGGGCCGAGGGAGATGTGTACAGCCGTATCACCAAGAACCACGCCAGAGCAAAGGCAGCGACGTAGGCGAGCGTCCCAAGAAAGCCTGATTGGATCAAGGCTTGAAACACTGCCCCTTCGAGCTGTATGCCATGCAGATAATATCGATCTGCCTGAAAGCCGAATCCTATCCAGGGCGAATGCATCGTCACCCTGAGGCCCGCCATCCACTGGCCGGTTCTGCCCGTGAGCGTAGGGTCAAAACCGTGTCCACCGTGAGCGCGAACACCAAACTCCCAAAGACCGCGGAAGAAGCCGAGCAGCCCCAGCAGAGCGACCCCCAGCACCCCCACTCCGAGGAGCACAATGCGCCGGGACTTCCTCAACATCAGGATGACCGCGAAGCCAGCCAAGAAGCCCAGCGTCTCCGTCCTCCCCTGTGTCAGTACAAGGGCGTAAAGAGCCACCAGCAGGACGCCGGTCCATAGGAGCTTTCGTAGCAGGTTCGAATTCCACAGCCTGCCAAACGCAGCCAAGCCCGCGACGGCAGCATACCGGGCCAGCCCCGTGTTGCGGGTGCTCGCCATTCCAAGGATTGTGCCTTTCGCCCCGAAGTTACCACCGTAGGCCTTCACTCCCAGCGGGTTCGTCTGGGTGTGTGCCAGCGCCCCATGCAGGAACGGAATGGCACCCAGCAATCCAAGAAGGATAAAGATGTCGACCATCCAACTGGCCGTGAGCACTCGGGAGAGCACCGATAGCGTCTCGTCCTCAGAGCAGATCGCGATCATGACGACAAGCACCGAACCATACATCCCGCCCCAGTAGAGGGCATTCACCGGCAGCCTGGATATCATGCCGGATGAGATCAACCCCGCCGCCACAAAGACACACATCAAGCCCAAAGGCCCGGCTATGGCCCACAGCTTCACGCCGCGGTTCTTAAGCAGCACGACTATGGCGAACCAGCCGGCGACCAACGGGAAGAATGCACGAATGCCTTGAATCAATTGGGTGGTGCTCGAGGGAAAGCCGGGGGTCTGGACGACGTAGATGCCGGTGTTGTATCCGCCCCAAAGCAGGAGCAGCAAGAACACACCCCACAAACCGGCCACCTGGACGCGAAGGCGCCGGGCGTCCTCTTCGAGGGGACTACGCCGGGGGTTGGGGGATACGTTTTGCATGACGGTTGCTGGATGCTATGTCCGAGTTCTCAGCAGGGTAAAGGCGCACAGGCAAAATTGCCTGTGCCACGGGTACACCGGCGGCAGGGCCGAAAAGCAGATTCCTCGCTCCGCTCGGAATGACCCACCTTCGCTGAAGCTACGGTGGGCAGGTCCGCCTCTGCAACACCTCCCAGGCTTAAACACCAAGCCTGGGGCACCCGTAGAAGCTGGAACCTAAAGCGCTCGGCGCGCTAGGAAGAAGCAGAAACAGATTCCTCACTCCGCTCGGAACGGCAGCTCGCGGCTTCCGGAGTTGCTCCAAGAACTTCCTGATAGATACGCAGCAGGCGATCGCCATGGCGATGCCAGTGGTAGTTGCGCTCGGCGCGGGCACGGGCGGCCTTGCCCATGCGCGCGCGAAGGTCGGGATCGGCGTGGAGGCGCGCCAGCGCGGCGGCCATATCGTCCACCGCCTGATCGGGGGAATGCCCAGCGACCCGGATGCCACATTCGTCGGTGACGTGCATCGCCGGGCCCGCCAAATTCATGCAGACAATCGGATTGCCGGCGGCCATGGCCTCGATCACCACGGCGCCACCGCCGTCGCGCAAACTGGGAAACAGGAACACGTCGCAACGGGCCATTTCGCGCAACAAATCATTGCGAGCCATCCATTTGTCTATTCGCGCCCTCTTGCCCAAGCCGAGAACGGCGATCAGCATTTCCAGCCGAGCCAGTTCCGGGCCGTCGCCGACCAGGGTGAAGGTTGCTTCCGGCACATTCCGTGCAAACAGACCGAATGCGCGTATGGCGAGATCGAATGCCTTCAGTTCGAGCAGCTTTCCCGCCGAGAGGACGCGGAATTCTTTTTGTTGTCCGTTGCCGGGGACCGCGGCAGGGCGCCCGTCACGGTCGGCGAGGCGCAGATCTTCGGTGCCGATGCCGTTGACGGGAAAGAGTTCCACTTTGTCGCGCCATTTTCCGGGAATGGCCATGCGGGCCTCGGGCGTGCAGACGAGGATGCGGCGGGCGCGGCGCTGGGAGAGCAGAAAGAACGGGTCTTTTCGGAGAACTTTCTGGCCGAGCGCACGGACGCGTTCCCAAAAGCGGCCGCGACGCGAAAATTTTGCGAGGAATTTCTTCGGAACGTATTGGGCTCCGCCGCCGGGGCCGCGCACGTAGGGGATGGGCAGGAAGGCTCCAATAAAACTCGCCATCCAGTCGTTCGCGTAGGTTACGTGATGAAACAGGTCGAACGGATTTTCACGGTGCAGGCGACGAGCAACGAAGAACGCCTTGATCTGCCAGAAGTAGGCGGATATTTGGAAGCCGCCCTGCACGCGACTCAGGAATCTCGCGGCGCGAGGCGCGTCGAAATAGCACACCCGGATATCGAGGCCGCTTTCCGTAATTCCCTTCTCGATGCCTTCCCGATTCCACGGATGAGTGAGTATCCAGACCTCGTGAAACCTGGCCAACTGCCGAACGATGCTCCAGCCGAGCACGGCTTCGCCGTCGCCGAGGCGGCGGCAGCCGCCCGGACTGCATGCAAACGCACATACCAGAACTCGTGTCATGTGTTTTGGTTGTTCCTGGATTGAGGGTTTGGCTTCGCGCGGCGAGGGCTCAGATGGCGGCGCGACCAGCGAAGAAACCGTGTCGCCTTCGTGCCGCTTGCGAGAACAACCACCGATACGCTGGCTTTCCGAGCAAGGAGGCACAAAGTGTCGCATATCCCACGGGCTGCGCTGGTCGCAGACGCAATCCCTCAATGGCCATGCGCCTCGCCTCGTTCGGATGATAGTTGAATCGCATTGCGGCCAAGGTGACCAAGTGTTTCCCGAGCGCAGCGTTCGGCATATCTGCCCGGTGTTTCTCGATAACCTGCGTCTTGCCCTGGAGGATGGTCATGAGCGTGCCCGACACTTGATGATGCCCGATGTGCCGGACAACCAGGCATTCGTGCACAGAGGCAACTTCTGAAACCTTGGCGGCCCGCAACCACATGTCCCAGTCTTCGTAGCATCGGAGGGATTGGTCGAACCCCCCGACCTGGTCGAACACGCTCTTTCGGATGGTCACTCTGGAGCACGATCCAATGCAGTCCCATGCCAGCAGGTCCTTGTAAATTCGCCCGCGGATCGTGGGCATGCGTACCAGGAGAAGTTCATTGTCCGGCCCTACGAGCCTTTTACCACAATACACGAGCCCCACGGAGTCACCGCCGGTTTCGAAGGCACGCACGTCTGCGGCCAGCTTCTCCGGTAGCCACTCGTCGTCGGAATCCAGGAGCGCGACGTACTTGCCCCGCGCGCTGCCTATTCCCGTGTTTCGTGCGGATGCCTGTCCGCCGTTCTTAGGCTCACGGATCAGCCGAATCCGCCCGTCCTCAAAACGGCATACAACGTCGCACGTTTCGTCGGTCGACCCGTCGTCCACGACAATCAGTTCCCAGTCCGGTAGGCGCTGCGCGAGGACGCTCTTGATCGCGCGGGGGATGATACCGGCACGATTGTAGACGGGGATGACTACGCTAACTGTGGGAGGCGTGGGCATGTTTATCGTGGTAGAGGCTGGGCTAGCTGGCGAGCCTAAGGAAGATGCCAGCGAAGTTGCCCGCGACGCGCTTGAGGTAGCCAGAGTCCAGATGCCTGAGTCCGAGGAAGACGCTCATTGCGATTCGGATCGAGAGGGCAAGGTAGCAGGCCGGGCGTGAAAATTCCGGGTGTTTGTAAACGAAGTGGAGGCGATTGAGAATTTCCTTCTTGCCGAAGAGGTATAAGTTCGTGCGGCCGGTGTTCGAAGGATAGTGATAGAAGCGGGCGGCGGCGACTACGGCCAGTTTGTACTTTTTCCCAATGCGATAGCTGAGATCGAGGTCTTCGAGGTAGCTGTAGCTTTCGAACCATTCGTCGAAGGAGAATTCGGCAAGGACCTTCCTTGGATAGACGATAGCGTAGGTTGGCAACCACTGGACGTAGGTGTCTTCTTCGATGCCGGGCATCATCGTGTGGACGCCGGAGCGGAGTACGGCGCCCTTGCGCATGTCGTAGAGGCCCAGGAGGGAGACGAGCGGCAGGCTCTTTAGCCCTTTCGCGTAAACGTCGGGATAGTTGATCAGGTTGCAGCCGGTGCCGCCAAGGTCCTCCGGCGCGTTGTCCCAGAAGTTCATCAGGGCCTCGATGGCCTGCGGCTCCAGAACGATGTCGTCATCGAAAAAACCGGTCAGATCGACATCGGGCCGGGCGTCTCGTGCGCCCCGATTGCGGGCGTCGCAGATCGAGGAGCCCGGCATGCAGATGAACTCGGCGTGCAGTTGTGGGAATTCGCGGGCGATCTCGGCGTTGCCGTCGCCTTCGCCGACGATCAGGACTTGTTCGGGAAGGCGTGTCTGCGCGGCTAGGCTGCGGAGCATTTTGCGCAGGTCGTCGTAGCGGCCGATTGTGGGGATGACGATGGCCAGTTTGTGCTTGGAATCAGGCAAGCTGGGCCTCACTTGGACTGGATTCGGACGCCGGGCAGCAGATCCCCCCCGACAAACTCCGTCGGGACTCCCTGCGGTCGTCCCTGATCGCCCGGCATAGGGCGGCGGGACTGGACTCGGGATGACGGTTGGCTGGATGGGGTCTTCGCCGCCAGAAAATCCTGGACGACGGCGCGGAATTCCCGCTGAAAATTCTCGACGGAGAATTTCGATGCCTGGCGGGAAAGATGGTCCCGGAGACGCTGCTGCAAGCCGGGGCTGGAAAGGACGGCATCGATTTTTTCGACTGCTTCGTCGTCGCTCGCGAACGTCAGTGCTGGATGATCGACGATTTCCGCCTGGCCGCCGCTCGCCGGGACAAGGGTGATGCAGCCGGCTCTGACCAGTTCCGCAGGGGCGATGCCGAACGGCTCGTTGTCACGGCCGTTGATGCCGAAGCGGTGGGCGGCGATCATCTCTTCTTT
>JBJKSI010000081.1:0-35612 GCA_046704165.1 Candidatus Acidiferrales bacterium
GGTAGTCGATCAGCACCTGGTAGGAAAGGAACTGGAGAATCGTGAGCATCAGCCAGGGAACCAGGTAGCGCGATGTGCCCACGAGAGCCAGAAATGGCACCACCCAGGTGAAATACCAGGGATAGCAGTTGGGCGAAACGAGCAGAATTGTGCCGAAGAGCAGAAACGCCGCCCGGGCCGGATCGAGCCGGCGCGCGGCAGCCCAGAGCGCCAGGCCGGCCACCAGACCGACGCCAAAGCCAAGGGCGAGGGCGTGCGAACCGGTGACCCGCTGCAGGACAAGGTAGAGACTGGCGTTGTTGTCACGGAAGCCGGTCTCATATTGGTGGAACGTCTTCAACACCACTGGCAACGCCGAGCGATACGGCCAGGCGCAAAGCGCCGCGAAACCGCCAGCGGCGAGCACCGCCGGCCAGCCGCGACGGGGCCATTTCAGCCGCACGAGCCAGAGCGGAACGAGCACGGCGGGGAAGGCTTTGGCCAGGACCCCGGCGGCAAGCAGGATCGTTGACAGTACCCGGCGGGGTCCTATAATCAGCAAGGTGGCTCCAACCGTGGCAGCCAGTGCCAATGCGTCGTTGTGCCCGCTCGCGGAAAACTCCACGATCACGAGCGGATTCCAACCATATATGGCAAGCTGAAAGTTACGGCCAAGTCCACGGCGTGTCCACCAGGCCAAGGCCAGCAGCACAATCAGGTCGGCAAGCAGGAACGGCGACTTGAAGGCCACCGGATTCGGCACCAGCCGCCAGGCGGCGCGGAACACCAGCTCCGAGAGCGGCGGGTAGACGGAACGGATCTTGTGGCCGGGAATCTGGCGAATCGACCGCACCGCCAGTGCGGCGAAGCGCGGGTCGTCGGGCTTCACGAGGTAGGGATTGTAGCCGAGCGCCTGCACGTGACCGTCGAAGCGGTAGCGGTAGACGTCGTCGGAAAGCGTGGGCCGGAGCGGGACAAGCGTGAGCCGGAAGGCGATCGAGGCGAGCAGGACCAGCCAGAAAACGCGCCGGCTGTCTAGGCTGTGCTCGAGCACATAGATGGCAACGAAGTAGATGATGCCGGCACCGAGGCCGATCGTGATCGTCGGAACGACGTACCGCTCGAGATTTGCCAGCCAGGCGAGCGCGGCAAAAGCCGCCTCCAGCCCGAGGGCCAGGATGAGCACAACGAACCACGAGAACGCGGCACGCGACGGGGAACGAGTCATGAGCGTGGAGGTGGCAATTGAATTTTGCCGCTAGCCTGATTGCGCTGCAGGCGATGAATCCGATCCTGGTCTACCTGCACCGGCAGACCGATCCGCAACTGAATCCCTTCCGCGGCCTCTATCAGGCGAACGCGTTCGACCTGACGATGATGATCCCGTATTTCATCGTGCTGGGAATTCTGGCGCTGTACGGAATGCACCGGTATTGGCTCGTCTACGAATATTTCAAATATCGCCGGAACGTGCCCGAAAAGCCGCCCGAGCCCGCCGACTGGCCGAAGGTTACCATACAGCTGCCGATCTACAACGAGCGATACGTGATCGAGCGGCTGGTGGACGCGGTGGTGGCTTTCGATTACCCGCGCGAAAAGATGGAAATTCAGGTGTTGGACGATTCAACGGACGAGACGCAGGAGATCGCCCGCGGAGTGGTGGAGCGCTACCGGGCGCTCGGCGTGCCGATCGAATATCTGCACCGGACGAATCGCACAGGATTCAAGGCCGGGGCGCTGCAGGAGGCGCTGGAAAAGTCGACCGGTGAGTTCGTGGCCATCTTCGACGCCGATTTCCAGCCCGCGCCCGATTTCCTGCGCCGCGCGGTGCCCTATCTGACGAGCGACCCGAAGGCCGGCATGGTGCAGACGCGCTGGACCTACCTGAACCGTCACTATTCCGCGCTGACCGAGATCGAGGCAATCCTGCTCGACGGCCATTTCGTGATCGAGCACGGCGCGCGCTCGCGGCGCGGAATCTTCTTCAACTTCAACGGCACCGGCGGCATCTGGCGGCGCGCGACGATCGACGACGCCGGCGGCTGGGAACACGACACGCTGACGGAGGACACCGACCTTTCCTACCGGGCGCAGCTGCGCGGCTGGCAGTTCCTCTACGTGCCCCACATCGAATGCCCCTCGGAGCTGCCGGTGGAGATGAACGCGTTCAAGACGCAGCAGGCGCGTTGGGCGAAAGGGCTGATGCAGACGGCGAAAAAGACGCTGCCGCGCGTGATGAACTCCGACGCCAGCCCACGGATCAAGATGGAAGCGTTCCTGCACCTGACGGCGAACATCAGCTATCCGCTGATGGTGGCGTTGTCGCTGATTCTGCTGCCGGCTATGGTCGTTCGGTTCTACCAGGGCTGGTTCCAGATGCTGCTGATCGATTTCCCGCTGTTCCTGGCAGCTACATGGTCGGTTTCCACGTTTTATCTGGTGAGCCAGCACGAGCTCTATCCGAAGAACTGGGGACGGGCACTCTTCTATCTGCCGTTTGTGATGGCGGTGGGCATCGGGCTGTCGGTGAGGAATTCGAAAGCGGTGATCGAGGCGCTGATCGGCAAGAAATCGGAATTCGCGCGGACGCCGAAATACCGCATCGAGGGCCGGCAGAAGAGCCCGGTGACGGTGAAGAAAGCGTATCGGCGCGGGGCCGGCTGGTCGCCCTTCATCGAGCTGGCGCTGGGATTGTATTTCATCGGCGCCGTGGTCTACGCCGTGCAGAACCAGAACTTCTTCACGCTGCCGTTTTTGCTGCTGTTCGTCTGGGGCTACCTGTATACGGGGTTCATGTCACTCGGCCAGACGTACCTTGAGCGTTTCCGGAAGCATGCAGAAGCGCCGCCACCCGATCCGCAGCCGGCAGCCGCTGAAGCCGGCGCAACGGGGTTCTAGCGAGCGATTTGTCCCTTTCCATTCGGCGCGGTACCGCCTCAAGGGCCTACGCTCCGAAGCGAAAGAACCTGTTCAGAACAACCTAGGAAAAGGATCTCGCTCGTCGGCCTTGCCCTTCGGCAGGGAAAGGCCCGCCGCTCCATCTCCTAATTGCGCCTTATCCCGGAGCCTTTGGGATGCTTCGCGCCGCTCAGCATGACGGCTGTAGAAATTGACGACATAGGTCGCGCGTCAGATTACGGCTCGAGCCAGAGTTCGCGGGCGCGCTTAACGGCCTTGACCACGGCCTTGATCAGTGTGACGCGCAGGCGGCCCTCCTCGAGTTCCATCAAACCGTCAATGGTGCAGCCGGCCGGAGTGGTGACGGCATCCTTGAGCAGGGCGGGGTGGGCGCCGGTTTCGAGCACGACGGTGGCGGCGCCGAGCACGGTCTGCGCGGCGAGCAGCGTGGCGACGTCGCGCGGCAGGCCGACTTTGACTCCTCCTTCCGCCAGCGACTCCAGAATCACGTAGACAAACGCGGGGCCGCTGGCCGAGAGGCCGGTGACGGCGTCCATCAGCTTTTCGTCGAGGACGATCGTGCGGCCGACCGAGGCGAAGAGCGCCTGGGCGGCGGCGAGGTGCTGCTCGCCGGCGAAAGAACCGCGAGCGAGCGCCGTCATGCCGCAGCGCACCACGCTCGGCGTGTTGGGCATGGCGCGCACAACGGGCACCTGAGCACCGGCCAGTTTTTCGATCGAGGCGATTGGGACGGAGGCAGCAACCGAAATCACCAGCTTTCCCGGACCGAGCTCCGGGCGAATCTCCTCCAGCACATCGCGCACCACCTGCGGCTTCACGCAGATGAGAACCACGTCGGACCGGCGGACCGCGGCGGCGTTGTCGGTGCCAATCGAAACCGGAAACCGCTCGGAGAGCTCCTTGGCGCGCTCGGGGTGATGGACGGTGGCGCAAAGACTGTCTGCCGGCAGAAGCTGCCGGTCGAGAAAACCCCGAAGCAAGATGCCGCCCAGCTTACCGGCACCGATCACGGCGACGCGGCTGGCGGAGAGTTCACCTACAGCGGATACATTGGGGGTTGCCATATCTCCTCTTTCCCAAAGCAGGGGATTAAAGAAACTTTGTTTTTATTTTAAGGATGCGGCCCGCCGCGGAGTGCCGGCGGGCCGGACCGGGAAAACGGGCGTCGTTCAGTAGATGTCGTACTGCTCGAAGTGCAACGTGGCGTCGGACTGAATGACGACGTTCTTGTGGGTGACGCGCTCGAGCTCGTCGATCAGGTTCGCCTCGCGGGTCTTGAGCGCCTTGGCGATTTCCGGATGCACGCGAAGGGTGATGCTGGGCGTATCGAGTTCGCCGGACATCTTGCGCGCCTCCGCTTCGATCTCGTAGCAGATCGTCGGAACAGACTTGACCATGCCAGATCCGGAGCAATAGGGGCAAGGCTGGCAAAGAACGCGCTCGAGCGCCTGCTTGGTACGCTTGCGCGTGATCGCCACCAGGCCGAATTCGTTGAATGGGAGCACCTTGGATGGGGCACGATCCTGGCGGAGAGCCTCCTCGAGTGCCTGGAGGACCTTTTCGCGATTGCGCCGTTCTTCCATGTCGATGAAGTCGACAACGATGATGCCGCCGAGGTCGCGCAAACGAATCTGGCGAACGATTTCCTTCACCGCGTCGATATTCGTCTTGACGATAGTGTCTTCCAGGCGATTGGAGCCGCGTCCAACGTATTTGCCCGTATTGACGTCGATGGCGACCAGCGCTTCAGTGTGGTTGATGACGATGTAGCCGCCGGATTTCAGCCACACCTTGGGCCGCAGCGATTTATCGACTTCCTGCTGCACGCCCATCTCCTCAAAGATCGGCGTTTCCTTGGTGTAGAGCTTCACCCGATTGACCAGATCGGGCTGGAAGCGGCTGACGAAATCCACGACGCGCGTGTATTCCTCCTCGGAATCGACCCAGACCGCGTTGAAATCGCGGTTGAGGCAATCGCGGAGCAGGCGCTCGACCAGGTTGAGGTCGCGGTGCAGCAACGTGGGCGCGCGGCGCTGTTCCGATTTCGCGCGAATTTCCTGCCATGTGCGCGTGAGGTATTCGGCGTCGGCGCGGATGTCGTCTTCGCTGGCGACGCCGGCGGCGGTGCGGGCGATGAAGCCGCCGGGATGACCCTGGCGCAGTTCATCGACCAAGTGGCGCAGGCGGCCACGCGTTTCCGCGGTGCCGATCTTGCGTGAGATGCCGATGTGATCGAGCGTCGGCATGTAAACGAGGAAGCGGCCGGGGAGGGCCACGTGGCTGGTGATGCGCGCGCCCTTCTTGCCAAGCGGCTCCTTGGTGATCTGGATGATCACTTCCTGGCCCGCCTTCAGCAGATCGGAGATCTGCTGGACACGGCGCGGGGGTGCGTGATGGTGGTGCGGAGCGCGTTCGTGATTGCGTTCACCGCGATGACGGCGATGGCGGCGGCCGCCGCGATGACGTTCACGACTCACCGGGCGCTGGAAGCGGGAGCGCGAAGGACGGTCCATGCGGACGGTGGTGAGCTCGTTGCCCGGCTCGGGTTCGGAGGGCTCTTCGGTTTCGGCGGTTTCGGCGGAAACCTCCCTTACCTCCTCGCCTCTCTCTTCCCCATCCGGTTCGCCCTCGGCTTCGGCAGCTTCAGCGGCCGGCTCTTCAGCCTTCACAACTTCGCCATTCTCCTCTTCCTCGAGCACGTCTTCCTGGCGCTCTTCGGCGAGCGTTTCGGTGATGGAGGCAGCTTCCGCCAGGCTCACTTCTTCGCGTCCGGCCTCAGGCTTTTCGGGTGCAGCAGCCTCGGGCTTCCGCGCGGCAGAGGCTTCCTCGTGCGACTCCGGTCCAGGTTCTTCGACAACAGGCTCTGGAACCACGGGAGGCGCCGCAAGACCAGAAGGCTCCTCCGGGCTGGTCTCGGCCGAGAGTTGGGCCTGTTCAGCCGATTCGGGTTCGCTTTCAGCAGCCGGCTTTTCCACGGGGGGTGCGACGGCCTGCTCGGGGGTGGCGGATTCAGCCGAAGGCTCGAGCGGTTTGGCTTCCGGAGTAAGAGTGGGCGCCGGTGCGCGGTGCCTGTATTTCGCGAGCGATTCGCCCGGCAGAATCACGGGCACGTAGCCCGGTTCCGGTTCCGGCTCCTGTCCCTGCTCCTCCGGGGCGTTTCACGGCGTGGAAACATATTTCGATGGAGGCAGGTCACGGCCACCACGACGGCCGCGGCCGCGACCACCGAAACGGCTGCGGCGATCGAAGCGTCCGCCATGGCGATCATAGCGACCGCGACGCTCGTGGCGCTGCGGCGGTTGCTGCTCGGCAGGGGCGGCGGGCTGGGCCTCCTCGGGCGCAGCGGCAGGCTGCTCTTCGGCAGCCGGAGCGGGAGCAGGAAGAGACTCCGGCCGCGGCTGAGTTTCGGCAACCGGAGCGACGTGATCGTATTCCTCCAGGTGTTCGAGGACGTCACTGACGTAAAGGAAAGCGTCGGTATCGAGCCCGATATCGACAAAAGCGGACTGCATGCCGGGCAGCACACGAGTCACCCGGCCCTTATAGATACTGCCGACCAGCGCGTATTCTTTTTCCCGCTCGATGTAGATCTCACATAGTTGCCCATCCTCCAGGATGGCCACCCGTGTCTCGTGCGGGCTGGATGAGATGACCAATTCTTTCGACATGAAAACTCCCCGGGAACGACGGACAGACGCCGCGGCGGCGCACACTTCGGGGCCGGTCGATTCGGTCGTCTTGGGCGCATACCCTCATAGAGCGCGTCCGATACAGTTCCCCAGAACGAGGTTCTGGCCCGAGCTCAGTTGACGAAACGTCGCAGGCGCACGCTCATCACCAGGCCCAGAGCCATGAAAACAAACAGCGTGGCGGAGCCGCCGTAACTGACCAGCGGCAGCGGGATGCCGGTTACCGGCATCCAGCCGATCACCATCGCCGCGTTCACAAAAATATGGAACCCGAGAATCGCCGCCACGCCCCCGATCAGGTACATTCCCGCCCGATCCTTCGCCTGCCGTGCATTCTGGATCAGGCGCAGCAGCAATCCCACGTACAACAACAAAGTCAAGAAAATGCCGGCAAACCCCAACTCCTCGCCCACGGCCGACAGAATGAAATCCGAATACCGCACCGGGACGAAGCCAAGTTGATTCTGGCTGCCCTTTCCGAGTCCTTTGCCCCATAATCCACCGGACCCCACGGCGATTTCCGATTGCAAAATCTGATAGCCGGAACCGCGTGGGTGTGCCTCCGGCTGCAAAAACGATGTGACCCGCGCCTTTTGATAGGGTTTCAGCACGAAATGCCATGCCATCGGAATCGATAAGCCAGCCAGCATTACAGCCGCCAGCACGTGCTTCCACTTGATCCCCGCCAGGAACGCCCCAGCAACTGCAACGGGGACCAATGTGAGTGCGGTCCCGAGATCGGGCTGCAAAAGAATCAAGCCCATCGGCACCACGGTGATCACACCCAGCTTCACCAAATCAGTGAGCGTGAGCCGTTCCGTGCGCACCCCGCTCAAGAAACGAGCTAACGCAATGATTATAACTAACTTCGCGAATTCCGACACCTGAAACGGAACGCCGCCGATTTCCACCCAGCGCCGAGCCCCGTACCGCGTGTGTCCCGCGACCAGTACTACAGCCAAACCGCCCAACATCAGCAGATAGAGAACCGGGGCGCGATCGAGCACCCAAACATAGTCGAGCCGGGAAAACAACCAGAGAGCAACAAATCCGATGCCGGTCCAAGCCAGCTGCCGCCAAACCATGCCAGCCATGGCGTGGTGGGTAGCCGAATGGACTTCGAGCAGACCGAGACAGCAGAGCGCAGCCACCAGCGCCAGCAACCACCAGTCGAGATCGGCCGTGTGAACTCGCCTGCGCATCGTGAGTGCTTTATTGACCGTCAACCTCCGCGGTTTCCATCGCGTGCGGGTGCGGCTTCGGCCCGGAAGCCCGGGCGACCTGCTCCTGGCGCTGAGCCTTTTCCTGGAAATACGCCTTGACGATATCGTGAGCAATCGGCGCGGCAGCCGCAGCACCTTCCACGCCACCCTGCACCAGCACGGCAACCACGATGTCCGGATCGTTCTCAGGCGCGAAACCGACAAACCACGCGTTGTCGAGATAACGCCGGCCATGCGTACCGATCTTGCTGCGCAACTGGTCGCTGATCACCTGGGCGCTACCCGTCTTGCCGCAAAACTGGATTCCCTTCAAGCGCGAGGCGGCGGCCGTGCCCATCGGATTGTTGACCACCCCGAACATCGCCGCCGTGATCGTCTTCACAGTGCCGGACTTGAGCGGGAAGCGCATGGTGGGGACGGGATCGGAGGTGGCGAGCAGATGGGGCCGCTTGAAAACACCGCCCGTTATGATGCCGCCGATGGAATAGGCAAGCTGCAGAGGCGTGACTTCCGTGGCGCCCTGGCCAATAGCCACCGAGATCGTCTCGCCCGGATACCACGGCTGATGGTAGACGCGTTTCTTCCAGGCGACCGAAGGAACCAGCCCCGGCTCCTCGCCGGGCAGGTCGATGCCGGTGCGCCGACCAAGGCCGAGATGCTTGGCGAAATACGAGATGCGCTGGATGCCGAGTTGCTGGCCCACATTATAGAAAAACACATCGCAGGATTGAACGATGGCTTTATGAAGATCGGTGAGCCCATGCCCGCCACGCTTCCAGCAATGGAAGATGCGACCGTAAAAATCCTGGCTACCCCGACAGAATACAGTGAAATTGGGTTGCGGGATGCCGCTCTGGAGCATGGCGGCGGCCATGATGATCTTGAAGGTCGAGCCGGGGGCGAGTTGCGCCTGAATTGCGCGGTTAAGTAACGGATGTTCCGGATCGTTGTTCAGCTTTCTCCATTCGGACGGAGAGATGCCTTGGGCGAGCGCGTTCGGATCAAACGTGGGCGCGCTGGCCATTACCAGCACGCCGCCGGTGTGAGGATTGAGTGCGACAGCGGCACCTTCCTTGCCTTTCAAATCATCGAAGGCCACCCGCTCGAGATTTTCGTCAATGGTGAGGCGGATGGTCTTGCCGGGAATGGCGGGAATCCGCTCGAGCGTGCCACGCACGCGCCCGCGGCTGTCGACAACGACGCGGCGCATACCGTCGACACCCATCAGGATCTTGTTGTACTCGCGTTCGAGGCCAGTCTTGCCGACCAGGTCGCCGGGCCGAAAATGGCCGTGGCTCCGGGCAATGTCCTGTGGGCCGACGTCGCCGACATAGCCCAACACGTGGGAGAGAAAACCGCCGGCGGGATAACGGCGCCGCTGCACCATCAGCAGGTGCAGGCAGGGGATATCGGCGCGGTGGGCCTCGACAAAGGCGATGTCGGCCTCGGTGGCGTCCGTCTTGATGACGAGCGGCTGGTAACGGGGCAGCACGGAGGCGTCGGACACTTCCTTGCGGAGTTGCGGGAGCGGGATATCCAGACCGGACGCGATCTGATCCAGATATTGCTTGACCTGTCCGGGGGAATCGCGGTCGAGCAGCACGCTGAAGGAGGGATAGTTGCCGAGCAGGAGATGGCCGTAGCGGTCGAGGATGCGGCCACGCGGGGCGATGATCGGAATGTTACGGATACGGTTGCGGTAGGCGAGTTCGGCGTAATGTTGCGTATCGAGCACCTGCAAGCGCCAGAAACCGATCAGCAGCAGCAGGGCCAGCGCGACAACCAGAACACCGAACACAGTGAGGCGAGTCTGGGGTAGCTTTTGGTCGTCGTCAACCCTGTATACCAAGAACCCTCGGCTCCCAGCGCCCTCACGCGCTTCGCTTGATTAAGCTAACACCCCATTTCCCGACCCGCAAGGCAGCTGTCATGGAACGGAGGGAGAAAGGCAACAGGAGGGCCAGCAGCAGGAGAGCTGGCGTTTCAGGACGTCCGCAAGCGGTCGAGTTGCGGGAAGATCACCACCGCCAGTACGGCGGCCAGAAGCGCTCCAACCAGCCAGTAGGGACCCAGCAATTGTCCCGGCTGTTCGAGCAGGAGCAAACGGATCAGGCCGATGACTACGCGCTCGACGATATAAAGAACGAACACCAGGCCGAAGCGGCTGAGCGGAAGATCGACGTCGATATGGTAGCCGATCCAGGTGGCGACGTAGCCGACGAGCGTCAGCGCGATGCCGTAGACGCCGAGCGGCAGATGGCTGATGGCGTCCTGCACCAAGCCGATGCCGGCGCCGAGCAGCAGCCCTGAAGCGGCGTTGCGGCGACCCATTGAAAAGTAGACGGTGACGAGCAGCGGCAACTCGATCACCTCGGCGTGCGGAAAATATTTCGGCAGGAAACCCTGGAGAAGCAGCGCGACGGCGGCCGAGACGATCATCGAACCGGCGCGATACTTGTGTACCTCGATGTATGCGTTGTCTTTGGCGATCAGTGCCATCAGCTACATCCGGTAAAGCGAGCATTGTAGAACGGCCATCGCGCCGGGGCGACCGGAAGAACGCACCCGCCCGGCCACAGTGCCGCTCCCGGCGCTCGTTCGGCGCGACATCGCAGGCGCATTTCCCGGGAGAACAATCCAGCGGCAGTCCGCTTGCGGCGGCGCCACGTTTCGCGCAACGGGGGTTTGGCCGGCTCTAATGGTGACGATGACCCCCGCCCGGATCGGCGGCCGGTGCCGACGCGGGCGGCTTCGGCACCATCATGATCACCAGCACGTCCTCCAAACGGTCCAGGTGCGCGGCGGGCCTCACTTCGATCTGCTGGAAGGGACTGCCGGAACGGATGCTCACCACGGTGCCGACCGGCAGATCCCTCGGGAAAACCTGGTCGAGGCCGGAGGTCAGTACCGGCTCACCCGCTTTCACCTTCTCGGTGTTCACCACGTAGTCCATGGCGAGATCAGGTCCGCCCGTGCCCTTGACCACACCCTCAGCCTGAGTGGGCGAGACCATTGCGCCGACGCCGCTCTCGCGGTCGGTGACGAGCAGCACCTGTGCGCTGCCCGGATAAACCTCGAGCACCTTGCCGACAACGCCGCTGGGCGTAATCACGCCCATGTTGGCTCGTACGCCCGCGTCCGAGCCACGGTTGATGTAGATGAGCCTGGTGGCCGGAGCGGGGCTGGCGCTGATCACCCGGGCAGCCAACAGAGGAAGCTTCGAATGGGACTGACGAAAACCGAGCAGGGCGGCCAGCCGGTCGGCTTCGGCGGCCTGCCCGCGCAACCGGTCCACTTTCAGCCGGAGTTCGTCGACCTGGGCCTGGAGCAGGCGATTTTGCTGCCGGGTGTCGTGCAGGTCGATATAGCCGGACCAGAGGCCACCGAGCCAGCCGATAGAGGCCGTGCCCGCGCTTTCAAGCGGGGTGAAAGCCTCCACCGTCCAAACGCGGATCAGACGGATATTGTGTTCGCGGCGGATCTGAAAGGCGAGCAGCAGCAGCTGAACACCAACCGCCGCAGCAAGCCAGAGCAGCGGACGGCGGGGCGACGGAACACTCATGGGAAATTCGGACTCAGTCTATCGAAACCTGCCGCAGGAGTTTGAAATCGCTCAGCATCTTGCCGGTGCCGAGCACCACCGAGGCCAGCGGATCGTCGGCAATCGATACCGGCAGGCCGGTCTCCTCGCGGATGCGCTTGTCAAGATTGCGAAGCAGCGCGCCACCGCCGGTGAGCACGATGCCGCGGTCGCTGATGTCGGCGGAAAGCTCAGGCGGAGTGCGTTCGAGGGCGACGCGAATGGCGTTGACGAGAATACTAACGGCTTCCGAGAGGGCCTCGCGGATCTCGGCGTCGTCGATGGTGACGGTGCGCGGAACACCCTCGATCAGGTTGCGGCCCTTGACTTCCATGGTCAGCGGCTTCTCGAGCGGGTAGGCGGAGCCGACCTCGATCTTGATCTGCTCGGCGGTGCGCTCGCCGATCAGCAGATTGTACTTGCGCTTGAGGTAATTCATGATGGCTTCGTCCAGCTCGTTGCCGGCGACACGGACCGAACGCGAATAGACGATGCCGCTCATGGAGATGACGGCGATATCGGTGGTGCCACCGCCAATATCGACGACCATGTTGCCCGAGGGCTCCTCGATGGGCAGACCGGCGCCGATGGAGGCGGCCATGGCCTGCTCGACCAGAAAAACCTCGCTTGCGCGCGCGCGATAGGCTGAATCCTGCACCGCGCGCTTTTCCACCGGAGTGATCTCGCTCGGGACGCCAATGACGATGCGGGGATGAACGAGCAGGCGGCGATTGTGCGCCTTCTGGATGAAGTAGGTGAGCATCCGCTCGGTCACCTTGAAGTCGGCGATCACGCCGTCCTTCATCGGTTTGATCGCTACAACGTTGCCCGGCGTGCGGCCAAGCATCTCTTTCGCCTCGCGGCCAACCGCGACCACCTCGGCGCGGGTCTTGTTGATCGCGACGATCGAGGGCTCGTTGACGACGATGCCCTTGCCGCGCACGTAGACAAGCGTATTGGCGGTGCCGAGGTCGATTGCGAGATCGGAGGAAAACAGGCTCAGGAGCGAGCGGGCGCTATAACCGTTCTTCATCAATCCAGACACGTTGGCCTACCTGTCTTCAGACCGCCAAAAATAGAACGCCGGCTCCGGCAATGAGTGTGCTCGCGAAACGTGCTGTTTGTGGACGAACGCCGCGTGGCCCGAACGGGCCACCGCCGAACCGGAAACACGTGAGGCGCCCACCGGAGTTCGCCAGCCCACCCTGACCCTGGAGCCATCTCGCGCTGGATAGCGCACTAGCGGCGTACACCCGCTGCGTCCACGGCCGGATACCGTGAGCGAATGTAGCATACGGGTACTGGGCTTTCAACAAATTGGCCCGATCGGCAGACGTAGTAGACAACAAGGGTCGAAAAGCACGCCTTACGGCCGTAGGGATCGGACGGGAGTGCCCGGTGGGGCGGCTGGCGCAGGGCTGGCCGAAAGGCGAATCGCGGGGCTCATTTGTGAGTCTTGGTTCGGTTCACTATAATGAAAGTTTCGGCGGATGGTCTATGTTCGATCTTCATAGTCGCACATTGATGGTAAAGATTGTCCTGGGCATCGTGCTCGGGCTGGTGTCTGTCGGCATGCTGCTCTACCTGATACCGATGCCGAACGGGCAGTTCGCGGGGGGCAGTGGCCAAACTCTGGCCAACGTGGACGGGCAGCAGATCAGCGTGAGCGACGTGCAGCGCCAGCTCGACCTGATTTCGCAGCGCCAGCCAATTCCTCAGCAGTTGCGCGGCTTCTATGCGAAGCAGATCTTCAATCAGATGGTGTTCAACCGCCTGTTGGCGGTGGAGGCTTCGCGCCTCGGCCTGACCGTCAGCAACCAGGAGCTCGCCCGACAGATCCAGGCGATCCTGCCGCAGGCCTTCCCGAACGGCAAGTGGGTGGGCGCGCAGGCGTACTCCAGCATGGTGCAACAGGGGTTTGGTCTCTCGGTTTCCGACTTCGAGGATCAGCTTCGGCAGGGCATCCTGCAGCAGAAGTTCCGGCAGTTGGTGACAGCGAGCGTGACCGTCAGCCCGGAGCAGGTGCGGAAGGAATTTCTGCGCAGGAACCAAAAAGCGGCCATCGATTACATCCTCTTCAAACCCTCGGAGTTGACGGCGAAGATCAAACCGACCCGGCAGGAGCTGCAGACCTGGTACAACGACCACAAGCGCGAATATCAGGTGCCTGAGAAGCGCTCGGCCAGCTACCTGCTGCTTGACATGAACCAGCTGAAGAAGAACACCACGATTCCCGAAGCACAGCTGCAGGCCTACTATCAGAAACATATCGGCCTCTACAAGGTTCCCGCTCGCGCGCACGTGGAACACATCCTCTTCATGACCGTAGGCAAACCGACCGCTGAAATCGCCGAGATCAAGAAGAAAGCGGAAAAAGTGCTCGCTGAGCTGCAGCACGGCGGTAATTTCGCCAAGCTGGCCAAGGAATATTCCGAGGATCCGGGCAGCAAGGACAAGGGTGGCGATCTGGGCTGGATCGTGCGCGGGCAGACGGTGCCGGCATTTCAGCACGTAGCCTTCAACGAGCCGGTAGGGCAGATTTCGAAACTCGTGAAGACGGAGTACGGCTTCGACATCATCAAGGTGCTCGCGCGGCAAGACGCACACACGAAAAGCTTCGCCGAAGTTCGCGACCAGATTTTGCAAAACATGCTGGCCGACCGCGTTTCGCAGGAAGCGGACAATATCTCCAACGAGATGGCGAACATCGTACGCAATTCCAGCCGCCAGTCGCTGGCCGCTGTGGAGAAGGCCTTGGGCCCGAAGGTGCAGCCCGATCTGGTGAAGGGCCAGACGCCGGTGGTTTCCGTGACCGAGCCGATGGGCCCGCTTGGGAATTCGCAGGACGTACGCAATGCCCTCTTCGGCCAGAGCATCGGGCAGCTGAGCCTGCCCATCCGCACCGACAACGGTTATCTGATCCTCACGGTCGACAAGATCGTCCCCGCCCACCAGGGCACGTTCGCCGAGGTGCAGGATCGCGTCCGGAACGATTACCTGACAGCCAAGTCCGCCGAATTGGCCCGCACCGATGCGAACGAGGCGGCTGCCCAATTGAAGAAGGGCACGAAGCTGGCAGAGGTGGCCAAGACGCTTGGGGTGAAAGTGAGTTCGGCCAAATTCTCGCGCACAGGCAACGTCGCCAACGCTCCAGCGAAAAATTTCCTGGCCGCGTTTACCGCTCCGGCAGGTCAGGTGGAAGGCCCCGAGCAGGTGGGGACGAATTGGGTCGTCTACACGGTGACCGGGCGCGACAATCCGACCGAAGCGGAGTTCGATCGGCAGCGCAGCACGATCCGGCAGGAGCTGCTGAACAACGCGCAGGATAACGCGTTCGACGCGTTCCGACAGGCGCTGGAAAATCAGATGAAGCGTCAAGGAAAGCTGAGCATCAGCAGCGAAAATCTCAAGCTGCTCACCAGCCCCAGCGAGAGCTAATCGTCGCGCTTCGCATCCGCCGGTCCTGATCCGCATCCGGATAAGGACCTCGCCATACCCCCGGCAACCCCACGCAATCCCCGATTGACTTCACCAAAGATTCCTATAGATTGGCCTCCGGTTCCGATGCTCAGCCAACCAGGAAGCTTTGGCTCCTTCACGAACAGCACCGGGTCCCCGGTACAACGCATAGACGACTGCCTGCAGCCGACATTTGATTATGCGCTGCGGGCCTGGTGGGCATACTACTGGCCCACCAGCTTGATCAGCCTGGCGGCGATCCTCGGGGCAAGGTTCGTGCTCAGTGCAGTGGCCGGCCTGCTGATCTCGCTCCGCACCACTCGCGTGCTGCTGGTGATTCTGCCGTACGCCGCCGGCTTGCTGGTTTCGATTTTCATCATTCACTATCTACTCGGAAAGCAATTTCGGGATTTCCGAATTGCGTTGCTGCCGCGAGCAGTCTCCGACCCCTCCCGGCAGTTGCCCGTTACGTTCCGAAGGACGATTCGAGTCTGGTGGGCGTTCTCCTGGCGCACGGTGGTGTATTCCTTTATCGCGGAGGCCGTGGCCACCATCCCGCTAAACGTTTTTATTGGAACTCTGAGCGAGATGGGAAGGTGGCCGGCTTTGCTGGCGCGCATGATCGCGGGCGCGGTGATTGCCGGAGCCGTGGGGATGTACGTGATCTACTCGAATATCCTCAATGAAGAGTTCGGAGACTTCCGCGTGTGCCTGCTCTCGCTCGAAGGAGCCGCACCGGTCGGCCCTCCGATTTCCCCGCAAGACGCCACACCAGGGAGTTGAGGGACGCATTAGCGTCTAATGATTTTCCCTGTGCGGGGAAATCGGCGCCGCCATGGCGCCGGCCAGTGAGGCACAGGTGAGCTCTCAACTCTCGCGGAGCACAGAGCAAAACAGGAGACGGCCAGATGGGCGGGCGCGACTAGGACTCGCGGAGTAGCACTTCGCCGCGAGCAACCACCGTGTCTTCGATGGCCACGCGGTATTTGTAGGAACCGGGTTTGGCGCCGGGGCGGGGCGTGCCGCTGAGAAGGCGCATGCCGGGCGGGGCCTGGTAGATGTTGGAGGGAAACGGACAGCGGTTGGGATCGAATTCGATCTTCAGGTTGCCGGAGCCCGAGTACCAGACAATCTGGTCCTTGGGGCCGATGGAGGTGGTTTCGGGGACGATGCCGATGAGGACGGGTTTTTCCATGATGGGTCTCGAAACCGCAACGATACCATAACTTCCGGCGTCAGGCGGTCGTCAGGAACAGCGTGGGGCGATCGGCCGTCCGGCCGACCCATTCCCAGTAGTGCACGAGAATCGAATAGACCAGCATGCCCACCTCGCCTTCTCCCCAAAAGAGGTAGCGAAGCGATTGCTCCATCAGGTTGCGGCCGCTCAACATGATGAACAAGCTGATCGGGTCGATCAGCTCGGTAATGAAGGCGATTGTATTGGCAATGGCGACAGCGCCCCAGACCTCGATCATGTAGTGGCCGGATTCCTCGCGGACGCTGACGCGCAACCGGCTGATGAATTCGCTCCGGTTGTCGAGCAAATTGACGTGGAGGAAGGCGAGGGGACCGGAGACACGGAAATTGCGATGAATGTCATCTGCTTTTCGCTGGCGGTAGGCAGCGGTGGAGGCGTGGCAAGGCACCAGGTTCACACGTTTTTCGACGAGGGTGGGCCACAGCTCGGCCGAGGCCTCGTCGACGAACTCCAAGCCGGCCACGCGCAGCTCCTTGGCACGCTGGTAGCGACTGAGCGCGCTGGAGGTGAGCATGATAATGATGAAAATCGTCGAGATGATGACGCCGTCGGGCCGCTCGACGACATTGTCGATGAGCGTGTAGACGAAGATGACCGCGGTGATGCCGAATGCCAGGGTGAACGGCAGCGAGTGGGCGCGCCGGTCGCGCCGGAACTCGCGCCAGAAGGCGATGGTCACCGCAGTGGCCGCGGAGAGCATCAGCACCAGCACGCCCGTGGCGTAGGCACCGCCCTGCTCCTCGACGCTGGCGTGGAAGGCGATCGTGACCAGCAGATCGGCCACCAGCAGCACGGCCACCATCGGCCGACGGTATGCGACCCAGCGCGGCGCCATGCCGAAGCGCGGCAGGTAGCGTGGGATCAGGTTGATCAGGCCCGCCATGGCCGAGGCGCCGGCAAACCAGAGAATCAGGATGGTCGAGAGATCGAAGACGGTGCCGAAAACGTTGCCGAACATGTGATGAGCCAGGTAGGCAACTGCCCGGCCCGTCGCGGGGCCGTGGGGGGCGTAGGCGGCCGGGGGAATCAGCAGCGTGGTGACAAAGCTCGAGAGCACCAGGAAGAAGCCCATGATTCCCGCGGCGAGGGCCAGCATCTTCCGGGTGTTGCGGATACGGCCCGCAGGCACGGCGCGCTCGGAATCTTCTGCATCACCTTCGACCAGAGGCATCACGGAAACGCCGGTTTCGAAGCCGCTCAAGCCCAGAGCCAGCTTGGGAAACAGAATCGCGGAGATGATGAATACCCCCATCCAACTGTCGTGCGGCGCGTGGGCGAGCATCGCGATGCGCCAATGGGTGATCAACACCGGATGCTCGAAAATGTAAATCAGTCCGGCCCCGAGCACGAACAAGTTGAGCAGCAGGAAGGGAATGACGATGGCCACGGCCAGGTTGATCGCCTCGCGAAAACCGATGAAGAACACAGTGGCCAGAATCAGCAGCAGCAGCGTGGTGAGGCCAAACTGGGCGTTACCCAAAAAGGGATGCAGATAGGGATTGGCCACCGCATGGCGCGCGGCGTCGGCGGCCGAGAGCGTCATCGTGATCACGAAGTCGGTGGCCGCAAATCCGAGCAACACGAGCACGAAGATCTTCGATTTCCAGCCAGCGAGCAGGTTCTCGAGCATCGCGATCGAGCCCTGCCCGACAAACGATCGCCGCGCCACGGCCGAATAGACCGGGAGGGCGGCGACGAACGTCACCGCGACCAGCACCAGCGTGGCCGTGGGAGCCAGCAGCCCGGCAGCAATCAGCGCGATGCCGGGCTGATAGGCCAACGTCGAGAAATAGTCGACACCGGTGAGGCAGACGACCTTGTACCAGCCGTAGCCCCGCTCGACTGCTTCCGGCTCGTCCATGCGGCCGCCGCTCGAAAACCAGCGGCCGATGGTGGTGGCGGGAAGCGCTCGCTCGCGGGTGGGGAGTTCCAGCGTGCGTGGCGAGGTGCGGGGGCGCAGCGGCGGATTGGCCCCGGTTTCAGGCATACGGGTTTCCCCGCCCGGCACCACGTGCCGGCGAATCGAGAATTCGCGGGGAAACCCGCCCCGAAAGCCACGAAGATAGGGACTTCGCTTTTTTCATCGCGAAGATGCCAGCCGGTGTTGCGACACGGCCGGTTAGAGCAGACCGCGAACCGCTTCGACGATATGCTTGGCGGAAATGCCAAACGCGTCGAGCAACTCGTCTTCCTGTCCCGAATGGGGGACGCGAGGAATGGCGAGGTGCTTGGCGCCGGAGAGCGAAACGCCGGAGGTTGCCAGCGCGGTGAAGGCGGCTTCGCCCAGCCCACCCTCGGGATAGTGGTCCTCAACCGCGACCAGACGCCCGCCCGCTGCCTTGACTTCCGCTCCCAGAGCGGCGCCGTCGATCGGCTTCACGCAATAGAGATCGATGACGCGGACCGCGATGCCGTCCTTCTTGAGCTCGTCGGCGGCCTTGAGCGCCTCGTGGAGGGTGATACCGGCCGCGACGATGGCTGCGCGGTCGCCGTCACTGCGCCGAGGCACCTTGAAGCCCGGCACGGGGAACTGTTCGTCGTTCGAATAGATCACCGGAGTCTTCGGCCGGGTGGTGCGGATGTAGCAGATGCCCGGCTGCCGCGCCGCGGTTTCCACGGCCCGGATGGCGCTGACGGCGTCAGAGGGGTAGAACACGGTGGAATCGGGCACCGCGCGCATTGCCGCCAGAT
This sequence comes from Candidatus Acidiferrales bacterium, assembly GCA_046704165.1. GTDB lineage: Bacteria > Acidobacteriota > Terriglobia > Acidiferrales > UBA7541 > JAKASX01. The sequence continues at coordinate 18,799 of JBJKSI010000081.1, forward strand.
CCTCGAGCGCCATCTGCGAGGGTCCGTCCTCGCCGATCGAAACGCCGCAATGGGACCCGGCGAGTTTGATATGGCTGCGACTGATCGCGGCCATGCGCGTCTGATCGAAGGCGCGGCCGAGGAAGCAGGCAAAAGAAGCGACAAAGGGTACCCAGCCGCGAGCGGAGAAGCCAACGGCAGAGGCGACCATGTTCTGCTCGGCGATGAATCCCTGGAAGAAGCGCTCGGGGAAGGCCTTGTGGAAAGTGAGCGTGTAGGTGGAGTTCTGCACGTCGCCATCGAGCGCCACCACCTTCGGGTGGATCTCGCCCAGCTTGGCAAGCCCGTCGCCGAAGGCGACACGTGTGGCCACTTTTTCACCGAGCTTGTACTGGGGCGCCGGCAAGGCGGGGAAATCGGCTTTGGGCGGGGTGAGCGTGCGGGCGTAGGACTTGTTGTCGACCGGCGGAGGGGGCGGCACATCTCCCAGTTCGGAGAGCGCCTGCTTCAACTGCACCTCGTTGAACGCCTTGCCGTGCCAACCTTCCTTGTCGGCGGCGAAGCTGACGCCGTGGCCCTTGACCGTCCTGGCCACGATCGCGTAGGGGCCCTTGGCGGACTTGGCTCGGTCGAGGGCGGCGATGACCGCGGGAACGTCGTGACCGTCGACCACTTCGGTTTCCCAGCCCTGCGATTCGAATTTCCGGCGGTAGACGTCGGCGTCGTAGGAATACATCGTGTGCTGGCTTTGGCCGAGCGCGTTGATGTCGGCTATGGCGACCAGGTTCGAGACCTTGTCGTGGCCGGCGAGCGCCGCGGCTTCCCAGACGTTGCCCTCGGCCAGTTCGCCGTCACCCAGCAGCACGTAGATGCGGATCGGCTGCTTTTCGAGCCGGGCGGCAAGCGCCAGACCGAGTCCGACCGAAAGGCCCTGGCCCAGCGAGCCGGTGGCAGCGTCGACGCCGGGGATGCGCGGCGTCGGATGGCCTTCGAGCTCGCTCGAAAACTGGCGCAGAGTAAGCAACCGGCCCACGGGAAAGACGCCCGCTTCGGCGAGCGCGGCGTAGAGAATCGGCGCCGCGTGGCCCTTGGACATCACGAAACGGTCATTGGTCGGAGCGTCGGGCTGTTTCGGATCCATCTTCATGGCATGGAAAAAGACTCCAGCCATCAGTTCGGCACAGGAAAGACAAGAAGTGGGATGACCCGAGCCGGCGGCCGTGGTCATCCTCATCGAATGAATGCGAAGCATGCGCGCCTTTTCGGTTACCTTCTGCACGACGTCGGAGGCGACGACAGCTTTTGCGCTATTGGCCATATCCAAAACTCCTCAAGTAAGTTGCCAGAATTCCGATTCTATCGAACCGGAGCGCCGGTGTTAATTTTCTTCGGTGGAAATCGAAACGAACGAAACGCCGTGCGCTTCGGGCCCGGCGGCGATGACAACCGCTCCGACGAGCAGCACAACCGCGGCGAGCAGTGCCAGCGCCCCGGCGTAGCCCAGTCGGCTGGCCATTAACGCCTCGATGTAACCGACGGTTGAGGCCAACAGCACGCCGAGCTGGTACGCGAAACCGGGGAAGAACCCACGCAGCGCTCCCGGCGAAAGTTCGTTCAGGTGGGCGGGAATCACGCCCCAGGCCCCCTGAACCATAAACTGCATCAGGAAAGCACCCACAGCGAGCCACCCGACCGTCGGTGCATAAATCCAGAGCGGGATCAGCACCACCGCCCCAATGACCGCGGCGACCATCGATCGCCGCCGGCCGCGCCGGTCGCTGAACAGACCGAACACAAGGCCACCCAGAATCGCGCCTACCATTGAGATGACGGTAACCGCTGCAATGATTCCGGGATCGAAATGTCGATCCAAGCGGAGGAAGGTAGGGTAGAGATCCTGTGTGCCGTGGGAAATCAGATTCATCATCGTCATCAGCGCGACGATATAGGCGAAACGCTTCCAGTTGCGGCGAATCGTCCGCCAGTAGCCCGACCAGTCAGCCGAACGGGACTTGTGCCACGCCTCGGGTTCCTTCACCTTGGACCGCACGAACAGGACGAGTAGCGCCGGCAGGCCGCCGACGAAGAACATCGGCCGCCAGCCCCAATGCGGGAAGACGCCGGCATAAACAAGTGCCGCGATCAGGTAGCCGCAAGCGTAGCCCTCCTGCAGCACGCCGGAGAGCACACCGCGCCATCTGGGTGGGGCGGATTCCATGGCCAGCGAGGCTCCCACGCCCCATTCGCCGCCCATGCCGATTCCATAGAGCGCGCGAAGGATAAGAAATATGGTGTAGTTGGGCGCCAGGCCGGAGAGCACTTCGACCACCGCGTAGAAGATGATGTCGAGCATCAGCGGCAGACGCCGACCCCAGCGGTCGGCCATCAGGCCAAATAACGCCGCGCCGACTGGCCGCAGAGCCAGAGAAGCGGTGAGGGCCAGCGCGATATCCGCCACGGATTTGTGGAAGTCGTGCGCGATCGGCACGAGCACGAAGACCAGAATGAAGAAGTCGAAGGCGTCGAGCGTCCAGCCGAGGAAGCCGGCGAGCACGGCGTTGCGCTGGTTTGCCCGCTCCTCGGGCGTGGTCGGACGCGAAGCGGAGGAAGTGGCCATGGCGGGGCGTTTGTACCACCGACGGGCGCCGATTCCTAGTGCGAATCGGGGGCTGGGAGCCGGAAACTGTACGTCGCACCATCCTGGGGCTCGCGAGGTCCCCGACGTCCGGCCATTTTGGAAGTTGACCGCGAGGCAATGGTTCGCCAGACTAGGAGACTGCTCAGGCCCGCCGGGCCCCCGCAGGGCCTATGCGCGCCCGGCCCGCCCGCGCTGAATCCGAACGAAGCAAAGGACGCCTCCTATGACCCCAGACATCGGTGAACTTCTTCCCCCCGACCGGTTGATGTTGACGCCCGGTCCCTCATCGGTCCATCCGCGAATCTACCGCGCGATGAGCACGACGATGGTTGGCCACCTCGATCCCTGGTTCGTGGAAATGATGATGAGCGAGGTGCAGGTGCTGCTGCGCGAGGTGTTTCGGACGACCAACCGCACCACGTTTCCCATTTCATCTTCCGGTTCGGGCGGCATCGAAGCGTCGATGCTCAATCCACTCGAGGATGGGGACGAGGCGCTGATCTGCGTGAATGGCGCCTTCAGCCAGCGCATGGCCGAAATCGCGGAACGGACCCGCGCCAACGTCACCCGCGTTACCGCCCCTTATGGCCGTATCGTCGACCCGGAAGACGTACGCAAGGCGAGCAAAGGCAAGAAGATCAAGGTGCTCGGCGTAACGCACGGCGAGAGCTCCACGTCTGTGGCCAGCCCGATCGAGCAGTACCGCAAGGTAGCTGACGAACTGGGCGCAATCCTGGTAGTCGATTGCGTTTCAACGCTGGCCGGCATGCCGGTGGAAGTCGACAAGACGCGGATCGATCTCTGCTTCAGCGGCTCACAGAAAGCGCTGAGCGCACCTCCGGGGCTGAGCCCGATCACGCTGGGCCCGGCGGCGGAAGAGGTGATTCACAACCGCAAGACAAAGGTGCAGAGCTGGTATTTCGATCTCTCCACCACGATGAACTACTGGGGCAAGGAGCGCACCTATCACCACACCCCGGCCATTCCGCTGCTCTATGGCTTCCGCGAAGCACTGCGGATGGTACAGGAGGAGGGCCTCGAAGCACGATGGGAGCGCCATCGGCTGAATCAACGGGCTTTCCTGGCCGGCCTGGAGGGCCTGGGACTCAAGCCGTTCGTCGAGAACCCGGCCGAACGCATGATTACCGTCACCGCCATTCAGGTGCCGGAGAAGATGGATGCAAACCGGGTGAAACAACAACTGCTCGACGATTTCAATATCGAGATCGCGGGCGGTTTCGGTCCGCTGAAGGGCAAGATCTGGCGCGTGGGTCTGATGGGGCACACGTCGCGGCGGAAAAATGTGCTGCTGCTGCTCGCCGCGCTCGAAAATGTTCTCGCCAGCCAGGGGTATCGCGCCGCCAACGGCGCCGGCGTGGCCGGAGCAATCGGCGTCTACACGAAAACGGGTGCAGGAGCCGCTGGCGCGGCCTAGCAGAAATCGGCATTGGGCGGCCCGTCTGCGGGCGGGTCGCCTGCTTTGCCGCAGCCTGACGGCGCAAGTCTCAGATCCGCAAGTGAAGTCCCGCAGGCTCAGTCTGCGTCTCTGATGTTATCTTTTACGGCCTCGCCGTCCACTCATCAGAATTCTACTTGCCAATGTTGTGCTCTCCCTGTATTGCCATCGTTAAATTACCCGCACTTTGTGAATAGAACGAAGTACGCGTGTGCTCGCCCACGCCGGCCGGGAAAACACCGGAAGGACGTTCGCGCCAGTATTGGTGCCGATTGCGGTGACCGGTCAGGGCAGAGGCATGCCGGGCGTGGGAACGATACCGCCCATGCGGAGGATCTCGCGATATTCCTCTTCGGTGAGCGGGGAAACGGGCGTGCGGGCATTCTTCAGGAATTTCATGCGGCGAAGCGCGGGACTGCCTTTCAAATCGGCCCAGCGCACCGGCTTCGGCAGCCGTTCGAGCGCCCGCAGGTCGATGATCATGGCCTTGCCGGCGGGATCGCCGGGATCGACGTAGGGATCGCGAGAAACTTCAGCCAAGGCATAAACCAGGCGATCGGGGGTGCTGTGATAGGCGAGCACTCGGTCGCCCCGATGAACCTGCTTCACCAGCCGCGTGACGGGCGGTTTGGAGCCGGCGCCAAGCCACATCTCCTTTCCTTTCACAAACAAGGTGTCCCAATGGTATTGACGAGGGTCGGAGGCGAAAATCCAGTAGTGGCGCTCGGCTGTCGTTTCCATCGCAGTGTCGTGTCGGGCGGACTATACACGGTCTTGCGCCACAGGAAAAGGCAATCAATGCCGATTGTTACGGGCGAAGCTACGAAAAAGCGACCTGCTTGCAACAGCGAGGCCCGCGGACCGGGGGCTACTAGACGACATCGACCCAGATTTCGGTGCCCCGCTCCTCGACCGGGAACGTGCGGACTCCCATCTCCGGATTGAAGGTCACGCGGCCCGTGGTGACCTCGTACGTCCAGCCGTGCCAGGGACAGGAAACCACGCTGCCGTTGAGTTTCCCCTGACCCAAGGGCCCGGCGCGGTGCAAGCAGGTGTTGTCGATGGCATAGAAACGGCCGTTGACATTGGCCAACGCGATCGTTCGCTGGTCGAGCTGAACCTCGCGGATGGTTCCGGCGGGAATCTCCTCCCGGCTCGCGGCGCGAAGAAATGCCATGGTTTTTCCACTCCTTCGGGAAATCACCCGCTTCACCGTACAGAAAAGTGCGGGCGAGTATAGGCAGAGTTCCAAAATACGTCAAATTCGCCCAGAAATCGCGGCCAATTCTTGGGCACTCGCTGACCTAAAGCTGTTTACGCAGATGGAGCACGATCCGCACTTTCCGGCCCAGCCGGAGCACGGACATCACAGGCGTATGTCCGGCTTGGCAAAACAGCTCGCGAACCTGATCGAGGCTGAAATTCGAGGCCGGCTCACCGTCGATCACCAGAATTTGGTCGCCGGGTATCAGACCGGCAGCGGCAGCGGGAGAGCCGGTGACGGTGCCGCGGATTTCGAACTGGTCGAGCGACGGTCCGGCCGCAATGATTGTGGCGCCACTCGCATCTGCCTCGATCGGAAAAATGAACTTGTCATTCGGGGCGAGAAAAATGCGATGGGCGGGGAAATCCAGCACCAGCTGGAACTTGCGCAGGATTTGGCCGCCGATCCAGCCGGCAAAGTCACGGTTCTCGTCCTTCCGTCCCTGCTTGCCTTTTCCTTCGGTCCCGGGCGAGACTCCGCCACCCTCGATTGCGACCAAGGGCCCGTCAACGCGCCAGCGTCCGAACTGGAACCATTGGCCGCGCGCCAGCAAGACCGATTGCTCACCGGAGGCCTCGAAGATCGTGCGGGGAATCGTCTTTCCCTTGTAGGGATACATCTTGTGCGAAACGAGAAAGACTTCCGAAACCACGACGCCGGCGTTGCCGCCAGTATTCAGGACGAAATTCCCATCCACGGTGCGACCGCCGAGACGCAGCCGTGCACGGACAGTGGGCAGGCCGTCGATCCAGCGCACATCGAGTTTCCTGACGTAGCGCGGCGGATGGTAGGAAGCAGGCTCGTAGAGCTGGATCGAACGGTTCGAGTAGTCAATCTGAGCCACAATGCGCGTGAGCAGGTCGTCGCCGATTACGCCGTGGACGCGCCGGCCGTACCAAGGACCAAGCGGCTTCAACGAACGCGCGCCAGGGGCGAGGCCGAGAATCCGCAGCCCCGACAGGAACAGAACCGGAGCGCTGCCCCCCTCGCGGGTCGCGGACTCCGAATGCGCAGCGGGGGCGGCCATGGTGCGCCGCGACCCCGTATCGAATAGCCAACCTGAGGGGAGGCCTCTGTCCAGGCGTACCGGCACGAAAACGGCGTTCGAAGAGAGCTCGAGAGGAACTTCGGCGGCGCTGCCCCCATGAGCGAAGCGCAGTGTGAGCCCAGACACCGAAGCCTGTTTTCGCCGCGCGCCATGAGCCCATCCGGCAACGGTGGTGTCCAGCAGGAAGGCAATCGACCCCAAAAGCACCAACGAAAGGCGGATACGTCGCGCGCTGCGAATCGGGTTGTGCGGGCAGCTCATGGACTCTCTAGAAGTTTAGCGGCTTTTTCAGCGGAAATGTTGCGGCCGCAGAGAAGAATGACGACGTTCTTGCCCGCATAGGCACGACGTCGCTTGAGAAATGCCCCCAGAGCTACGCCCGCTGCGCCCTCGACCAGCCAGCGTTCTTCGGAGAGCAATAGCCGCATCGCGCGCCAGATCTCGCGTTCGTTCACCAGCACGCGCGTGTCCACTAGTGCCCGGCAGAGCGGAAAGGTAATCGAGCCCGGCTCAACGCCGCCGGCCGTACCGTCGGAGATCGTGGGTTTCTCGGGAAACTCGACAATGCGTCCTGCACGGAGCGATTCATAGAGCACACGAGAATTTGAGGGCCAGCAGCCGACGATCTCCGCGCGCGAGCGCGCCGCTTTGAGGTAGGCGGCGATGCCGGAGACGAGTCCGCCGCCCCCGACCGCGACGAACACGGCATCGATTTTCCCGGGCTGGCGATCGAGTTCCACTGCGATCGTGCCTTGCCCCGCAATGACGTGGGAATCGTTGTAGGGAGGGACGATCGCCAGGCCCTCCGTGGCGGCCAGTTCGCGTGCCTTGCGCTCGGCATCGAGCGTATTCATGCCGCAGAAGACGACGCGGCCGCCCAGCGCGCGGATCATGCGGAGCTTCATGCCGGAGGCACCGTGAGGCATGCAGATGGTGGCGCGCAGCCCCAGTTGCCGAGCGGCATGGCAGACGGCGATGCCGTGATTGCCGGAAGAGGCTGCAACAATGCCCCGGGCGCGTTCGCGCGGGGCGAGTGAGAGCAGCTTGTTCACCGCGCCGCGCAGCTTGAACGAGCCGGTGTGCTGCAGGTGTTCCAGTTTCAGGTAGACGCGGGCGCCGGTACGCCGGCTCAGCAGTTCCGAGAAGTCCACGGGAGTCTCGCGCACGTAGGGGCGTATGCGGCGCTCGGCATGCAGGATGCGCTCGTGGAATTGCCGCAGCTCGTTCCGGCCGATATCGGCATGTGGCCTCACACCAGCAGTCTTGCGGCCGGAGGCCGCTGAACGCGGCGGACGCGAGCGGGGGCGAGTCATTCGGGCCGCGCGGCCGAGATCCCGCGGCCAGCCGATGGCGTCGCAAGCTCAGCGAAGCAGGCGGACGCCTGTTCGAGGCCGGCAGAAAAGACGGCCGGGTCCTGGCCAATGCCGATGCGCAGATGATGCTCAAAACCGAAGGCCGAGCCGGGTGCGAGCATCACGTTGTAGCGCTCGGCCAGGCGATTTGCGAGCTCGAGCGAAGGGATGTCGAGTTGGTAGCGGGCGAGCGCCAGCAGGCCGCCACGAGGCGGGCGCCAGGAGATCAACTCGGCGCGCTCAGCGAACCACCGCGTCGCCGTGGCCAGGTTGGCAGAGATGATGCCGCGATTGCGCTCGAAGATCTTTTCGCGGTGCCGCATCGCGAGCACCGCCAGCGCGTCGTTGAGCCGGCCGGGGCTGAGCGAAACGTAATCGCGCATCGCCCAGCAGCGGGCGGCCAGATCACTGTGAGCGGCGATCCAACCGATGCGCAGGCCGGGCAGGCCGAGGGGCTTCGAAAGCGTGCCGACGCTGATACCGCGCGGCCCCAGGTCGTGCATCGGTGGAGCGAACGGTTCTCCGCCGGGAACAGTGAGCCAGCGATAGGCTTCGTCACATAGCACCATCGCCCCGACCGATTCGGCCAGCGCGTAGACGCGTCGCAGATCGGTCTCGGAGAGCATCGCGCCGGTGGGATTGTGAGGCGTGTTCACGACGATCAGTCGCGTCCTCGGCGTAACGAGGCGATCGAGATCGTCCACGTCGAAGCGGAATCCGCCTTCCGAGCGCACGTTCCACAGCGTGACGTCGCAACCGATTCCACGAGGCACGCTGTAGAGCTGCTGGTAGGCGGGGTAGCAGGACACGACGTGGTCGCCGGGATCCAGCAGCACGTTGAAGAGGAGGAAATTCGCCTCGATCGCGCCGGTCGTCACCAGCACGTTTTCCGGTGCGCAGTCGTGATAGGTTTCCGCGATCAGCGAGCGCAGCTCTTGCGTACCGGGCGCTTCGGAATAGCCGAGGCGCAGGCCGGTGAGCGCTTCGAGTGCGGAGGCACGTTCGGCGGGCGGTAGCAGATCGAGAAGGTCGTTGATCCGGAGCGGCAGGATACCGCTCTCGGCGATGTCGTATTTGACCCAACTCTCATACTTTGTCATCCAGCGTTCGAGAGCGAAAGTTTCAAGCTTCATCCAGTGATTCTCCCGTCGTCAGATGAACAGCAGGTGACCGAGCTCCGGTTCATCTTAACTCGATTCACTCGGCCGGTAGAGGGCTCGGGACCGATGCGGGTCCAATGCGACTGCAACGTGGGCGACGCGACTGGTCGCTCCAGCGCACAGCGGGAAACGGCGACACAGGCTAGTGGATGTAGCCGCTCGAGTGGACGCCGGTACCGTCTTTCCATGAGCCGACTGCGAACCAGTGCAAATGGCGAGCGAGCACGGCGCCGCCGCCATCTTGCGCCCATTTTCGGAGAGCCGCGGCGCGCTCGGCGGCATGCGGGTCCTTCTTGTCCTTGGCCATGCGAGTAGCGGCACGCTCGAGCAATCGGGTCCACTGAACGCTGGAGAAATCGAAATAATTAAGGCTGAAAAGCTCGGCGGGCAGCTCGGCGCGGGCCGCGCGGAACTGAGGTTGGCCGGCGAGGCCGGGCGCGGGCGATGAAGAGATAACGTCGCGGGCACTGCGCTTCACAAGGGCTTCATCGCGGCCCGCCAGCAGGAAATGAGGAGTCAAGGCGATAAACAACGGCTGCTGAGCACGTTTCCGCGGAGAAACGCCGTCGCCGGGCGTGGCGGAGCCTTGCTTTTTCGCGGTTCCGGGAAGGGCCCCGCGATCCATGGTTTTGTAGTAGCGAATCGCGCCGTCTTGACCGGCGGGCTGGAGAAACGGGGAGAGAGTGGTGGTGAAAAGCTGGTCGGCAGCCTTGGGATGAATCGTGACCACAATGACGGAAGAAGGCTGGCCTGCTGAGCGTGGACTAATAGTGGCGTATTCGCCGGCAAGCGCCGGCAGAACGGCGGAAGAAAACATACCGGTCAGCATTTTCAGGCGCGACGCGCGCTGCGGATTCATCGCCGAGGAGAGGGCATTCTGCACCAACGAGAGCACGGCACCGAGATCCATTCGATAGGCGCTAAACGAGGCGGTGTCGGCAGGCGCGGCTGCCAGCGTCGCAAAGGAGCGGCCATTCGGCCCGAACAGGTCGAAGGGACCCCCGGGCGCGGTATTGCCGAGCATCGAAAAACGCATAATCGCCGAGGGAGCGTTGAGGTCGAGCGCGCCGCAGAGCAGGTGGATGCGCTCAATGTTCAGGGCGTGGAGAAAAGCGGGCGTGTCGAAGCCGGGCGCTTTCCGCGGCTGAAGGGAGGAGATTGACGGGACGTGCAGGAAAAATTCCACCGGAGGGCGGCCGGTGAGCGAGGCCCGCGCTTCACGATAGGCGGGAACCGACGCCAGGGATTTCGATTCCGGCGGCGGGGAAGAGCCGAAGCGGCGAACGAGGTCTTCGAGCGTCGAACGAGCACCCGAGGCAACAAGAAAACCGCCGGAGGTGAGCCGCACGTGCTCGGCAGCCTTCGGTCCGAAACCGGCCAGCGCCGCGCGGGCGGACTCGGCGGCTTTTCCGCTCACGCGCACCACCAGGAAGCCGCGAGCAGTCGTGCTCGTTCCGGCCTGTTTCTTTCCGGGCTTTCGCACCAGGCGAAGGCCGAAGATCAGCGGATGGGCGAGCAAGGCCTCCACCTCGCCGGGAGGGACGTGGGCTAGGTGCGGATTGCTGGCGATAGCCTCGGCCAAGCCCTGTTCCATCAGGCGGCGAGCCGGAGCAAATCCAGGATCGTGCCACAAGGCCACCAGCGGATCCCTGCTGCCGGGGGCGATCGAATCCACTCCGCGCCAATAGACATAGGCGATGGTGTGGACGGGCAGACGGCCGGGAAGAGTGGGGCTCTGGGCGCTCGCCGAAGGCACGACGGCAAGTGTCAGCAGCAAAAGGAGCAGGCTAAGGCTTTTGGGTCGTGGCATGGTTCCGTGATTGTATACCCCACGGGCATCTTGGCGGATGGGAAAGAGTCGGGAGCGCGAACCCCCTTCGCGGCAAGCTGCGGCGGCGGGAGCGCCCCGCTCCGGCAGCAGGCGGAACGGGGCGTGGCCGCTATCGGCTGCCGAGCCTGCTAGTCGCGGTCGGGAACCGAGGCAGTCTGCCGCGGCTGCTCTTTTGGAGTGGAAAGATAGCCGACGAGCTCGTTTTTCCGGATCTGGAAAACGATGATCTCGAGCGGAGCGGCGGCTTCGCGCGTGTAGAACTGGACCGGCTCGTAGAGTGTTTTGTCCTTTTTCTCGATGCGCTTGTCCTCGACCGTGACGTACATGTTGTAGCGCCAGTGCTTGGTATCGACGTGAGAAACTTGCAGCATGATCGGACCGATGCGGCTGCCGTGCCGCGACTTGCGCAGGTCGAACTGGTAATAGTTCCGCTTGCCCATGCGAATCAGCTCGGCGAGCTGCTGCTTGTTGTGGGCAATCAACCCGCTCATCACTCCCATGTCGCCGACGGTGCCCTCGAGCCTGGTCCGCGTGTCGTTGAGCACCTGCTTGGTGGTGGCAAGGTCTGTCTTGGTGCCGCCCAACTCGTTCGAGAGCTGGCCCATGCTGGCCTGGGTCTGCTGCTGCACCTGCCCGATCTGCTGCCGCAGCTTGGCACTGGTCCGAAGTTGCTCCCGGCGAAGCTGAGACGCCGTCCTGCGCGCTTGTGCGAGCTGCTCCTGGGTGAGGCCCAGTTTCTGCGTCGTCAGATCGACTTCGGCCTTGAGATCTCGAATCCGAGAATCGGACTGCTCAAGCGAAGCGTCGAGCTGCGCGATCCGGCCGTTGGACTGAGAGAGCTGCTTCTCGAGTCCGTGCCGGGAATGAACATTCGCGTACACCAGATATCCGCCCAACAGAAACAGGACCACGAAGAGGATCGGGATCCAACGCGGCGTGCCATAGGATGGCAGCGGCTGTTCTGCCTGCGGCATTTCCGGACGAGTCGGGGTCGTACTCATGGGAATGCCTCCTTGCGGTTCTTACCCGCATTTCGTGCTCAATTAGAGTGCCGCGGCAGCGGCCCGGGTTGTCCGCAGGTCGAGGGGCCGGAAGCCACTGTTTCGGCAAGAGAAAGGGCCGAATCGGGCAGAATCGCAAGGAGCGTGGAAGGCCTGAAATCAGGTCAGCGGCGGCGAGGCCAGCGCGCCTCCACGGTGGTGGTTAGGCCACCGCGGGGCGTGAACTCGCCACGGACCAGGCAGGATTTGGGACGCGCGGCGCGAACCAGGTCGCGAAGAATGCGGTTGACCGCGTTCTCGTAAAAGATGCCAAGGTTGCGGTAGGCGAGCAGATAGAGCTTCAGCGATTTCAGTTCAATACAAAGGCGCGCGGGCTCATACTCGATCGTCAGCGCGCCGAAATCAGGCAGGCCCGTCTTCGGGCAGACCGAGGTGTACTCGGGAACGTGAATGGTGATCCGGTAGCCGGGAAACTGGTTGGGCCAGGTTTCCAGGCTCGGCAGCGGATCGCGAATGCCTGCGCGAGCGTGCGCGGCGGTGTAGCCGGCCATCGTGCGCCTCCTGCAGGGATTGTAACGAAGGGAATCGGGACGGTAAAATCCGCGGCAGGAAGACAGGGTGTGCAGTAGTCTGTAGGGGAATCGCCGAGCGACGCGGGCCGTCCGACGAAAGTGGTGCGTCGAGCACAGCTCAAGGAAATGTCCTATGATCTGCCCCCGGTGCAAAAGCTATGACTGTTTTCGTTCCCACCGGAAAATGCCGGAACGAATCTTGAGTCTGCTGGGCATCCTTCCTTGGCGCTGCGAAGGCTGCCACAAGCGTTTCTATGCCGGGCTCGCCCCGCTGCGCCTCCTGTTTCGTGCGCGCTGTCCGCAATGCGGGAATCTGGAACTGGATTCCATTCGACGGGAACGGCTGGACCGGAACCGAGCGGCGCAACTGGCAAGCTACCTCGGAGCAAAACCGGTACGCTGCGACTATTGCCGGGAAAATTTCGCAGCCTGGCGGCCGCTGTGGCGGGTGAGTGAGCGCGATGAGCGAGCACGCTTGGAGCGACAAGTCAGCACCGATGGTAAGTGACGCGCGATGCCGAGCCTAGCGTCGCCAAAGGCTTCTGACAAGTCCGTTCTGACGGAAAACCTCGCCGCCGGCCCTCCCGCGACAGGACAAATCACCATCGCCTGATGAACCTCTGCCACTGCTGGTGGATGGTTCTTATTCGTAACGCAGCGCGTCGATCGGGTTCAGCGCGGCGGCGCGGCGGGCCGGATAGTAGCCGAAGAAAATTCCCGTCCCGGTTGCCACAACCACTGCCGCCAGCAATGCCTCAAAGGAAAACGCCACCGGCCATGACAATGCCTGGGTGAGCGCTTCGGTGGCTACCACTCCGCCGAGCACCCCCGCCGCCCCGCCGATCAGGCTGAGCGTCACCGCCTCGATCAGAAACTGCAGCTGCACGTCCCAGCGCGTGGCACCAACTGCCATTCGCACGCCGATCTCGCGGGTGCGCTCGGTGACGCTCACCAGCATGATGTTCATGATGCCGATGCCGCCCACCAACAGGGAAACCGACGCGATCGAAGCGAGCATAATGGCAAACGTCTCGTTGGACTGTTGCAGCGCCTGCAGCGCTTCCTCGGGATGGCGCACGTTGAAATCGTCGGGCTGGTTCGCGCGCAGGGCATGCTGGAAACGCAACAGCTTACTGATCTGCGTTTCGGCCGGAGGAATCGCGCCGGGAGAGACGGCGGAGCACATGATGTCTTCGATCCAGTCTTCCCCTCGCAACTGCTTCATCGCCACCGTGTAGGGCATCATCACGATATCGTCCTGGTCCCAGCCATGGGTCGACGCACCTTTCGGCGCAAAAACGCCGGTGACGATAAAAGGCAAGTTGCCGATCCGGATCGTTTTGCCTACCGGATCGTCGTTCGGGAACAGCCGTTCGGCCACGGTATGGCCCAACATGCAGACGCGGCTGACGTGCTCAACTTCGGATCCGGTGAACGAAGCACCGGACGCCACCTGCCAATGCTGGATGTGCAGGAACGACGGGGCCACACCGCGGTAGCGCGTCCACCAGTTCTGGTTCTGGTAGGCAACTTGAGTATGGGAATCGACATTGGGAGAACAGGTCTTGATGACCGGGAGGCGCTCGATCGCGGTGACGTCTTCGAGCCGGAGCGATTTGGTGCCATAGGCGCCGGTACGTCGGCCGTTGACGTTGCGGGAGCCGGCTTCGATCCAGATCAGGTTGTCACCGAGGTTCTGCAGCCGCGCACGAATCTGCGACTGGCCACCCTGGCCGATCGCCACGGTGCAAATGACCGCGCTGATACCGATCATGATGCCCAGAGTCGTCAGCGCCGAGCGCATACGGTTCTGGCGTAGAGATACAAAGGCATCCTCGAATGCCGAACGGAGATTCACAACACACCCCTTTCTTGTATTGTAGGACCAAAGCCAAAAAGGTGGGGTTACGCCGAACTGAAAATGCATCAAGACGTTTCCCGGCGATCGCGCGCGGCTGGCAGCCGGACGCTGCCGTCGATACCGGTTTTTGCTATACTTTTTGCGGCGGTATCGTCTAGAGGTTAGGACGCCAGATTCTCAATCTGGTAACCGGGGTTCGATTCCCCGTACCGCTACCAAATCCTCCACTTGTGAGTTTCCCCTTGTTTTAGGCGGCTCTTGTTACCATTCGCTACATTTCTTTTACGTCTGCGCGTCCGTGCATGCCTCCATCGTGCGGCCCCGAAATGGACACCACGTGGACACCACAAAATGGCTCCGGAAAGTACAAAGCAAGCGGGCGACTCAAGGGTCGAAAAATAATGTGAAAAAGTATAGTCCAGGCGAGCCTCTTGGACTGGCCGGAGTCCCCGAGGTCCACCTCGAACTGCAGTAAAATGATTCCTAAAGGCCGCTCTGCCGTAGCGACGATTTGGCGCTCCGCGAAATGAAGACGCCGAGCTCAGTGAGTTCCCGCACGAAAAGCTACGAGCGGTGCCCCCTCCCATTGTCCGAGCGGAAGACGATCGGGCGCGGACAATTGGCGACCTCAGGAAAGGGTGCCTGGAGGACGAGCGAAGGGCCGTGATTTGCCTATGCAGCCATGCCCACGATCTCCCGCGTGAAGAAATCCATCACGCCGCCAGGTACAGGAACCTTCGGCAGGTTGGGAGATACGCAGAGTCGGCGACTCTCACGTCGTGGCGTCACTTAGGGACATAGGCTTGCATGAGGTTCCGGTACGACACCGTTGCCGCGCCTGATTTCCTGAACCCTCTGCCGCGTCTCCGGCGTGCCTCCATGCCCAAGAGGCACATCGCCCTGCTCGCGCGGTCGGGGCCCGCACGGAACTCCTACTCCACTCGGGGCGAGCCGTGGACCGGATGCCCGGCATCGCCCTCTCGATCTCCCGGCGGAGCGCCCCGTCCTACAGAAGCTGTTTTGAGACATAGCACAAGCTCGAACGGGAGATGCCCGGTTGCCGGGTCATCTCCCGCCTCGTGCACCGCTGTCTTCATTTCCAATTTCGGGCCTGCGATGCCCTTTGGGTGAGCTCGCCCACGAGGGCCGGGAATTGAGGAGGGTGTCCGCAGGTCAGAGACGGAAAACGACGCCGACCGTGGGCGCATTGTCGTGAACCAACCCCCTTTCCTCGGGTGAAGAGATCAGGTGCATGACGTAATCTCTATACTCGGCACGCACGGACCAACGGGAGCTGATGCGGAACGATACACCCGCCCCAACGTTGACGGCGAGGTAGCTGGGATTGGGACCTCCATATACGTCGTACCACCAGACGCGACCAATGCCCGCTGCCAGAAGGAGTCGCCAGCGCTTAGCAACTGGGAATGAGTGCAGGTAGTCGAAGGAGAGGAAGTGGTTCCGAAACGTATACTCGAGTGTGCCGCCTCCGATCGGCGGACTTATGGGCTGGGTGCTTGCCACCATGTCGTTGGGACTGTAGGAGTAGCTTACCTGGACGGCGTCGTGGGGGGTGATCCAGAAGTCGACCCCTGCAAACAGGCGCCCCGAGTTTCGCAGTTCCACTGTTTCGTTAGCGACAACATTGCCTATCGGTGGTGGCGCCGTGAAGCCGATCTGGAGCGTGGAAGCCCTTGGGACGCGAAATGACCCACCCCCCTCCACGAACACATCGAACCGGCTGAGCAATTCGTTCCTTTGGGCGTGCGCGGGCACACTTGCCGCAAGCACGGCTGCAAGGACGACACCCGCGCGCGCTCCGACCCTTCGCCCCGTCGGCCGCCGAGCGGTTTTCCCAGGCCCGGTCATGTTCAGGCCTTGCTCCTTCTGAGCTAGCGAACCCATAGGCCGAACGCTACCACAATTATTAAGGAGTAAGGAATGGAAAATTCACGTGTTATACGTGTATGACGTGGACCAAGAATATGTGTATTGGCTGCGCACGCCACAGCCGACTCTCCGCGTGGCAACAGCGTGCAATCATCGGCTCAGGCCACATGACCCCCGGGGTCAGTGGACGCGTTGATAAGCCGTTTTCGGCACGTACCATGACGGACCTTATAATACGCCGACTCGGAAGCGGGGGAGTGCGCCGGCAAGACCGCCGCGACGCTGCGAGCGTCAAGTCCTCGACGCAGAGCCGCTCTTGATCGGCGACGCGGACGACTGACGGCGAATCCTACGACCCGCACCGACGTGCTCTGGATAATCAAACGGAGGCCCCTGGCCACAGGTCCGTCGGCCTCCACCCACTGCCACAGCTTACGGGCCACAGGCGTCACCGCCTACCTTGAGAGCGGCGGCACGATCGAGTACGCGTCGGCAGTCGGCGCTCGCGAATCGCCCCGCACCACCAAAAGCTCTACGGCCGCACAAGCGACGAGATCACGCTGGACTGGGTGGAGCGGATCGCGGTTTGGACGGCAGTAGGCTGGAGCGATGACAAATAGCAAACTTCGCCTCCGGCCCGCATGTCTCACCGACCCATGGAAAAGCTGCGAGGAGGCTCGGGCGGGTGCGGGCGAGCTGCTTTTGAGGCGGCACCTGCGTCGGGAGGCAACCATCCCACTTCTTTTTGTCGCCCGATGAGCG
>JBJKSI010000082.1:0-49447 GCA_046704165.1 Candidatus Acidiferrales bacterium
ACCTGCAGCATCTGACGGCGCGAGACGACCGCGCGAATCCGATGCTGGCGGCATTCGATTTCGACCAGGCACCGCTACCGCCCTACGTCATTCCGATCCCGAAACTGAAACCCTGGCCCAACGGCCCGCTGCCTTACTGTGTCTATGGCCCGCTCGTGAAGCTGCCCGGGAACATTCCCTTCGCACAGGTGCCCGGACCGAGAGCCGTACAGCAGTAGGGCGGAGGCAGAAAGACACGTCGTCCGCTGGCTGGCGATTCCGGGTGGGCGAGAGTTGGCGGCCGTGGAAGCGGCTGTGTGATGCGTCAAACCACATCTCGCAGCCGTTTTCCCTGGTCATCAAGCGCGAGGAGCTTGGCCATCGGAGGGTTTTGCCTGCACCTCGCACGGCATTTGCCGAAACCGAATTACCTGAACAGGAGAAGCTTAATGTACCGTAAGAATGCAAGACCAATCTGGTGGCTGGTATTTTGTGCCTGCGCCACGCTGTGCTTAGGCGTGTCCGGCCGGGCGCAGACGCGGCGCTCGGCCATTACCACGCGGCCGGGCAATGCCGGGCAGGCCAAAGCGCAAAGCGCCCCGAAGGGGATGTACAAGATCAAGCACGTGATCTGGATCATTCAGGAAAATCACAGCTTCGATAACTACTTTGGCACTTATCCGGGCGCGGACGGTCCTCCGCCTTCCACTTGCCTGCCGAAGATGCCAGACGGCAAAAGCTGCGTCAAACCGTTTCACATGCCGCCGATGCAGCCTGTCTGCGACCTTTCGCACGAATGGTATACGGCGCATGCCGCTTACGACCACGGCACGATGGACGGCTTCATCTGGGCCGAGGGCACGCCCTACACAATGGGCTATTACGACCAGAAGGACATTCCGAACTACTGGGCCTACGCGAAGCACTTCACGCTGTTCGACCATTTCTTCTCTTCGCTCGAGGGACCCAGCCTGCCGAATCACGTCTACACAGTCGCGGCGCAGTCGGGCGGCCTGATCGTCAACGTTGCCACACTGAAGGAACTCGATCACGCGCTGCACAATCCCGACGGTTTCACTTTCCGCTCGATCGTATCGCTGCTGACGGCGGGCAACGTGAGTTGGAAATATTACGTCGAGACGAACCCCAACAAGCCGGTCACCACGCTCCCCTTCCGCAATAGCAAGGAGGTGAGCAATCCCAAGCCGAAGCAGTTCTACGTGTGGAATCCGCTGCCGGGCTTCAAGAAGATCCGGGACAATCCAAAGCTGATGGATCACCTGGTGGCGCAGAAGGTGTTCTATAGCGATTTGCGGAACGGCACGTTGCCCCAGGTCTCCTATCTCGTGCCCGACTGGGATGACAGCGAGCACCCGCCTGCAATCATCCAGAGCGGCATGTGGTACGTGACCAATCTCATCAACGCGGTGATGCGAAGCAAGTACTGGGATAGCACTGCGATCTTCCTGACTTGGGACGATTACGGCGGGTTTTACGACCACGTGGCGCCGCCGCAGTTGGACGCTTTCGGGCTGGGGCCGCGGGTTCCGGCAATGCTCATCTCGCCTTATGCGAAGGCCGGGCACATCAACCGCCGGACGTATGAATTTTCCTCGATTCTGAAGTTCATCGAGACGCGCTGGCATCTGCCGCAGCTCACCGCTCGCGACAAGCAGGCGCTGGACATGATGGGCGCCTTTGACTTCAACCAGAAGCCTCTGGCTCCCTTTGTGATTCCGATCCCGAAGATGCCCAAGCCGAAAGCCGGTACGTATCGCTACTGCATGTATCCGCCGTACGTCCGGATCCCCGGCGTCCGGCAGTAATCGCTCGCTCGGGTCTCACGACTCGAGCAGCCGCCACCACCGGCGGAGGAACCCCGTCTCCGCTGGTGGTGGCGCAAGCGTTCGTTACTTGTTCTACGGGGGAGTTGCCGCAGGATGGCGAGTTGCAACCTCAGCTAGCTGCAAAGCATTTGTCGGTTCCGTCGTGGCTTACTCGAAATTCGCGGACGGTTTTTGGGAATCCCGGCTGAGCTTGACCTCTTCGGCTTGCGCCGCGAACTTCCACAGGAGCTGCCCGGCGTGCTCGATGTGCCTGCGGGTGATCTGCTCCGCGGCTTTTCCGTCTCCGGTTTCCAATGCCTCGAAGAGTTTGTGATGCTGGGCTTGCGTCTGTGGCAAGTATTGGGGCAGAAAATGTACCGTGCGCAGCCGGCAGGTCTTATCGAGCAACGAGATTGCCGTCTTTTTCAGGTTGGGGAAGGGGCATGCCCCGAAAGCCGCAGCGTGGAATTGCACGTTCAGCTCGGGATATTCCGGGGCGTCAGACTTCGCGGCCGCGTCGAGCTGCGTGAGCAGGCCCCGGAGTTTCGTGAGCCCATTCTTGGAGAGCCGCTCGGCCGAGAAACGCACAGCCACGCCCTCAATCACCGAGCGAATGATCGCCGTTTCCAGCGCCTCGTCGGCCGAAAGCTCGGGAACCACGGCGCCCACATGCGGGTTCATCTGCAGCCAGCCCTCGCCTACCAGGCGGCCGATTGCCTCCCGGACGGGCACTTTGCTTGTTCCCAGCTCGATGGCCAGTTGGTCGATGTTGATGCGAGACCCTGGCTGGAGGCGTCCTGAAAGAATCGTCCGGCGTAGTGCGTCAAAGACCATGGAGCTCTTGGTCCGGTAGTTGGCGAGGGCCCGTTTCGTGTTTGTCATTGCGCTGTTGCCGTCCTTCGTAGGGGACCGTTTTGTAGGATGTGGCGGGCGTCTTCCACGGGCATTGGAAGTCGGCGCGTCTGCTCACAGAATAGGACTCGTTGCGCCGGGTATGCGTTACAAAAATCATCGCGGACGCCATCCCTCCCCAAGGGCTTCGCTGCGCACAGACCGTGCGTTACGAAGCCGCTATCGCAGCACTTGGCAGTTTTCGGCGCGACGACTCGACGGCCGTGATACTATAAGGCCGCATGTCGTATACGAAATCTGCGACTTGGTCCTTGGGCTGCCAGTTTCGTTTGCCCGGTCCGAATCGCCGGCGGAAGGAAAGGAAGGTTCCCGCATGAGCTCACCGGATCTGCTGGTCTACGTCAACGGCAAGCTCGTTCCGCGTGCCGAAGCGTGCGTTTCCGTCTTCGATGCCAGTTTCCAGTCCGGTGACAACGTGTGGGAAGGCATCCGCGTCTACCACGGCCGCGTGTTCGAACTCGACGCGCATATCGCCCGGCTTTACGACTCGGCTCGGATGCTCGATATGAAGATCGGTCGTGAGCCTGCGGAAATCGCCGATGCGGTGTTTGCCACGCTGCGCGCCAACCGGCTGTTCGACGAGACGCACATTCGGCTGATGGTCACTCGAGGCGAGCGCCGCACCTCGGGGATGAACCCACATTTCGTTGACGGGCATTCGTCGCTGATCGTGATCGCCGAACGCAAGCCGCCGATCTTCAACAAGCAAGGCATTCGGCTGGTGGCCTCGAGCGTCCGCCGGCCGACGCCCGATACCCTGAATCCCCAGATCCACCACGGGAACCAGTTGAACAGCATCCTGGCCAAGATCGAGGCCAATCGTGCCGGCGTCGACGGCGCGGTGATGCTCGATCACTACGGTTTCGTCGCCGAGGTGGACTCGGCGAATATTTTTCTTGTCAAAGAGGGCGAGATCTCGACGCCCTGGCCCACCGCCTGCCTGCGGGGAATCACGCGCGGCCTCGTCATTCGGGAGGCGCGGGCGGCAGGCCTTCCCATGGTGGAGCGGCACGTTTCGCTGGCCGACCTTCACTGTGCCGATGAGGTGTTTTTGACGGGCACGATCGCCGAGGTGGTGCCCGTCATTGAGGTCGACGGGCGGCGAATCGGAGCGGGCACCCCCGGTCCGATCACGACGCAGGTATCGGAACTCTATCGCGCTCTGACGGAAGCTCAGGGAGTCCGGATTCCGGAAGGCCTGGGGGTTCCCGGCGATTGAAATCGCCGCCGGGCCGACCGAAAGTTGTGGTCCACTTCCCAACAACTTGGCAGATAGGAGAGATGCATGCACCGCAAGGACATGAAGAACCTATGGTGGTTCGTACTCTGCGCGTGTGTCGCGCTGGGTGTAAGTGTGCCCGGCCGTGCGCAGACGCGGCGCTCGGCCATCACCACGCGGCCGGGCAATGCCGGACAGGCCAGAGCGCAAAGCGCCCCGAAGGGGATGTACAAGATCCAGCACGTGATCTGGATCATTCAGGAAAATCACAGCTTCGACAATTATTTCGGCACCTATCCGGGCGCCGACGGCCCTCCTCCCTCCACCTGCCTGCCGAAGATGCCTGGCGGCAAAAGCTGCGTCAAACCGTTTCACATGCCAAAAGACCAGCCGCTCTGCGACATTGGGCATAGCTGGAGCAGCGCGCACGCGGCCTACGACCACGGCACGATGGGCGGATTCGTCTGGGCCGAGGGCACGCCCTACACGATGGGCTATTACGACCAGAAAGACATCCCGAACTACTGGGCCTATGCCAAGCACTTCACGCTGTTCGACCATTTCTTCTCTTCTCTCGAGGGCCCCAGCCTGCCAAACCACGTCTACACGGTCGCGGCGCAGTCGGGCGGCCTGATTGTCAACGCGGCGAGCCTGAAGGCGCTGAAGAGGGTGATGCACAACCCCGACGGGTTCACCTTTCGTTCGATCATCTCGCTGCTCGTTGCTGGCAACGTGAGCTGGAAATACTACGTTGACAGCCACAAGCATGCCCAAGTGCAGGGAACCGAACTTCCCTGGCCGGGCAGTTCGAACGTGAGCAATCCGCAGCCGAAAGAATTCTACGTGTGGAATCCGCTGCCGGGTTTCAAGAAGATACGGGACAATCCGAAACTGATGGCCCATCTGGTGGCGCAGCGGGAGTTCTACAGCGACCTGAAAAACGGCACGCTGCCGGAGGTTTCCTACTTGGTGCCCGACTGGAACGACAGCGAGCACCCGCCCGCCGTTATTCAGCGAGGAATGTGGTACGTCACCCGGCTCGTCAATGCTGTCATGAAGAGCAAGTATTGGGACAACAGCGCAATTTTTATCACCTGGGATGACTACGGCGGTTTCTACGACCACGTTCCTCCGCCGCAACTGGACGCTTTCGGCTTGGGTCCTCGCGTTCCGGCGCTGCTCATTTCGCCTTACGCCAAGGCCGGGCACATCGACCGGCGGACTTATGAATTTTCCTCGATTCTGAAGTTCATCGAAACGCGCTGGCACCTGCCGCAGCTCACCGAGCGTGACGCCGAGGCGCGGGACATGATGGGCGCCTTTGACTTCGAGCAGACGCCTTTGGCCCCTTACGTGATCCCGGTCCCGAAACTGAAGTGGAAAGCGGACAAGTATCGCTACTGCGGCTACGGTCCCTACGTACGCATTCCTGGGCTTGCGCGCCAGCGGTAGCCGAAAGCTCCGTTCTTTCCGTCGGAACCGCTCTGGGCCGCGCGTCTAAATTGCGGCGGCCGGAGCGGAGGGCGGTTTCCCGGCGCGCGCCGTGGCGATGGGAAACCGTCCTTGTTCTTTGTTCACTTGTGTAGCGAAAGGCCGTGTCAGGGTAGGGAAATTGAGGGAGCAGCGATGATCAAGGGCATGCGGGTGGGCTCGTTGGCGGTCGTGACCTTGCTGATGGCGGGGGGAATGCTGTGGGCGCGGCAGATGCGAATGACGCGGCTTCCCGCGCATCACGATCTCCGGTTCCGCTTCATCGGGCCACCCGGCAACCGGGTGAGTGCGGTGGCCGGCGTGCCGGGCGACCTGAACGTCGACTATGCCGGCGCGGCATCGGGCGGTGTTTGGAAGTCGGTCGACGGCGGCTACCACTGGCGGCCGATCTTCGACAAGGAGCCTGTGCAATCGATCGGCTCGATCACCATTGCCTCCTCCGACCCCAATATCGTCTGGGTAGGCACTGGCGAGCCGTTCATCCGCAGCAACGTTTCGATCGGCGACGGGATCTACAAATCCACCGATGCCGGGCGAACCTGGCGGCACATGGGGCTCGGCAAGACCGGCCGCATTTCCCGCATCGTGATCAATCCTAGAAATCCGAATGTCGTCTTCGCCTGCGCGATGGGCAGTCTTTACGGGCCGCAGCAGCAGCGGGGCGTGTTTCGCACCACCAACGGTGGAAAGACGTGGCGCCGTGTCCTCTTCGTGAACGAGAATACGGGCTGTTCGGATATCGCCATGGATCCGAAGAATCCCGAGATTCTCTTCGCCGGCACGTGGCAGATGGTGATTCACACGTGGGGCGCCGACAGCGGTGGCCCCGGCAGCGGCGTGTACGTCTCACGCAATGGCGGCGACACGTGGACGCATATCGTCGGCCACGGCCTGCCCGCCCCTCCGCTCGGCAAGATCGCGGTAGCCATTGCGCCGAGCAATCCCCGCCGCGTCTATGCCCTGATTGAAACGGGTTACGACGGCCGGGGGACGCTGTGGCGCTCGGACGACGGCGGACGTGAATGGAAATGCGTCAACTGGGAGCACATTCTCGACGAGCGTCCTCCCTATACCACGCGGATTGCCGTCTCGCCCGTTAACGACAACGAGATCTGGTTCCTCTCCAACTATCTGAGTGTCTCCTATGACGGCGGCTACACCACAGACCTGCACCGCGGCGCGGGCGATACGCACGATATGTGGATCGATCCCGACAATCCAAACCGGATGATGATCGGCTACGACGAAGGCGTCGCGATCACCACCACGCATGGCCGGGAATGGCACCACGTAAAGCTGCCCAACGCCCAGATCTATCACGTGGCGGTCGACAATCAGGTGCCCTACTACGTCTATTCCAACGAGCAGGACGACCAGTCCGACCGAGGGCCGAGCAATAGCCGTACGCGGGACATCACGCCGAGCATGTGGGTCACGACGGCCGGCTGCGAATCCGGCTTCTCGGTGCCGACGCCGAACGGTCAGGTCGTTTACGGCAGCTGCTACAGCGGTTCCTTTTCGCGCTGGGAGGCGCGGACAAATCAGCTCCGCGGCATCAACCCGTGGCCCGACGAGCCGCTGAACTCTCCCGTAGGCAACCTGAAATACCGCTGGAACTGGACGCCGCCGGTCGCGCTTTCGCCCTGGCATCCGGCAAGCACCGTGTACGTCGGCAGCCAGTACGTCGAGGTCACCCACAACGGCGGCCAGAGCTGGCAGGTGATCAGCCCCGACCTGACGCGCGACCAGCACAGCCGTATGGGGACCTCGGGTGGCTTGTCGCCAGACAACCTGGGCGTCTATGCCTGGGGCACGCTCTTCTCCATTGCGCTCTCGCCGCTGCAGCATGGCCTGATCTGGGCCGGCAGCAACGACGGGCTGGTGCACGTGACCCGCGACGGAGGCAAGCACTGGGAGAATGTGACGCCGCGCCTGCCCGGCTATCCGAAGTATGGCACCATCGGCAATATCGATCCCTCGCCGTTTTCTGCGTCGAGCGCTTACATTTCGGTGAACGCCCATCAACTGAACGACCCGAACCCCTACATTTACCGGACCACCAATTACGGCAAGACGTGGACGTTCATCAGCGGCGGCATCCCGAAGAGCGTTTTCAGCTACGTGCACATCGTGATCGAAGACCCGTTCCGCCGGGGAATGCTCTACGCCGGCACGGAAAATTCGCTTTACGTGAGCTACGACTACGGTCACCAGTGGCTTCCGCTGCAGCTCAATCTGCCGCACGCACCCGTTTCGTGGTTGACGATTCAGAAGCATTTCGACGATCTCGTTGTTGCCACCAAGGGCCGCGGCATCTGGATTCTCGATGATCTGCGTCCGCTGCAGCAGCTCGATCCCACGGTGCTCGCTTCGAGCGCGCATTTCTTTCCGCCGCGTGACGCTTACCGCTTCCGCAAGATTGGCACCGACCACAGCCATGGCGGCGTGATCGGCCAGAACCCCCCTTATGGCGCGGATTTCAATTTCTATTTGCGGTCAGCGCCGAAGCACGACGTCACTTTCACGATCCGCAATGCCGCCGGACAGGTGGTGCGCACATTTCAGTCGCGCGCGGAGGCCGGTCTCAACCGCGTCTGGTGGAATCTGCGCTACACGCCGCCCAGGCAGATTCATCTGCTCACCACGCCCGCCAACTATCCGCAGATCTGGCGCGAAAAGCGGTTCTGGGGCAAGCGGTATAGGGTGATCGTCCAGGCCAGGGTCAATGAGGCCAGGCAAGGTCCGCTGGTCGTCCCCGGTGTCTACACCGTGACGCTCGCGGCCGGCGGCCGCCAGCTGACCAGGAAACTCACCATACTCAAGGACCCGCATTCGGCCGGCACGCAGAAGAGTATCGAGGCAGAAGTTGGTTTGCAGCTGAAGATACGGAAAGATGTGGACACCGTGGCAAGTTCGGTGAACCAGATCGAGCGCATCCGCAAACATCTGGAAGATCAGGACGCCCTGCTCCGCGGCGATCCCCGGTTGGCTTGGGTGGTCAAGGCCTCGAGTCACCTCGACGATCAGCTGCAGGGCGTCGAAAACCGCTTCTTCCAGAAGACGCTCGCCGACGACGACCTGAAAACCTTTCGCGCGCCGATGAAGCTCTACCTGAAATACCTGTGGCTCTATGGCGCGCTGGGCAGTGGCGTGGGCGATACGGTCGGTGATCCCGATTTCGCTCCCACCGACCAGGAAGTGCAGGTCTACCGGCTGCTGCACCGGCAACTGGAACAAACCCTGGCGCAATATCAGCGGGTGCTCACCAAGGACGTTCCGGCGTTCAACAACGAGCTGAGGGCCCGAGGCCTGCTGAACGTGATCGTAGCCACAAAATAGGGGCAGGAACGGGATTTCGTTTCCACGCGCTGCCTCGGGCGACGTTTCGCTGTCGCCAGGCAGACGGGCACGTAGCCCTTGTTTGCAGAGCCGTTGCGGCCACCAAAGATGACAGCGGCGCGCGTTGCCGCTTGGCACCGCCCGCCGCACCTTCCTGAAAAGCGTCGTTTCGCTCGGCTATTTTGTTGCCGCGCGAACGTCCGCCTTCGTGTACTTCCGGATCCACTTCAGCTCTTCCCGCACCTTGATCCGGCCGTGCCACGGGTCCTTGCCGAGTCCATGGTGCTCGCCGGGGAACATCAGCATCTCTGTGGGAACGCCGACTGCCTCCAGCGACCGATGGAGCAGATAATCCTCGCACGTGGAAACGCGATGGTCGGAAAGGCCGAAGACGATGTGGGTTGGCGTTTTCACCTTGTACATCTGCCAGATGGCGGCCTCGGAGTTGTAGATCGCTTCGTTCTGCCAAGGCTTGCCGCCCAGGTAGTAGGTGTCGTCGTAGCTCAGGTCGTCGTTGCCCCAGTTGGCGGTGTTCTCGATCGCGCCCGCGCCGGTCACCGCGGCCTTGAACTCGGTGGTCTGCGTGATCAGCCAGTCGGTCATGTAACCGCCGTAGCTATAGCCGCCGATGGCCATGTGCGTCGGGTCGGCATACCCGGCTTTGATCAACGCCTGCACTCCCTCGAGAATGTCCTTGCCCGGGCGCGAGACGATGTGCGGCACGATCGCGCTCATGAACTTGTCGCCGTAGCCGCTCGATCCGCGGTAGTTCGGCTCGAAGACCAGCCAGCCCTGCGCCGCGGCCAGCGAGCCCCACTGGTACCAGTCCGCTTCCCAGTGATTTACGTCGGCATCTTCCGGTCCGCCGTGGATCAGCATGAAGAGCGGCAGGTGCTTCATGTCGTACTTGCCGGGAGGGAAGATCAGCATGCCTTCCACCCGGACGCCGTCGTCCGCCGTCCACCAGAACGAATGCCCTCTGGGTAGCGCCCGCTTGGCGAGGTTGGCGTTGAAATGGGTGATCTGCACCGCCTGATCGGGATGGCGCCAGTTCTCGGCCAGATAAACCTCGCTTGGCGAGGTGAGCGTTGAGTAGACGAAAGCCGCACGCGGTGACGTATGCGCCAGGCTCAGGTCCTCATATTCGCCGGGCTTCGAAGAGATCTTCGTTTGACCCTGAGGCGTCAGGCTGTAGATCGGCACGTGTACGTGGTATTGACCTGCGGCCACCACACCGCCCTGCGGCGTCAGCGCAAAACCGTGAAATGAGCCGGTGTAGCCGGGTGCGTAGCGCGTCGGCATGCCGCCGCTGAGTGGTTCGTAGTAGATGCGGCCCGAGAAGTCACCGTACGGGCCGGGGATGTCCGAATTCGTGTGGAAATAGATGCCCTTGCCGTTGGGCGCCATGCGCAGCCCGCTGGCGAGCGCCTTGTTGTGCATCAGTTGGTGAATCGGATGGCCGGGTGCGGCCAGGTCCACCACGTAGATCTGGTGCTTTTTGTAGGCGTCGTTGCCGGTGATGTAGATCGGACCCTGGCGCTGGCAGGCCAGATAGACCAGTTCGCGCCCGTCGGACGTGACCACAATCTGCTGTACGCGCCGGGGGGTGTGGACAACCAGCTTGCCTTCCTTGCTCTTCTTCGGTGGAACGGCGGAAAAATCGCTCGTGGCCGGCAGCTGGACTTCATAGATGTTGTCGGCGCGCCGGTCGAGCACGTAGCGGATCACGTCGTGCCATTCTTTCTTGTGGGCTTCCTTCTGCTTCTTGGTCAGCATCACCTTGGAGGCGTAGTAGATCGTCTTCGAATCGGGCCCCCACGCATAGGTGTGCACGCCGCCCGCTCCGGCGTAAGTCAGCAGGTCCGAGCCGCCGCCCTGCGCCGAGATCACGTACACCTGCGGCCCGTGATCCGCGCGCGTGGAGAGAAAGGCCACCCAGCGGCCGTTCGGCGACCATTGCGGATCGGAATCGTGCCCCGAGGTGGTCAGCGGCGTCAACTGGTGACTGGCTACCTGATACATCCACAGGTCGGTGCGGAATCGGTTGTGGGCAAAATCGCGGCGGATCGTCTCGATCACCACCGCGCTGCCGTCCGGCGCCATCTTTACCGGGCCGATTTCGGTACCGTGGAAAAACGCCTTGAAGGTTAGCGGCGGCTTCGATTGCGCCTGCGCTGCGCCTGGCGGCATCGCCGCAAAACCGGTACACGAAAATGCGAGCAGGCAAAAAGCGGCAGTTGCAAACCGCCTGACCGGACTCGCCAGGAAATTCTTCACGATTGCCTCCCCACGCGGCTTCGAGCCGCTGATAGTGACTGCCATGCGACCGGAAACTCAGGGAACGTACCGGAAAACCGGGTGGGAACGCAAGCGGCAAACAGGCGACGGCCACGAGCGTGGCCGCCGCCCGCCGATCAGGAGTGGCCCAGAATCGGGTGCGGTTCGTAGGGCTCGGCCAGATGTTTCAGCTCTGCTTCTACCAGCCGGAGGCTGAGTCCGGCGACGGCCTCCTCCAGATGCGGCAGTTTGCTGGCGCCGATGATTGGCGCGGTGACGCCCGGTTGTTGAAGGATCCAGGCCAGAGCGACCTGCATGTTGGAGATGCCGCGCTTGTGGGCGATCTCGCTCACCCGGTCCACTACCCGGAAATCGGAATCGCGGTAGTAGAGGCCCTGGCCGAATTCGTCGGTTTTCGCCCGGATCGTATCGCCGTAATCCTCCTTGCGCCGGTTTCCAGCCAGGAAACCGCGGGCCAGCGGGCTCCAGGGAATCAGGCCGATGCCCTGGTCGCGGCAAAGGGGGATCATTTCGCGCTCCTCCTCGCGATACACCAGGTTGTAATGGTTCTGCATGGTGACGAAGCGCGCCAACCCCAGCCGATCGGAGGTGTAAAGCATTTTGGCGAACTGCCACGCGTACATCGAAGAGGCGCCGATGTAGCGGGCCTTACCGGCCCGTACAACCGCGTCGAGCGCGTCGAGCGTCTCCTCGACCGGCGTTTCGCGGTCGAACCTGTGAATCTGGTAAAGATCGACGTAGTCCGTACCCAGCCGCTTGAGGCTATTGTCGATCGAGTGCAGGATGTGCTTGCGCGAGAGCCCGCGATCGTTCGGGTCCTTGCCCATCGGGCTGAACACCTTCGTGGCGATGACCAGCTTGTCGCGCGGAGGGCCGAAATCACGCAGCGCTTTCCCGAGAATCCGTTCGCTTTCGCCAACCGAGTAGACATCAGCGGTGTCGAAGAAATTGATGCCGAGCTCGAGCGCCCGGCGGATAAACGGCCGGCTCTCCTCTTCCTCGATCACCCAGGGACGCCATTTTTTTGATCCGTACGTCATCGCGCCCAGGCACAGTCGCGAGACTTTCACTCCAGTCGATCCCAGTCGCACGTAATCCATCGTTTGTCTTCCTCCTTGATTCTTCGCTGCGGGATTTCAAAAGCGACTGCGCGGCATGCTTTCTGCGTCTCGCCGTCTTGTGCCGTCTGCTCACGCGCTCTGGTTCGCGCGCTCCCGTCGCCGCTCCGCCCGGGTTTTGCCCTGGGTCGGCGAAGCTTCTCGTTTTCCTTTTATGAGATGAAACAGAGCGCCCAGGGAAACGGCCGAAAGCAACATTACCATTGGGTCGATTGGCAGCCGATAGCGGGGCATCGCCAGCGTCAGGTAGAACGCCCATGGAAAAACCACGGGGAAAACCGCAACGCAAAGTGCGTAGGGGCTGCGGCGACGGAACAGAATCACGATGCCCGCCGCTGTGCCGATCGCCGCCAGCAGATTGAACAGCAGTACGTAGCGAAACCAGAGCGAGCGATTCGCGAGGAATGCCCGCACCGGGTACGGTGTTCCTCCAGCCCAGATCGCGAGGAAACGCCGCGCGGCCAGATACGCTACCCTCCGCGGGTGGGAAACCATATAGCGAATCGCCTCGCCGAATTTCCTGTGCATGTAGGCGATCTCGCCCAGACGGATGTATTCGGCGCGCTGTGCCGGATTGTTAATCGGGTGCACCTTGGCGTGCCACACGGGGCTGGCCTGCGGATTGTTCCCCAGCCAGAGCTGCAACCCAAGCACCGAGCGCAGCGGTACCAGCGTGTGAAACACCTCGTAATTCCGAATCGTCCACGGCACGCAGCACAGAGCCGCGATTCCCAGCGCCAAGACCGGCCGCGTCAGCGACGCGCGCACGGGCGCCGGGCGGCGTCTCCGCCAGTTCCTGTAGAAGAGCCAGCCGAGCAGAAAAGGCAGCACCGACGCGACAGTCGGGTCGGTCATCAGCAACAGGCCCCACAGCAGGCCGTAGCCGCACCAGTCTCTCAGCCGCCGCGATCCTTCGATCGCCAGCGTCGCCCACAGGATTGTCGCCGCCAGCAGCGCCGTGAGGCATTCCCCCCACATGCTTTCGAAAGTGAGCAGGATTGCGTTCGGGAAAATCGCCCAGAGCCAAGCCGCACCGGCTCCCAATCCCGCACCGCCGATGCGCTTCGCTGCGTAGTAGAGCGGGATGCAGACCATCGTAGCGAAGAAGATGTTCATCAGTGCCGCCGCCAGATACGCTGAAAACGTGTATGTGCCGAACAGGCGGAAAATCCCCGCCAGCAGCAGCGGATATACCGGCGTCATCCAGGCCGTGGGGCCGGTGGGCACGCGAAACGGCGAGCTGAATCCGCGCCCGCTTGCGAGCGACACCGCGATGTCTCCCGATTCGAAAAGGAACGGAATGATGCCCAGCGCGTGATGAGGATTCTGAGAAACGTAGTCGATGAGGAACAGCAGCCGCACGCCAAGCGCAACGGTCAGAATCAATGCGAGCGATGTGGCGGCGGCCTGGAGTCGACGTTTCATGGTTGCGTGTCCCACCCATTGTGACGCATGCGCAGCCGCTTGCGTGGCGCTAGCCGTGGCTTTCCGTTTCCTGGCTGGGTGAAATAGAGACGGGGCCCGAAGCCTGGCGGGCACTCGAGAGCCAGGACGAGGTTCTGATAGTACTAAGAACGATAAGGCAAAAATGACTCGAAACATGTAATGGCTGATCGTCTCTGGCTTCTTGATCAGCGGTTGCCTCATCCGGCAGGTGACGATAGCCTACCTCTTATGCGACAGCGCCTCCATTTGCTTCCCGCAAAGGTCAAGCACTACATCCCGAACGTTCTGCTCGAGGAAAGCGGCCAGGACTTGGTGGAATACTCGCTGCTGGTTCTGCTGATCGGCACGGCGCTCATCGCCGCCGTTGACCGCTTCGGCGACGTGGTGTATTACACTTTTCACAAGATCGCGTATTGGGTGGGCCACGCCGGTGGTGACTTTGGCTACTAAGAAGCCTTCCTTGCTTGCGCTCTCGTCCCCCGATCTTCGATCCCATGCCTAGGATGAGAAGAAAGAAAAAGAAGAAGACGTTTGGAGCGTCCGAGCGGGCTCGGCTTGGCGCGCGCGAAGCGGTCGGGATGCCGAAGCCTACCCGCGCCGTACCTGCAAAAAAGCAGAAACCGCCACGCAGCGAACGGAAACGCCTCGAGCGGGAACTCCAGGAAGAGTAAGGAAGGCTGTGGGCGTGTGAAAGCCTGTGGCTGGTTCCACCGGAACCTAGGCTTTCGACCCTCAGCCCGGCTTCAGCGCAGGCACCAGCTCGCTGGGCAGAAAAATCGTCTCCGGCGTCCGCCCAAGCAGCCGGCCAATCTTCTCCGACAACTCGATCAGCCCAGCCTTTGAAAACCCCGACTGCCGGAAGCGAATCGTCCCTTCGCGGTCGATCAGCAGGATCGTGGGAACGTTGGTGAAATGATATTGCTTCGACGCTGAATAGCCCGGAGCGTCGAGTGCCACGGGAAACGTCACGCCAAAACGTTCGCGGAACATTTGCGACTTCTCCGCGTCGTCTTGCGAGACGCCCCAGAACGACACCCCGTCTCTTCCGTAGCGCGCGTACAGGCGTTCGAGGAAGGGAAAAGTGAACTGGCACGTGCTGCAGGTGATCTTGAAGAAAGCGATCACGACTGGCAGTTTCTTGCACTCCTCGGCAAGTGTGAACGTTGCGCGGTCGATCGTCGGCAGGGTGAAATCCGGCGCCGGTTCGCCCACGCCCGGCCCGACGGTTCTCTTTCTTCCCAGGAAGCGTTCCAACATGACGGCGGTCGTCCTCCCTCCGTTCAGGTGCACGGACCCGATACTACAGGATGCTGCCGGCTCGGAAAGGATGCGGCTACTTTGGGGAAACAGGTGGAGGAATGGGGGTCAGTGGATGTTGCGCGTCTTGCGGTTGACGTAGTCCATCAGTAGATACTGCCCGAGCGTGTAAGGAGTGGTGAAGTAGGCCTTGCCTCGGCAGATCTTGGTCACCTGCTGAACGAAATGCACCAGGCTGTAATCGCGAGCCAGCATGAACGTGTTCACCAGAATGCCGGAACGCCGGCAGCGGGAGACCTCTTCCAGCGTTTCCGAAACCACCAGCGGATCCAGTCCGAACGCGTTCTTGTAGATGCGCCCATCCTCGAGCGTCAGCGCCGAAGGCTTGCCGTCGGTGATCATAATGATCTGCCGCATGTCCTTGCGCTGGCGAAGTAACACGCGCCGGGCCAGCCGCAGGCCCTCCCGGGTGTTTGTGTAGAAGGGACCCACCTGCACGCGCGCAAGCTCCGAAAGCGGCACCTCCTCGGCGCTGTCGTGAAAGAGCACCAGGTGCAGCGAATCGCCCGGGTATTGCGTGCGGATCAGGTGCGAGAGCGCCAGCGCCACGCGCTTGGCAGGCGTGAACCGGTCCTCGCCATAGAGGATCATACTGTGGCTGCAATCGAGCATCAGCACTGTTGCGCAGGAACTCTGGTATTCCGCCTGGTGCACCACCAGGTCGGGGTAATCGATGTCAATTGGAACGCCGCTGCCGGTGCGCCGGATCGCGCGCGAAAGCGTCTCGCTAACGTCCAGGTTCAGCGTGTCGCCGAATTCGTAGGGACGCGAGGCGCCGCCCGATTCGATGCCGGTCGCCAGATCGCGCGTGTCGTGCCGGCCGAAGCTGCTCTTGCCGAGCGAGGCGAGCAGGTCCTTCAGTGTCTTGTAGCCCAGGAAATCGAGTGCCTTGTCGGTGATCTCGAATCGCGTGTGTGCCGCTTCGCGTCGTCCGGCTGGCCCCAGATGGCCTGGCGAGGTGCGATCGGGAGGAGGGGTGATCTGCGGCAGTTGTTGGGGGGAGATGTAACCCTCCTGCGCCAGTCGTTCGAGAATCGAATCGAGCATATCGTTGAGCGCCTGGTTTTGCTCCGCTTCGCCCCGGTTCATGAGTTGCTCGAGCATCTCCGGAGGAATCATGTCGCCCTCGAGCAGCGCGTCGAGCACCGCCTCGCGCAACTGCTCCATCGTCTGCGAGGGGTCCATCTCGTACACACCGTACGACTGGTTCTCGAAGCCGCTCTGCAAGAGGAAATCCGACAGCCGGTTCACCAACTGCTCGAGGTCCAGCCAGTCGAGCGATTCACCGGTGTAGCGCGAATAGCGCGTGTATTTCATTGCCTGCTCAGTTGTACTGTCGTCGCGGTCGGGGTGGCACTTCCCGTGGCTCGGCTCGCCTCTCCACTCCGTAAAAGCCCCGTTCCTCGCTGCGATTGATCCGCTTGTGGGCCCAGAGGCCTTCCAGCACGAACTCGGCCGCGGCCGCCTGCAGCGCTGGCTCGCTCTTCGGCCCCACGCCCAGCCGATCGAGCGACGCGAGCAGACCGGGGATCTTGCGCAGTGCCGCTGCGCGTTCCGCCGCGGGAGCCTGGTCGGGCAGCTTCAGTTGACCGCCCGCCTCGAACCATTGCACCGCATCGTTCAGATCGGCGTCGCCCAGGTATTTCGTGAAGACCTTGCCGGCCGCCGTCCGTACCAGGTCTTTTGCGATCGGCTCTGCCCCGCGCAACTCTCCCTCGTATTCCAGCTCGAATTTTCCGGTCATCGAGGGGATCGCGGCGTAGACGTCGTTTGGGCTCACCACTGCAAGATGTTCGTGGTTGCGTGCCGCGCGCTGCTCGGCGCTGCTCACCGAGTCTTCCAGGCTGCTGATCGGCAGCCGCTGGCTCACGCCCGAGCGCTTGTCGATCTTCTTGTCCTCGCGTGCCAGAAACGCCACTTCCTCCACCAGTTCCCGCATGTAGCCGGGAATTTGAACGCGCCGGGTGCTATTGCGCTCCACCCATGCCTCTTGCGCGGTGATCGCCATCGCCTCATCCACCACCGCGGGATAGTGCGTCCGGATTTCCGAGCCGATCCGGTCCTTCAGCGGCGTGATGATCTTTCCGCGCGCCGTGTAGTCCTCGGGATTGGCGGTGAAGACGAGCAGCACGTCGAGCGGCAGCCGCAGCGGGTAGCCTTTGATCTGAACGTCGCCCTCTTGCATGATGTTGAAGAGCCCAACCTGAATTTTCCCCGCCAGATCGGGCAGTTCGTTGATGGCGAAGATTCCTCGGTTGGCCCGTGCCAGCAGGCCGTAGTGAATCGTCAGCTCGTCTGCCAGGTCGCGGCCGCCGCGCGCCGCCCGGATGGGGTCGACGTCGCCGATCATGTCGGCGATCGTCACGTCGGGCGTCGCCAGTTTTTCCACGTAGCGCTGATCGCGCTCCATCCAGGCGATCGGTGTCCGGTCGCCCTCGCTCTCGACGCGTTCGCGGCAGGCGCGGCAGATCGGCCGGTAGGGATTGTCGTTGATCTCGCAGCCGGCCAGCACGGGAATCTCGCGATCGAGGAAATTCACCAGGCTGCGCAGAATGCGGCTCTTCGCCTGGCCGCGCAGCCCGAGCAGAATGAAGTTGTGGCGGGAGAGAATCGCGTTGACGATCTGCGGAATGACGGTGTCGTCGTAACCGTGAATGCCTGGGAAGAGCGGCTCGCCTTTTTGGAGCAGTTCGAGCACGTTTTCCCGCAGTTCCTGCCGCACCGTCCGTCCGGCTATCCGTTCTTCGGACCAACGGCTGTTACGAAGGTCTCCGAGAGACTGCGGCAGTTTGCTCATGGCGCCCTTCCCACGACCAAAGGTTCCCCGACTCTGCCCCCCATTATAGTGAATCGCAAACGGATGTCGAATCGGGTGTTTTTGCTGTGGAAAAGCACTCCTGGCCAGTTGGGAAGGGAGATGCGTGAACCGCGGTCTCAGCGCAGCGCGTCGAGCGCCGCCTGCATTTCGCCTGCAGCGTGCGTGTCGCCCTGCCGTACCGCCGCGTCAATGCCGGCCGTCAATGCCGCGCGCGCTTCCTCTTCACGCGACAATTTCGCCAGCAATTGCCCGTACTGGAAATGGCCCGTGACGTAATCCGGATGGTCTTCGAGCAGTTTGCGGAAATGCTCGAGCGCGGTTTCATTGTCGCCTTCCCGCGCGCACTCGATCGCCAGGCCGTAGCGGCCGAAAGCGTCCTTGGGATGTGCTGCGACAAACGCTTCGAGCTTCTGCCGCCTCGGGCTGGTGTCTGCGCTCATGAGAACGTCGTATTATATCGGGTTCGCCGCGCCCGCCAACTGCGAGGCGCGAAAATCAGCCGAAACGAGGTTCGCAGATGCCCAGAAGGTCCCGTAACCAGTCCTCGCCCGCGAAGTCCACGCCGAAACTTGTCGGTAAACCGCCCAGCGCGTCGCGCAGCGAAATGATCGAAGTGGTGCTCCCCAACGACGCCAACCTGCTCGGCAACATCCTCGGCGGCCGCGTGATGCACCTGATCGACATTACCGGCGCCATCGCCGCCCACCGCCACGCCAACAGCCACGTCGTCACCGCCTCGGTCGACTACATCGATTTCCGCAACCCCATCAAAGTGGGCGATCTGGTGATGCTGCGGTCGGAGGTGAATCGCGCCTTCCATACCTCAATAGAAGTCGGCGTCGAGGTCTATTCCGAAAACGTGGTCACCGGCAAACGCACGCACACCAGCAGCGCCTACGTCACCTATGTCGCCATCGACGAGAACACGCAACCCCACGCCGTTCCGCCCGTCCTGCCGCGCACGCCGGCTGAAAAGCTCCGGTATCGCCAGGCCGGCATCCGCCGCCGCATCCGGTTGGCTCATCGCTATGGCCGCGACCTCGAAATCGAAGCGGTCCGCCTGGAAAAGCAGCGACCCCGGAAAAAGAAGAAATAGCAGGGAAGAGAAGAGGAGCGAGACCTGAGCATCGCCTCCTGCGATGCCCGTCACAAGACGGGCACCCACTTGTCGTGATGTTCCGTGTCGCGTCTTTGCGGCTGCGCGGTCATTCCCTTCGGAACCCAGGAACACAGGGCTCGCGCATAGCGCTTGCAGCTTTCCTCGGGATCGGACTCCACTCGCCGGGTCAAGGTGTTCAGCCACCGCACAGACGTTGCTGCCAGGATGCCCTGGTCATGGTCGTGGGCGCTCACCTCCGTAAGAAAGATCAGCCTGACGTACTTCATTCTCGCCGGCAGGGCGAAAAGCGGCACGAGAGGATGATCTTCCTTGGTCGCCTTTTTACCGCTTCGAATCACCGCTGATTTGAACCGGATCGCAACGCCTCCTGCTCGCCGTGGTTCCACCGAATAGAGAGCCACCTCATACCCGACGAAGTCCTTTGGCGCTTTGTGCGTGATTGCGTTTCCGTGGCGTGCAACCGTTTGGAGGCGGTAAGTAGACTCGCCGTTTTTGAGCACCGGCGCCACGAATCGGATTCGCCATCCGGCTCGCAAATCCACGTATCCGCGCCGAATCGAAGGCGCGGGAGTACTCACGGGCACTTTGCGAGGCGCGCACCCGACCGAGACTGCCAGGGTGACCGCGAGCGCGAAAAACAGAATCAGATTGCTTTTTGCCGACATCGCTGTGTTGGCAGGTTATCACGAAAGCCGATTGGGAGGGCCGACCGGATATCTCGTTCCTGACATTCCGCGGGGCGGCAAGAAAAGCAGGCATTTTGTCGCGGTGGGATCTGCTTTTACTCGCCTGCCATCGAGATGAGCCAGAAAATGAGAGTTCCGAAGGCACATACAAGCGCATGCCAGCGCAAGCAACTCGGCCTCCAAACGCCGATGCTCGCAAAGAGGATTCCGGCGAGGGAAAGCAGGATCCCTACCCCATAAATTCTCAGCAGCGCAGGATCGTAGTAGGCGAAGCGGGCGATCGCGAACGAATAGAGGAGCGCGGAAACGGCGAGCAGTGCGGACGCGGTGGCCAACGTGAATCCGATGAGTGAAAGCGTGGAGGAAACGGTGCGCGGTTGCGAGCGTTTGAACTATCGCACCCAGCCCCAGATGATGGTGGCCGGCAGGGCAACGTAGACGGCGACCGCCAGTAACACCAACGCGAACCATCCGATGAATTTGCTCATGCGGTTCTCCTTGCCTTTCGATGGAGTCTTTGCATCGAGCGAATCCTGCTGCCTGCTTGACAGTCCCTTGACCGGCGCAAAGAATAATCCGGTTCCTGTTGCGACGCGAAACAAATCTGGATGCGGGGAGGGGCGATGGCGGGTTTCCTTTCGCGGTGGCCGTTTTTCCGCCAGATCACCGGAGGCGGCGACGGCACAGGTCCTGAAGCGATGACGGACGCGACGCGGGCGCTGTGGCCGCGCCTCGATGGCGCCGAAATCGCGCGCTCCGTTTGTCCCTACTGCGCCGTGGGCTGCGGGCAGCTTGTCTATCACCGCGACGGGAAGCTCGTGGCGATCGAGGGCGATCCGGAATCGCCACTTTCCCGTGGAAGGCTTTGTCCCAAGGGTGCCAACAGTTTCGAGTTGCTTACCCACGCCGGCCGTGAGACCCGGGTGAAATATCGGCCTCCGCATTCGACGCGCTGGGAAACACTCGATCTGGAGCGGGCGATGGACATGGTTGCAGACCGCGTTTGGGAAACGCGCGACCGGTCGTTTATCGAGGAGCGCGACGGCCTTCCACTAATGCAAACGCCAACTATCGCCCATCTTGGTGGCGCCACGCTCGACAACGAAGAAAACTATCTGATCAAGAAACTTTTCACCGCCGGTCTCGGCATCGTCGCCGTCAGCAATCAGGCCCGCATATGACATAGCTCGACGGTGCCCGGTCTGGGCACCTCCTTTGGTCGCGGTGGTTCAACGACCGCACCCGGCGATCTGATGAACGCCGACGCGATTCTGATCATGGGCTCGAACATGGCCGAGAATCATCCCGTCGGCTTCCAATGGGTCGTAGAAGCACGGGAACGCGGCGCAAAGGTGATTCACGTCGATCCGCGCTTCAGCCGCACTTCGGCCATGGCCGGTCAGTGGCTGCCGCTTCGCGCCGGTTCCGATCTGGTGTTTCTCGGTGCGCTCATCTGCTACGTCCTCGAAAACCACCGCGAGTTTCGCGAGTATCTCGTCCACTACACGAACGCCTCGGTGATCGTCGCAGATGAATTTCGCGACACGGAAGATCTGGATGGCGTCTTCTCCGGCTGGAATCCGGAAACGAACAAATACGACACGGCCAGTTGGCTCTACCGCGGTGCTGCTCTCAGCGACAACGCGCCGCCGGACCTGAGCCGTTACGAAAGCGATCCGACGCTTGAGGATCCGCGCTGCGTTTTTCAATTGCTCAAGCAGCATTTTGCCCGCTACACGCCAGAACTCGTGGAAAGCGCCTGCGGCATTTCGCGCGAACGGTTTCTGCAAGCGGCCGAAACGTTCACCGCCGCTTCCGGCCCTGAGCGCACCGGCGCGGTCGTCTATTCGGTGGGCTGGACACAGCACTCGAACGGCGTCCAGCTGATTCGTGCCGCGGCGATTCTGCAATTGCTGCTGGGAAACATGGGCCGTCCCGGCGGCGGTATCCTTGCACTCCGCGGGCACGCGTCGATTCAGGGCTCGACCGACATCCCCACGCTTTACGACCTCCTGCCCGGCTATCTGCCGATGCCTGTTTTGGGCCGTGGTTCGCAGACGCTCGCTGATTACGTTGCGCAACATCGCTCCCGCACCGGCTGGTGGGCCAATTTTGACAGGTACATCGTCAGCCTGCTCTGCGCCTATTACGACGACTCTGCTACGGCAACCAACGATTTCGGTTTCGGCTGGCTGCCGCGTATCTCGGGGGACCATTCCCATCAAGGTTACTGGCTCGAGATGAACGAGGGCCGCATGGAGGGCCTATTCGTCCTCGGCCAGAACCCCGCCGTCGGCGGCCCGAACGCGCGACTTGAACGTAAGGCGCTGGCAAAACTGGAATGGCTCGTGGTACGCGACCTCGTGGAAATCGAGACAGCGGCTTTCTGGTACGACTCACCCGAAGTCCGCCGCGGCGAATTGCGCACCGAAGACGTCGCCACGGAAGTCTTCTTTTTCCCCGCCGCCGGCCACGCGGAAAAGGACGGCTGTTTCACCAACACGCAGCGGCTGCTGCAATGGCACGAAAAAGCGGTCGATCCGCCAGACGATGCGCGCAGCGAAACGTGGTTCATCTATCATCTCGGTCGCCGATTGAAGGAGAAAGCCCTACGCGATCCGCGTCCGCGCAATGCCGGCCTTGCCGCGCTCACGTGGGACTATTCGGTCCGAGGCGAACGTGCCGAGCCTCGCACCGAGGAGATCCTGGCTGAAATCAACGGCTTCCGCACCAGCGATCGCCACCCGGTCTCGAGTTACACAGATCTAACCGCCGATGGCTCGACCGCCTGCGGTTGTTGGATCTATTCCGGCGTCTTCCCCTCGCCGGTCGAAAATCGGGCGCGCGAGCGTGACGCTCGCGGCGCCTACGGCCATGGCTGGGGCTTCGCCTGGCCGACTGATCGCCGCATCCTCTACAACCGCGCCTCCGCGCGCCCTGACGGCCGTCCCTGGAGCGAACGAAAAAAACTCGTCTGGTGGGACGAGGCTGCGCAAAGCTGGACGGGCCTCGACACGCCCGATTTTGTGTCAAACAAACACCCCGATTATCATCCCGCGTCCGATGCCGCGGGCGACGCCGCGCTTGCTGGCGACAAACCGTTCTTGCTCCATCCCGATGGCTTGGGCTGGCTCTGGGTGCCTGCCGGACTGAAGGACGGTCCGCTACCGACGCATTACGAGCCACACGAATCCCCGATCCGCCATCCCCTCTATTCCACCCAGCAGACCAATCCTCCCGCCGAAGCGAAGCGAGGCCCGGAAAACACCTATGCAGAATCGCCCGATTCCCGTTTCCCCTACGTGCTCACCACCTATCGCCTCGCTGAGCATCACACGGCGGGCGGCATGTCGCGCACGCTGCCGCATCTGGCCGAACTGCAGCCGGAGATGTTCTGCGAAATTTCGCCGCAGCTTGCCGCTGAATGCGACGTCCGCCACGGCGAATGGGTCACCGTGGTCACGCCGCGCGGTCTGGTAGAAGCGCGCGCGATGGTTACCCGGCGCATGCGCCCGCTCCGTATTCACGGCAAGCTGATCCATCAGGTCGGCCTGCCCTATCACTGGGGCTTTCGGGGACTGGTGAAGGGTGGTACGGCCAACGACCTGGTGGCCATCTCCGAAGAGCCGAACGTCCGCATCATGGAAACCAAGGGCCTGCTCTGCAATCTGGTCCGCGGTCGCAGCGGCGAGGGCCCGGAGGCGCTCCGGCGCTTTCGTTCGTTCCTGGAGCGTCCTCGATGAAAGTCAGCGCTTTCCTCACCGATCCCACGCTCTGCATCGGCTGCAAGGCCTGCGAAGTGGCCTGCAAAGAATGGAACGGGTTGCCGCAGGACGGCCTCGAATGGAGCGGCTTTTCCTACGACAATACGCGCCAACTCGGTGCATCCACCTGGCGCCACGTCCTCTTCCTCGAGCAGCCGCGCGCGCTCGGCCCGCAATCCCCCGCCGCGGAAGATCCTTTCCGTTGGGTCTTTCTCTCCGATGTTTGCAAGCACTGCGAAAATGCCGGCTGTCTGGATGCCTGTCCTACTGGAGCGATCGTCCGCACGGAATTCGATTCGGTGTTCGTCCAACCGGACGTCTGCAACGGTTGCGGCTACTGCGTTGTCTCCTGCCCATTCGGCGTGATCGACAAAAGGCCCGAGGACGGCCGCGCCTTCAAGTGCACCTTCTGCTACGATCGCCAGAAAGCCGACCTCGTCCCCGCCTGTGCGAAAACCTGCCCAACGGAATCGATCCGCTTTGGCACGATCGAGGAAATGGAACAGCGAGCCGAGACGCGCATTGCCGAGCTACACGACCGTGGCTACACCGATGCTCACGTCTACAACGCGAGTGGCGCGAGCGTCGGCCGCACTCACGCCATCTTCATCTTGCTCGGCGAGCCGGAAGCCTATAATTTCCCCCCTGCGCCTGATGTACCCGCCGTTCATCTGCGCGCCGCCTGGAGCATGGCGCTCGTCTCCGCCGTCGTCGGCTTCCTCATCCTCTGCCTGGCCTTTCTCCGTTGAAACGCGATGGATTCGATGAGCCGCCAACCCGATTCCCGCAACGAATCCCGGCTCGACGCCATTCGTGAAGAAGCCGCCCACACGGGTCACGCCACTGGCCCTGGCGTTGTAGCGACCGGTGGGCCGATACCTTCTCCATCCGGTTCCGGCTACTACAATCTCCCGCTGCTCAAGGCACCCGTCTGGACCTGGGAAGTTCCGCTCTACTTTTTCGTAGGAGGTATCGCTGGAGCGTCAGCAGCCTTTGCGCTTGCCGCGCACATTGCGGGCCGCGCGCGCGGCCTGGAGCTAGCTGCGCTCTGGATCGCGCTAGTCGCCGCGCTGATTTGCCCCGCACTGCTCGTCGCCGACCTCGGTCGCCCCGCGCGTTTCCTCAACATGCTCCGCGTCTTCAAACGCCAATCGCCGATGTCCGTCGGCGCGTGGACGCTGATTGCCTTTACCGGAGCCGTCATGGTGGCCGTGGCCGCCAATGAGTCCCTCCCTGCCGGTTTTGCCCCGGGTCCGGCCTCAGGCATTTGCTGGGCTACGGAAATCATCGCCGCCGCCCTCGGCCTTGTGCTGCTCAGCTATACGGCCGTGCTCCTTGCCGTTACCGCCGTGCCTGTCTGGTCCGAAAACCGGCGGCTGTTGCCCTCGCATTTCGTCGCGTCAGGCATCGGTTCGGCTTCGGCTCTGCTCGAGCTTTTCGGCTTTTTGCTACCTGCCACGCAATTCGTCGGATTCGCCGCCTCGGCATGGGAAACGCTGGTTGGTACTTCAATCGAATTGCGATGTCGCTCGGTTGACGAGCCTCTGCGCCGTGGTCGTTCGGGCTGGGCCGCGCGCATTGGGGGTACGCTCGCCGGTCCCGCGGCGCTGCTGCTCAGAATTTTCGAGGGATCATCGCCCGGGGGAAGGGAACTGGCTGCCGCCTGTTTCCTTACCGGCGCACTCGTTACCCGCTACGCGTGGCTCTGGGCCGGCCGAGCCTCGTCCTCAAATCCCCGGGCGCTTTTCGACCTACAGCAAAGGCCTTAGCCCGGCTGTTCGGGGCAGCCGGGCTTGGCTACGGAAGGCACGCCCACTTCATCCGACAGGGCTAATCTGCAATCGCCGGCGCGACCCCTTCGACCGCCTTTTCCTGTTCCTTGCCAAATTCTCCCTCCCACCGCGCCACAATCGCAGAGGCCAGGCAATTGCCGAGGACGTTGACCGTGGTTCGCCCCATGTCCATCAGCTGATCGACGCCCAGCAGGATGAGGATTGGCGCTTTTGGCAGCCCAAACTGATCGGAAGTGGCGAGCAGAATGATGATCGCCGCACGTGAGACGCCGGCCACGCCCTTGCTGGTGAGCATGAGCATCAGCATCATGCCGAGCTGTTGTCCCCACGTCAGATGCATCCCGGCGACCTGCGCGACGAAAATCGAGGCGAGCGAGAGATAGAGTGTCGTGCCGGTGAGATTGAAGCTGTATCCGAGCGGAATGACGAACGCCACCGTCTTTCGCGGCACGCCGAAGGCTTCCATCTGTTCCATCGCGCTCGGCAGCGCCGCTTCCGAACTGGTGGTGCTGAAGGCAATGGTTGCCGGCTCGGCAATCGCCCGGACAAAGGCGCGAACGGGTACGCGGAAGATCAGGGCGGAGGGGAGCAGCACGAGAAGGATGAAGAGGAAGAGCGCGGCGTAAAGCGTGGCGACCAGCTCGCCGAGGTTGTAGAGGATATGGAATCCCGTGTGCGCCACGGTGTAGGCAATCGCCCCGGCGATCCCGGCCGGAGCGAGCAGCATGACCAGATTGGTGAACTTGAACATCACCTCGGCGAGGCTCTCGGAAAAATGGAGCAGTGGCTTGCGCTTCTCTCCCTGCACCATCGCCAGCGCGATACCGAACAGAATGCTGAAGACGACGACCTGCAGCACTTGATTGTTCGCCACCGACTTCGCGATGTTTTCGGGAAAGATGTGGAGTATGAACTGGGCGGCGCTGGGCCGGGACGCCGTTACTGCCGCCGCATGCGCCGCGGGTAGCGTCACGCCAACGCCCGCCCTCGTCAGGTTGATCGCGCCGAGGCCGATGAACAGGGCGATCGTGGTCACCACTTCGAAAAATACCAGTGCTTTGATCCCCATGCGGCCCACCTGCTTCAGGTTCGCATGGCCGGCGATTCCGCTTACCAGTGTGGCAAAGAGCAGCGGCGCGATGATCACGCGGATCATCCGGAGGAAGATGTCGCCGAGTACCTTCAGGTGCGTGGCCAGATGGGGAAAGTCGCCGCCCACTTCCGCGCCCACAACCATGCTCACCAGAATCCAGGCGGTGAGCGACCGGCTGAGAAACGCATAGCCGAGCAGTGAGGCAAGGGCCAGCCAGCGCACCGCCAGTCCCAGGTCCGGAGCCATGGCGATGCCGTGCCGGCTCGCGATCGCCAGCAAGGCGGCGAAGAAGTAGAGAACAAATCCGAGGATCAGCAACTTGCGTTTCATGACCCAGGCGGAGCGGCTTCTATATCACAGGTCGGTTCCGAGTTCCACGAAAAGAAGCAGGTCTGGCCGGTGGTTCGTTCTGAAGAGCATTGGCCCGACGGATGAAGTTGGCTCGAATCATGCTCCGCCTCGATCGGGCGACGCATCCAAATGGACAGGGGACAGTACATGGTCGGAAACGCCTTGGGGCAACCCCATTGACGTGCCGGGGTTCTCAGGCGTATTGAGAGCACAAAGAACGGGGCGCGCGAGCATGTCGCGCGGGGAATCGCAATGAAACGTTTTGCAGTGAGTGGAATTTCGACGCGAGTCGTGCCGCTGGTGGTCAGCTGCCTGGGGTTGGTGTTCCTCTGTGCCGGTAGCGTTTCGGCCCGACAGCTTCCGGTTCGGCGAACGGCCTCGCCTGTCGCGAAGGCTGAGGTCTGCGGTCATCTTGCGGACCGGCTCCTCTCGGCAATCGGTTATGCCGACTCCCTGAACGGAGCCACGCAGATTTCCCGGATGGAGTTCCAGTCCGGGCTGGATACCATTCCCAATCTGACAGCCGGGGAAAGGAAGCAGGTTTCTGACGCGTTTGGTCGTGCTTTCGATTCCGCCCGGCTCCAGGCCAGCGTCCGTGCCCATCTGGTTTTGCGCTGCGACGAGGGCACTTACAACGCTGTCCTCTCCTCGCTGGCTTCTCCACTGGCGCAAAGGATGCGCCGGATCGAAGTGCAGGCTGGATCGCCTGAAGGTGCCGCGGCGCTGCGGCAGTACTTCGACCATATTCGCCTGCATCCGCCCTCGAACGAACGGATGGCTGTGGTCGGGCGGCTCGCGGATAGTCGGCACGAACTGCAATTCCTTGAAAGACTGTTGCTTGTTACGGCTCGCGAGATCGCCGTGGGTTTTGGAAACCCGCCTCCCAGCCAGGCCGAGATTCGCGATGCGATGCAGACTTATCTGCCTATGGCCCAGCGAATGATCCTGATCCGGGAACTTGGCGTCTACCGAGACGTTCCAGATCGGGATTTGTCCCGATATGCGGCTATGTGGGAGAGCGGTCCGTTTCAGCGTTTCAGTCGCATTTTGGAGGAGTCGTCAGCCGCCGCCTTCGGTTCGGGAGTGCGCGAAGCCGCCCAAGCGGTCCGGCCATTCCTGGGGAAAGCCCCTGTCCACCAAAATCCTTGAATAGGGGAGAAGCCCGGCAACCCTTCGCGAAGTTTTGCAATCACAAGGGTTGTCGAATGGTAAGAAAGGAAAGGTAATTTGGCAGTTTGCGTGCAAGACGGAGTCAGCAATAGGACGCGGCTATCGCCGCCGGGGAATTCTTGTTTCCAGTACCGGGCGACTAGGGTGTCTCTGGCTCCGAGGAGGAACCGATGCCTATCGTAGAAAAACAACAACAATGGACAACGGCGGTCGAACAGCCGGTCTTGATCGAGATCGGCGGCGTTCAACTCAAAGGCGACCTGATCGTTCCCGAAGAGGCTTTCGGACTCGTACTTTTCGCGGCCGGCGGTGAAGTGACGCGGTCTGATTCCAAGAGCCGGCGCATTGTGCGTGAA
Source organism: Candidatus Acidiferrales bacterium (assembly GCA_046704165.1). Taxonomy (GTDB): domain Bacteria; phylum Acidobacteriota; class Terriglobia; order Acidiferrales; family UBA7541; genus JAKASX01. Next base: position 28,097 of record JBJKSI010000082.1, read on the forward strand.
CTCGAAGAACAGGGTCTTGCCGTCCTGCTGTTTGATCTACTTACCCCGGATGAAGAAGAGGAAGATCTTCGTGCCGGAGCGATTCACAACGATTTTCTCCTGCTGACGGGTCGGCTGCTCGGTGTGGCCGAATGGGCCGGCCGCCAGGCGGAGTTGCGTGATTTTCCGCTCGGCTTCTTTGGGTCTGGCGCCGCTGCCACGGCCGCCGTCATGGCTGCGGCCGAACGGCCGCAATCGCTCGGTGCGGTGGTTTGCCGCAGCGGCCGCGTGGACCTGGCTGGCAGTGCCTTGGCCAATGTGCAGGCGCCGGTTTTGCTTTTGGTCGGTGCGTCGGACGGCCCGCTCGTCCGTGCCAATGAATCCGCCCTGTTGCGGCTCGCTTCGCCACGCAAGGAATTGATCATGATTCCGGGTGCCTCGTCGCATTTCGATGCGCCGGGCGAAACCGAAGTCGTTGCTGAGCTGGTCACAGACTGGTTCAGCAATCAACTGATCCAAATGAACTGACCGCTTGTCTGTGCGGACCATGGCTGGTTCGCTTGTATCGCGTGCTATAGCGGAGAAGTGCGTCCTGGTTTCCTTGTAAGGCTTTTCCCTCGAAGCGACCGGACACCTATCAGTTGCTCCGGCGGAGCACGTTCCGGGTTACTCACGCCCGAATGGCGGAGGCAACCGGGCGCGGGAAGGTGCGTCTGTCGAGGGGTGAAACCCGAAAACAGCGGAGTAGTGGAAAAGGGAAAAGCGGAGCCGCGCCGAATCTCTGCGGCGCGGCTACTTAAGGGCTATTACTTCGTAGCTGCCTTGGCCTGCGGCTGGGTGAGCTTGTTTTTCAGCCATTCGATCAGGGCCGTGAACTGATTGCCGCCGTTCTGTGTCTTTTGCCAGTCAGTCGGCGAAGCCCATATCTTGCGCATCTCCTGCCAATAGTGCATCCGAAGAGCCGCGTCGCCTCTCAGGCCATTCTGATCGACACGGAAATCGAGCGGGGGCACGGCAGGCAGCGCGGTGTTGTAGGCATATTTGTGTTGCAGGTCGTTGACCGCGATCATCCAGTAGGCGTGTCCGAGTTGCAGTTCACGGGCACGTTCCTGCGCGCCCGCATTTGGGTTTTCGTATACGAATCCGTTGGGCGGGTCCGTCTTGAGTTCCATGACCGTGGTCGGCGGTGCGGGTGCAAACTTCACGAAAGCGGCCGTCAGTCCAGCGGCCACGGCAATGACAAGTGCAATCAGCACCATCCGGCCGAGCATTCCTCCCGAGGCGGTCCTTTTCCCCTCCTGTTTGGATCTTTCGCTCGCGCTGCGACTGCCGGATAGCGAGGCACCCGAATGTTTGTTGATGTCCAACCACACCGTTTCGCGCTTCCGCTGCAGCCATTCTTCCTGTTCCTGCTCGAGTTCCTGGGCGTTTTTGTTGAGCAGCTCGTGGAAACGGTCGGTGGCAAGCTTCATCGACGTGCCCACCATCTCGTCCAGTTTCTTCTGCGAATCCTCGAGGAAAGCCTTGCGCGAGGCCTGTACCTTCTCCTCGATGCCGGAAAGCCCCGTTTCCGTCTGGCGCTTCAACTCGTTGGTGGACCGCTCCGCCATCTCGCGGGTGGCCTTGTCGAGCTCCGCGCTGATCGATTCCAGCATGTCCCGCTGGAAGCCCTGGCGCCGCAACTCGTCGGCCGCGGCCTCACGCAGTCCCTTGCGGTAGTTCTCCATGCCCGACTGCAACTCGTTGGTGATCTGCTTCTGGATCGTCTGGAGTTGCTCGGAGGCGCGGCTGGCTGATTGCGAAATGGCGTGTACGGCCTCTTCGCTGTCCCGCCGCGAAGATTGCGTCCGCTCTTCCCACCAAACGGAGAGTTGGCGCCGGTAATCCTCGGTCAGTGCCTTGCCCGCATTCTCCACCGACGACTGTGCTTGCTCCACTTTCCGGGCCAGTTCCTCAGCCATGCCCCGGCGAGCGGCCAGAGCCTGGTTCTCGATACCCATCCGCGCCGTTTCCACCTGGTCACGCAGCTGTTGGGTGGAGCGGTTAATGACCTCTTTGGCGCTGGTGCGCAGCGCCACCGACGCTTCGCTCACCGTGCGCTCGAGCGCTCCGCTCTTGCGCATCTCCTCCATTGCCGAATCGAGCAGGCGCGCCTGATGGTCGCGGGCACGGTTTTTCAACTCCGCTTCGATCTCGCTCTGCACGGTGCGGAGCTGGCTCGCCGCTTGCTGCCCGGCCTGGGCCATCGTTTGTGCGGCCGTTTCTGCCTCGCGCCGCGCCGTTTGCGACCGCTCCTCCCACCACTGCGCCAGTCGGCCACGGTGCTGCCAGGAGATGTTTTCGAGCGAAGCCTCCACCCCTTCCAGCAGCTTCCGCGACGCCCCGTCCATCTCCTTCGCCATCGACTCGCGTGCAGACGCCGCCTGCTCGGCCAGTTGGCGGGTCGATTCCTCGAGGAACCGGCTGGCGTTCCGGTCCAACTCGGCCAGCGCTTTTTCCACCAACTGCTGTTCGAACCCGCTCTCACTCGCCTTCGCCAGTGCTGATTCCAGCCAGCGTTGCTGCTGCTCCTCCAACCGAGCTTTGAGCGCCTCTTCGGTTTGTCGCGAAACTTCCGCCAGCCGGCCGGCCGCCCGTTCGGTGGCCTGTTCCACGGCTCGTCCAGCTTCGCTCGCCTGGCGCCGGGCAGTTTCGGTTTGCTCGTCCAGCCAGCGAGAGATCCGCTCCTGGTATTCCTTTTGCACCGCTTGCCCGGCGGCTTCCAGCCAGCCGGGTCCGGCCGCCTCGATCCGTTGCTGCACTTGGGCGAGGAATGTCTCGGTGGTCTTGTCGAGGGTATTCGAGAGGCGAGAAGTTGCCAGTTCGGACTGCTTGCCGAGCTCGGCGGTTGACCGCGCCATCAACTCCCGCGTCGCCTGTTCCATCTGACGGCGCAACTCGCCGAGGGTGCGCTCGCGGAATTCGCCGCTCTGCAGCTCGGAGGCTACCTGTTCCACCAACCGGCGTCCCTGTTCCTTTGCCGCCTGCTGGAATTCTCCTTCGGCAGCGCGCCGCGCCTCCTCGATCTGTGTGCGGCTTTGTTCGCCCGCCAGCGCTACCGCCTCCACCGCTGCCTGCGTCCGCTCATGCCACGCCTCGGCCATCCGCTGCTGCTGTTCCATCAGCGCGCCCTGCATGGCCGACCGGGCCGCCGCGCTCAATGACTGTTCCGCGGAGGCCAGCCGTTCTGTGAGCCGCCCCATCGCCTGCTCAGTGCGCTCCTCGATCCGCTTGGTCGAGCGATCGAGGATCTGATCGGTCATCCGTTGCAGTTCCTCGGCGGCGTTCTGGAATTTCGCCTGGCTGATTCCTTTTTTCTCAAGTTCGGCCGCCGCCGATTCCACCGCCCGCCGGTAGTCTTCCACCTGGTTGCGGAATCCTTCTTCGATCCTTTCTTCCACGGTCCGCAACCGGGCCATTGCCTCCTCGGTTGCCTTGGCCAGGTTCTGCGTTCCCGTCTCCACTTGCTGGCGCGAGAGGTCGCCCTGCTCCTTCAACCACCGTTCCACCTGCTCCTGCACAGCCTGTCGGGCCGCCTGCTGCGCGGCCTGCTGCGAGACCTCCGAGTCGGTTGCCGCCGAGGCGCTCGACATCGATTCGATCTTTTGCTGGGCCGCCTTCAGCAGTTCGGCATGATATTCGCGGAGCTGGTTTTCAAGAGAAACGCGCGAGGTGTCCAGCTGTTCGCGCAACTCGCGCCGAGCCTCGTCAAACCATGCCCGCGCTTCGGCGCGGAACTGTTGCACCGTCTCGTTGGCCGGAGTTTCGCCGGCAGCGCCTTCCCGCGAGACTCCATTGAGAGCAGTCTCCAGCGCCCGAGCGTAATCATCCACACGGTCCCGCAGACTTGCCTCGATCTCCACGTGGGCTGCGCGAAGCCGATCGATCGCCTCATCGGTGGCCTCGGCGATCGAGGCCTTTCCATCACTCCCGTTGGACCGGGGCTCCTCTGAGCTCTCGGCGCGTGCCGCACGCAGTGCGGACGCCAGCCGCTCCTCGGCCAGTTCCATCCCCAAGCCCTGATCGTTCCCCATCCCCGCACGGAACCGTTCCTCGGTACGTACCGGCTCGGCCGGCGCTGCCGCAACCAGGTCGCGTGGCTCGCTTGCCGCCGATTCCTGCAGTTCTTCCAGTTCCCGGCCCAGCAGTTCAGCCAGGCGCTCGGTCAGCACGGAATCACCGTGCGGGTTGGGTCCTTTCCGAGGCGGTTCGTCGGGACGCCAGATATTTTTTAAAAGACTCACGCTCGTCCTCCCATCCGATGCTTCGGGAGCGGACTGCTCGCCGCCAGATCGCCACTGCCTTCAGGTTCCAACTCCACGCTTGGAGGCCCCCGGAACCCTGGTCCCCCACGAAGAAAAAAGCTACGCGGGCCGCCGGCAGGCAGCCATCAGGTTACTCTCCTGTAACGGGCCTATTATTGCCTATCTTGTAACCTGTAAAGAGGGAATCTTTTGGCATGTCGCCAGTTAGACAATTACGGCGGTTTGAGTACTGGAACTATAAATAATCGTTTCATCATTTATAAGACAGTAACCTGGTCACTGCCTTGTCCAGAATCGGGAGCCCATACTCGGCAGCGTCCCTCTCTCCCGTCGCAATTCACTGTTTGTTTCCGGTGATCTCGCCCGGTGCCGGTTTGTAGACAAAGCCCATCTGTTGCGGCGTTGGGATCTCTGACGTTTGGCCATACTGCGCGATAACCACGTCCATTTCTTGAATTTTCGACTGGTACAGCTGCGCCATGGCGTTGTAGCGGACCAGGACGTTACCCAGCCAGAATGGCCTGTATTGTTGATTCCACAGGCGCGTATAGGCGCTTTCGAGCCGCGTGGTGAAGTCGCGCAGGTCCTCCAGCCGTCCGTTCGTGGCGCTGATGCGGTAGAGGTCGCTGAACCCACGACTGCGATTGCCCATGTGAAGGTAGGCATCGTGGTAGAGATTCCCGACGGATGCTGTGTACTGAACCTTCAGCCCCAGTACGTCCAGCCGCTCCGCGGCGAAGATCAAGTCGCCAAGTGTCCTTTGGTGCAGATGGGCCTCGGTTTTCTGCCGATAGAGGCTTGCCAGTGCCTCCTCGGCATCGATCCGCGCCTCGTGGGCCACCGGCAGCGCGTCTTCGGCGAACTGGGCGCCCGGCTCGGAAAACGGGTTCACCCAGAAGTTCTTGTCGTTTGTGCCGCCCATCCCCGCGTTGTCGTACAGCTGGTTCACCTTGGCCAGCTTTTGTATGGCGTCGGCAAAATGATGGCCCCTGGCCCGGTAAAAGGCCCAATCGTAGCTGTTCCAGAAGTTTTTCCTGGACGACTGGCCCTGCTGCCACGAGCAGGCCGCGCCGTAAACCAGCGCCGGCCAGGCCATGTCCATCAGCGATTCGCCATCGTCGTTCCACATCGTGTTCAGCATGCCGATCGACCCGTATTTCTGGCCGTCGCGCACGAAGTTCCGGATGTTGAGAAACGCAGTGTCGAAGTCGGGAAAGATGCGGTTCCAGTTGTTGGCGCCGGGGGAGACGATCGTTCGCACGCCCGCCTGCTTGTAGGGCTTCAGCAGCGCGTCGAAATTGTTGGCATCGCCGTATTCCCATGGCACCGCGATCATGTTCCTTGGCAGCGTGCGGAGCAGCTGCGGGTAGTGCATCGCGATATCGCCCCAAAAGAGCACCTGTTTGTGAAAGGGTGCCAGCATTTTATCGATGCGGGTGATGAAGTTTAGGTAGACGGCTCCAAGCCCCTCCTTTTCCGCCAACTCCTTCGTCTGTCCCTGGCCCAGTTCGATGGTTTCATCGGCACCGATATGGAAGAACGGCCCGGGGAAGACCTTCGCCTCTTCGCTCAGCATGCTGTCGATCAGCTGGAAGGAGCCCGGCTGCACCGGGGTGAGCACGCTACCGTGCGGCACCTCCGCCAGCTTGTTGTAGATCTCCAGCCGCAGCAGCTTGTGCAGATGGCCGAAGGCCTCCTGCTCCGGCAGCACCGTCACGTAGTAACGGTGGGCGAAGGCGACCAGCTTTTTTACTTCGGCCGGAGCCAGCGCCGCGCCTTTCGGTGCGATCAATGGATGGTCTTTGAACTCGAAGACGTTCTCCATGTACAGGCCGAACATGTTGATCTTGTAGCTCGAGAGCGTCCGGATCTGCTTCTCCATGTAGGCGAGCGTCGGGATCGGGCCGCGGCTCACGTCGTCCTGCACGCCGCGCCACGGCATGGCCGGCCAGTCGCGGATGGTGACGGCCGGGCAGGCCGTCGGATTCTGGGCATCCTGCCCTAGCAACTGACGCAGCGTTTGCACGCCGTAGAAGAGACCTTGGCCGGTCCGCGCCGCCACGACGATCCGCCGCGGACCGGCGTAGAGCACGTAGCCCTGCGCGCTGAATCCCGTGCCGATGGAAAGGTTTTGCCGCTCGAGCAGCCGGTCAAGCCGCCGGTCTCGGCGCGTCGTGCGGCCCAGGAAGATGGTGTCATGCCTGCCCGGCATGGAACGCTCAGTCCGGATCCTCGGCTTGCGACCGCTGATCCTTTCGATCTCTTTCTGCAGCATTCTTGCCGCGGTCATGTCCTGGCGGGCGTATTTGCGTGTCACCACGATTTCGGTCCTGCGGTTCAGCTGGAACTGGCCGGACAGCGGTCTCACGTCTCGTGGCGCCGGAATCAGATTCAGCGTTTGAGCGTGGACGGGCAGTGACGTGGCCGCCAGCCCGAGAAGCAACAGCGGTGCGGCAATTGCGAATCGAAGTCTCATGACACCTTTCCCGTGCAATTTGTCCCTGTGCAGCATAGGCGCCCGTGCGCAACTGTCAAGCCCTCAGCGGCGCCCTCCGCGAAAATATCATCGCCGTGGAATCTCGGAAACGATTTCTGGAATCGAATTTGCCAGGAGGATTCAAACCGATGCCGATCGGCCACGCTTTGCTTCCCGAGTTTGATCAGGAAATGGCCAACACTCGCAGGACCCTCGATCGTGTTCCCGAGGACAAGTTCGGTTGGAAACCGCACGAGAAATCGATGACGCTGGGCCGGCTGGCCAGCCACTTGGCCGATATTCCCGGCTGGATCGAGCACACGTTTGGCCACGATAGCATCGACGTCAATCCCCCTGACGGCGAGCGTCACCAGCCCGCCGATTGCTCCACCCGCAAGGAGATCCTGGATCTGTTTGACCGCAATGTTGCCGCCGGACGTGCGGCCATCTCGGCCGCCCGTGACGAGGAATACGGCAAGCCCTGGTCGCTGCTCAACGAAGGGAAGGTGGTGTTCACCGCGCCCAAGGTTGCTGTCTTGCGCAGTTTTGTGATGAATCATTCCATCCATCACCGTGCCCAACTCGGGGTATACTTGCGGTTGAACGACGTGCCTGTGCCGTCGATCTACGGCCCCTCGGCCGACGAGGGTGCCTTTTAGCCTCCTCGTTGGCTTCGGCGCCGGTGGCGTAACGATAGACGCCTATGCCACGAATGTCCGCACGAGCCACGGCGGTTTTCCTTGCCGGGATCGCTTTGTTCTGGATTGCCCTGCCACGCCTGCGTCCCGCCACCGACGAGTCCATTGCCGTCCGTGAGGCTGAGGTTCGCCTGGCCCGGGCCACGGCCACGGGAAACGTGCAAGAGTTGAATGGTATCGTGGCGCACGACTTCTATGCGGTCGATGCGGCGGGCAACCGCGAAACCCGGCAGACCCTCCTCGATCGCTATCGCGCCAGCCACTGGCAGGTGGAGTCTTTCCAGGAACAGGGCCTCAAGGTGCGTCTCAACGGGAAAACAGCGGTGGTGACGGGAATCGATCGCGTAAAAGCCCGAGACGCCAAAGGCGCTGCCCACGACGACGCCTATCGCTTCCGCCACGTCTTTCGCAAGAGTAAGGGCCGTTGGTGGCTCGTCGCCGCCCAACTCGCCCCAATCCCCGCTTCCTGATTTCCACCTTGCGAGAGAATCCTCACCGCTCGGCGCGTCAGCTGCCGGTTGGTCCGAAGCGTTCGGTTTTCACTCGGGACGGGTCGTGTCCCAGGTCGACGAGGGCGTTGGCCACGGCTTCCACCATCTCCGTTGGCCCGCACACGTAGCAGAGCGGCCGCAGGTCCGGTGCCGGCATCACTTCGGCCAGTATTTCCCGGTCGATTCTCCGGTGGTAGCCCTGCCATCCCGCCGGCGCACCCCGCGTCAGCGTGTGCACCACGCGCAGCCCGTCTCCCGCCGTCTCCAGCCGCTCGAGTTCCTCGCGATAGAGGATCTCCTCGTGTGTGCGCGAGGAATAGAGCAGCCACGCCGGCACTTTCTCCGCATGCCGTGCCCGGTGCCGCAGCATCGACATCAGCGGAACCAGTCCTGTCCCACCGGCCACCAGCACCAGTGGCCCTCCGTCCTCTTCTGTCCAGGTGAAATACCCGCCCACTGGCCCTCGCAGCTCGATCCGGTCGCCCGGCTGCAGCACCTCGGTCAGATACGGCGACACTTCGCCTTCGCCGAGCCGTTCGATAGTCAGTTGAATTATTTCCCGGCCGGGCAGCTCCATTTCCGGTGCGGAGGCCAGCGAATAGCTGCGTTCGGTCTGGTAGCCGTCTTCGGCGGTCAGTCGAACGTCGACGTGCTGGCCTGGACGGTGCCCGGGCCAGCCGGGAACGCGCAGAAGCAAGCTTTTTGCCCGGTGGGTTTCGGAACTGATGTCGAGCACTTCGGCCACGCGCCAGACGATTCGCGCTGCCCTGGACGTGGCGACTCGGGAGTCAGTCATTCGTGTACCGCTGTTCCCGCCAGGGATCGCCGTAATTGTGGTACCCAAGTGCTTCCCAGAATCCGGGCACGTCCTCGCTCACCAGTCGCAAACCGCGCGCCCACTTGGCGCTCTTCCAGAAATACAGATGCGGGACGAGCAGCCGCGCAGGCCCTCCGTGCTCCGGTGCCAGCGGCCTGCCGTCATACGTGTCCACGATCCAGGCCTTGCCCCCGGTCACATCGGCGAGAGGCAGATTCGTCGTGTAGCCGCCCTCGCTGAAGGCTACGGCGTAGTCCGCCGCGGAAGATAGGCCTTCCAGCAGCGTGTCTACCGAAACCCCTTCCCAGTCGGTATCGAGTTTCGACCATTTCGTCACGCAATGTATATCCCGGTGGACAGTCTCGCGCGGCAGCGCGCGGAACTCCTCCCACGTCCAGCGCCGTTCCCCCTCGATCTCGCCTACGATCCGAAAATCCCACTGGCCCAGCTGGATGCGGGGCGTCGGACCGGCGGAAAGCACCGGAAAGTCTCGCGTTTCATACTGGCCCGGCGGAATGCGTCCTGGCTCCGAGGGACGTCGCTTGCCGTGAAACCCTCTTGAGAAAAATCCGGTCAATGGGCACAAGCTCCTGCGGTTGCGAAACACAACGTTCCATTTGGAAATGTGAGGTTTGAGAACCCCGTCCACAACCCACACTAGCTTCGATGCGCCAGGCGCGCTTCGAGCTTCGCGCTGCCCGTTTCTGTTTCGATTGTCGCATTGTGGAGCGGATATCTCGAAACGCCCTGGAGGAAACTTCGCAAGCCTTCCGGCCCGAAGGCGCTCAGCTTTTCGCCACCGCTGGCGCCCTCCGCCGCTGAAAGCTTCGCGCCATCGCCCGGAAGACGGCCCGAGCCAGCAGCGCGATCACTGTCAGAAATGCGGCCACGATCAACCCGGCGATCAGCGGGTGATGCGCCGCGAACCAGACGATTCCCAACGACAGCACGTCTTCCCCCGCGCTCAGCGCCGCGTTCGAAAGCGGCTCGGGCGAAGCCGTAATCGCCGTACGTGCTGCCATCTTCCCGCCGTGTGCCGCCAGCGCAACCAGTGCGCCCAGTGCCGCGCAAGCCGCCTGCATCGGCGGCGAGAGATGCGCCGCGGCTCCGTAAGCCAGCAGCGCCGCCACCGGGACGCGAATGAATGTGTGTGCCGCGTTCCACACCAGATCGAGCACGGGAATCTTGTCGGCGACGAATTCGATCAGGAATAGGACGATGCTCGCCCCGATCACCCATGGACTCGTGAGCATGTGCAGTTCCGCCGGCAGCGGAAAAATACCGAACCGGCCCAGCAGTCCCAGTGCCGCCACCGTCGCATACAGGTTCAGTCCTGCCGCGAAACTGATCGCGACGATTGCCGGCACAATCGTTGCCGCCGTAATCCCCATGCCTCACCTAGGATACCAGCCTGGTCCTACGCCGTGCCCGAACCCCGTCTTCTGCCGGCAGGCCTTCGGCTTGCCGTGCACCGTCCTGCCTCGCCGCATTCATAAGTTAGTAGCAGGCGATCCGTGGAAATAAGTCTCGTGCGGCCGCGAAACCCCGCCGTGCATCGTTGACTAATGATTTAATTGCGTTCTTGACACTCATTCGGGGGGGGGTATGCTTCCGTTAGGTTTTGGGCCCCACCAAGGCTTCGAAAGAGGTCCTTGGTAAGGAGGACCGATGTCCCACCGCCTTTTCCTGACTGTCTGCTTCGCATTATTCCTCACGCCCCTACTTCCTTCCGCCGCGCGTGCCTGCGCCGAGCCTGGCTCGTATCCTGACGTGACCTGGACGACGCACATCCAAAGCATCACGCCGCAAACCGGTATCGCTGGCATGACAGATGTCTATGTCGAGGGTTACTGCTTCGGGAAAACCTACGGCAACTCGTCCGGTCTCGGGTTTGTATCCCTCGGCGGGGTGAGGGTCCCTGCGGAAAATGTGCGGCAATGGACGGACTACGAAATCCAGTTCATCCTTCCCTTTGACGCGACAACTGGTGACCTTGTGGTAACCTCTTCCAACTACGGCCACGATGACTCTGAAACTGAGGCCACCTGCTGCTCGGGTGGATGTGGGACTACAGAGAAGTGGCCGACGGGCACGGACGTCTGCGGTAATGACACCGTCGATGCGAACTTCCAGGCGGTGGCGCCCAACCCCCCTCTCTACAATGCCGCGGACTATCCCTCGGATCTGGTCCAAGGGGTCCAGACTACGGCCCCGCAGTACGTGAACGGCACTTGGACATACTTTGACGGTGGAGCGAAGCGCACATTCACCCTGACGCAGGGCTCGCAGAATTCCACCACCGGCACCTGGCCGATAACAGGAACCGAGGTTTCAAACATTAACGGTGGACCGTATCCCATCGGCGGCATGCTCGACCAGTATGGCGACTTGGTGATCGAAACGGCCACGACGAAGACATGTCTGGAATATCTAATATTGGGACCGGGCGACGTGACATCGGCAGGCTACCAAAACTCCTCGGGGGGGAGCGGGTGTCCATCACCAGAGCAGAACTTCATGTCCTCCCTGTTCCCTGAGGCAGACGAAGGACCCTACTGGTACTTCGTTGCACCCCCATTGCTCAAGAGCCAAACGGACGCTCCTGCGGGCGAAACGCCGCAGGCGTATGGTTGGGCCGCTGTGCACAACTCGGCGTCCGCAACTTACGGTGCCTGGCAGCGCACTCTTTCGCCCCTGAGCGCGTCTCCGGGCGGATCCGTCGCCTTTGCCGGCAGGTCCGTCTTCGAGCAAACCGGTGCAGCCGGTGCGACGGATACGTGCTGGATGACTGGCGACCCGGCCCAGTACGTTCAGGAGGTCACCGGGGTCACGGGCGGGGGCTGGTACGTTTACAGTGACGACACTTGGTATTGGGACTACATCGGCATGAACAGTCAGGCGATAGACTGGTATCGAGCTCACCAGCCAAACGACATTCCCTGCTCCTTCACCGTGCCGCAGGACATGTACATTGACGAGCGGACCGCATCTGGCTCTCCGCCCGAAATGCTGAAGTACACATCCAGCCTGCTGACTTTCGTGGTCGATGCGTCAAAAATCTACTCCGAGGTTCAGCCCGTGGGCGGCAACGTGGTCGAAGAGTGCAAGTACTATCCTAGCCAAGGTGGAAGGAAGTGCAATCCGTGAGGGATGTCCCGGTGCCGATCCACAAATGGCTTTTCGTAGGAGCCGCGATCACAGCTCTTCTTTTCCTCGACAACCAAGCCGATGCGAGGGGGGCGGGCTCACGGCGGAGCGGCGCAACGCTGCAGACCATCGACGTCACTGCTGCCAGGCCCGTGGCCAGGGCGATGGACGCCATCGAGAAAAGGTATGGCGTACTAATCGACTACGTGGACCCCCGCTACGCTGCCCCGCAGGATATGCAGATTGTCCGCCTCTTTGATGGAAGGCGTGTTAAGCGTCCGTATGCGATCCCGCGTGTCCAGACCATCTCCCTGCGGTATGCGCAGGTAGCCAATTGCCCCAAGCGCATTCCATACATCTCATGCAACTTCGCCACAATCGGCCGCGCCCCGATCACAGCGTGGCCGCAGGGCGGGATTACCGCTCTAATTCAGCGAGTACTCGGGAAATTCGCCTCCGAGGGCGGACAGATTTTCCTCGTTCAAAAGATCCAGATGTCCTATGGACCCCGTTGGGAGGTATACCCAGAGGAAGCCCGTGACCACTCTGGAAGATTTGTGTATCAACCGGACATTCTGGGCACGTCCGTTTTCGTTCCAGCGCCGCCTCGCGTGCCGGTAGGCACGGTCGTCGGTGGCAAGACCTACGAGCGGGTCTACGTCGCTGGCGCCGTAAACAGGCTTCTACACTCGATCTACCAGCAGCTCGAGCAGGTGTGGGGAGACAAATTCCGCGTTGCCGGCGAGTCGGCCAACGCCTCCAGCCAGCCTCCGGACGGGAGGACTGGCCAATTCATGAGCGCCTGGAAGGCGCTCGCCACCTACACGGGGCCCGGACGGGTCCTCAGACTCCTATACGCGCCTGACGAGGGCATCTACTACCCTAATTTTGTCAATCTTCCTCATCGCTTGTCCCCGCGTCCCCCGAATCCTCCGGCCCCGAAGCCTGTTATGCTTCGCCCCCGCTCGCTATCTCCATTGGACTGGCTGGGCATGGTGCGGACCCCGAGAGGCACCGAATACATCCAAGCCGCCCTGGCCAAGGCCGGCTACCTCCGCACCCAGCCTGCTACGCGATGGGGCGCTGGCGTCAGCGACGCCATCCGGCGTTTCCAGGTTGCGCATGGCCTTCCCGGCACCGGCAAGCTCGACGGCCTGACTATCGTGAGACTTGAGCCCTATCTGCCAAAGTTCCAGCCGCCGCAGCAGCCAAGGCCGAATCCGCTGGGTCCTAGACTGTTTTACTGGCTGGAGAGTACGCGCCGCGGGCAGAATGACATTCAACGCGCACTGGCCGAGAAAGGCTTCTACAGCGGCCCGACCACAGGTGACACCATGGACGCGAAGACTCGCGCGGCGTTGAGGGCTTTCCAGAAGGCCAACGGGCTGAGACCAACAGGCCTCTTCGACGGCCCGACGTCAGCGCGACTCGCCCCGCTTCTGTTGAAGATGAAGAATTAGCCTGCCGCCGGTCGTGAGTGCATGGGCCGCGACGCCGTAGGCCAGCAGTGCCGCCACCGTCGCATACAGGTTCAGTCCTGCCGCGAAACTGATCGCGACGACTGCCGGCACAATCGTTGCCGCCGTAATCCCCATGCCTCACCTAGGATACCAGCCTGGTCCCACGCCGTGCCCGAACCCCGTCTTCTGCCGGCAGGCCTTCGGCTTGCCGTGCACCGTCCTGCCTCGCCGCATTCATAAGCCACTACCCACTGCCTCACTCATACCGCAGCGCCCGGGCGGGATCGGCGCGCGTCGCCCGCCACGCCGGCAGATAGCAAGCGGCCAGCGCCACCAGCACCAGCAGCGCCGAGACGGCGAGAAACGTCAACGGGTCTCGGGCGCTCACTCCAAAGAGCATGTCCGACATCAGCCGGGTGAGCGCGAACGCTGCAGCCAGCCCGATGCCCACGCCCAGCAGAGCCATCTTCGCTCCCTGGCCGAGCACCATTCCGAGCACATCGCGTTGCTGCGCCCCCAATGCCATGCGGATGCTGATCTCGTGCGCCCGCTGCCCGGTAAGGTACGAGATCACTCCGTAAATGCCCACGCAGGAAAGTAACAGCGCCAGCCCCGCGAAAACGCTCAGCAAAACCATCGAGAATCGCTGCGCCGCCAGCGAGCGGGAGATGATTTCCTCCATCGACACGGGAGAGAAGACCACCAGGTCGCTGTTCAGTTCCGCCAGGCGCCGGCGAATCGCCGCGACTTCGTTGACCGGGGACCCTGCCGTGCTCGCGACGGCCCCGATCGTGTGCCCCACGAGCGGCATAAACTTGTCCGGGATCTGGGAAATCGGAAAATAGAATTGTGCTTGGACCGGCACGCGCCCCTCTTCGCCCAATCCCCACTGCTTCACGTGGCCCACTACGCCGACGATCTCGGGCGTAGTGTCGAACAGCGCCAGGTGTATGCGCTGCCCGATCGGGTTCTGCTCCCCGAAATACAGGCTGGCGAATTTCTGGTCGATCACGATCACCGGCGCCGAATGTTGATTGTCCTGGGGCGTGAGGGAGCGCCCGCGGATCAGAGGAATTTTCATCACCTTCAGATAATCCGGCTGCACCCCATAGAAAAGCGCCACCTTCATCTGCGAATCGGTCGCCGGCTTTGGCTGGCCCGCGATCCAGAAGGGCAATTCGGAATCGCCGGTCATCGGCAGCGAGCCGCCAATCAGCGAAGCTGCCCGGACGCCGGGAACGGATTCCAGTTGCCGTTCGATCTGGCGCATCGTGGCGCGAATTTCTTCGGGTGTATTGCCCAGCGGCCTGGACGACGACAAACCGAAGGTGAGCAGGTGTTTGGCATCGAATCCCGGATTCACGCTCCACAGCTTCGTCAGACTGCGGATCATCAATCCCGCTCCGATCAGCAGCACTACTGCCAGTGCCATCTCGGCGGCGACAAAAATCCGCTGCGTGCTGTGTCGAGCGCCGCTGCCGCCGCGACCGCCCTCTTTCAGTGTTTCATGCAATTCCACACGCAAAGTCTTCAGCGCCGGCGCCAGGCCGAACAGCACTCCGGCGAGCACCGATACGCCCAGCGTGAAGAGCAGTACGCGCCCGTCCAGGTGCACGGCCGAGGCCCGCGGCAACGCCTCGGGTAGCACGTTCAGCGCCGCCTTCGTCCCCCAGGCTGCCACCAGCAGCCCCAGCACTCCTCCGCTTACCGATAACAGCAGGCTCTCGGTGAGCAGCTGAACGACCATCCGCCCCTGGCCGGCGCCGAGTGCCGCCCGGATCGCAAACTCCCGCGTCCGCCCGGTCGAGCGCGCCAGCAGCAGATTCGCCACATTGGCGCAGGCAATCAGCAGCACGAAACCCACCGCCGCCAGCAGCACCAGCAGAAACGGCCGGATGTTGCCGACCACGTCCTGCTTCAGCGGGACCACCGTCACGCTCGTACCGTGGTCCGCATTGGGATACTGCTCGGCCAGATGCGCCGCCACCAGTTCCATGTCGGCCCGGGCCTGTGCCACGGTCGCCCCGGGCTTCAGTCGGCCCACCGCGTCCATGCCCATCGCCGCACGCCGATCGCGGAAGGTCGAATCGTTCCACTGGCCGATGGGAACGTAGAGGGAGCAGTTCGTATGGAAATTGCCGCTGTCGTACCGGAATCCGGCGGGGATGACGCCTACGATCGTGTAGACGGTATTGTTCAGCGTCAGCGTCTTGCCCACCACGTCCCTCGCGCCGCCGAACTCCCTCTTCCAGAAGCCGTAGCTGATCAGCACCACTGGCCTGCCGCCCAACCGGTCTTCCTGCGCTGTGAACGTGCGGCCGATCACTGGTTTTACCCCGAGCAGCGGAAAGAAGCTCGCCGAAACCATTTCCGCCGTCACGCGCTGCGGCTGGCCCATGCCCGTCAGGTTGAAATCGTCCTCGCGGAAAGCGGCCAACGCGGAAAACGAGCGGTTGTCCCGCACCCAATCGAGAAAATTCGGGTAGGAGATCGACGAGCGGCGAAACTCTTTCGTTTTTGAATAGAGGGCCACCAGCCGGTCCGGCTGCCTGTAGGGCAGGGGATTGAGCAGCACGGCATTGACCACCGAGAAGAGCGCCGTGTTCGCCCCGATCCCCAACGCCAATGTGATGATCGCGATCGCCGCGAATCCCGGCGATTTCGCGTGCAGCCTCAGCCCATACCGTACGTCCTGAAAGAAAGACATGAGTGCCTCTCGCGGCCAGTGTATAAATCAACCCTTGCCCCACGGCGGACCGTGCCGCGTATTCTTGATGCCGCCTCACACACTGTTACGCAAAGGCGCCTGCGGATGTTCATCGGAGTCCACGGGCAGCGGAAGAAATTCCGAAAATTTTCACTCTTGAGGATTCGTGAGCTGGATGCCTGCCTGCGTCAGCTTTCTGGAAAGAACCGGAGAAGGGAACCGCCGGCGTTACCGTAAGCAGCCGTTTCTCGGCTTCAAAATGCTGCACGCGTACCGGCTCGGATTTTGGACCTGCAGCAGCCAAAGGAATTGCGATTAGCAGAGCTCGTGAGGTGTACGGACTTTCGAACCAGCTACTCCTCGCCTCATCACCACGATTCGGCCCCGCAGCCACCCAATCCCGTGAGCCGTTCCGGGAAAAGCCCAATCTTCCGGCGCCTTTCGCTGGCCGATTGGGCTTGTCGAGGGAACCGATCGCCGTGCTCGGGGCCCGGCGTTCCCCGCAGCTCAGGTTCTCTTGACGCCTTTCGGCGCCAGGGGCATCGAGCGGAGCCGAATGCCCGTCGCGTCGTAGATGGCATTGCCGATTGCGGGTGCCAGCCCGGTCATGGGCGTTTCACCCGCGCCGGCGGGTGGCCGATCGGTGCGATTGACCAGCACCACGTCGATTTTCGGCATATCGCTGAAGTGCGGAACGCGGTATTGCGCGAAGCTGGGATTCAGGATCTTCCCGTTGGCAAACTCGATGGCTTCGAAGAGCGCGCCTCCTATGCCCATTATCTGCGCGCCGCTAACTTGATTGTTCAAGCCGTCCGGATTGACGATCGCGCCGCATTCGAATGCAACGACCACGTGCTCAACGTGCACTGTGCCGTCCTTCGGATCGACGAACACCTCGGCGCAGGCGGCCACGCGTCCCGCTTTCTCGATGCCGCCGCCGATGCCAAAGCCCTGCCCTGGCCGCGTTTTCTTCCGCGGCCAGCCGAATTTCCTCGCCGAAGCCTCGAAGACGGCCTTCAACCTTTTGTCGGAAAGGTGGTTCAGGCGGAACTCCAACTGGTCGACGCGAGCCAGCTCGGCCAGTTCGCTCATCGCCGTCTCGCGCGCGAAGAAATTCGCCGTTGCGGCCAGCGCCCGGTAGGAGCCTTGTCGCAGCGGGTACTTGGTCGGGTGAAATCCCACATCCTGGTTGGGAACGTCGTAGGGCGTCATGATGCCCGACGGGCCGGAATTGTAGTTGTACATCTGCCAGGCGGTCAGCTTGCCGTCAGTCCCCAGTCCCGCACGGATGTCGATCAC
Source organism: Candidatus Acidiferrales bacterium (assembly GCA_046704165.1). Classification (GTDB taxonomy): domain Bacteria; phylum Acidobacteriota; class Terriglobia; order Acidiferrales; family UBA7541; genus JAKASX01. Next base: position 45,475 of record JBJKSI010000082.1, read on the forward strand.
TCCGGCAGGCCGGAAATAGGCCCAGGTGAACTCCTCTTCCCGCGTCCAGTTGAGTTTCACCGGTTTGCCTGCGGCTCGAGCCAGTCGCGAAGCTTCCACAGCGCATTCGCCCGTATGCTTGCCTCCATAGCCTGAGCCCATGTCGGGCATGAAAAGGTGCACGTGATCCTTTGACAGGTGAAAGGCCTCGGCGCACTGATCGCGCACGGCGAACGGGCGCTGCGTTCCCGTCCACACAGTCAGCCGGTCGCCGTGCCATTCGGCGACGGCGGCGCGCGGCTCGAGCGGTGCGTGGGCGATGTAGGCTACGGTGTAGGTCTGGGCAAACGTTTGATGAGCCTCGGCCATGCCGGCATCCATCGATCCCACTTGGTGCCGCAATCGGCGCCCTTCGCGGCCATTTTCCGGCAGCACGTTCTTCCGTAGATACGCGAAAATCTCCTTCGACGAAGGCTGAGGCGTCGTATTCCATTTGGCCTTCAGCAGACCGAGCGCTTTTTCCGCGACCTCCAGCTTTGGCGCGACCACTCCAACGAAATCGCCGTCGTGCACCACAATCACGCCGGGGATGGCCTTCGCGGCGCTCGCGTCCAGCGAGGTCAGCGTCGCGCCGAACGCCGCCGGCCGCAGCACCTTGCCGTACTTCATCCCCGGCCGCTTGATGTCGTACGGGTATTCGTGACGCCCGGTAACGAAATCGATGGCGTTTACCTTGGGAATCGGCTCGCCGGCGATCGTCCATTTCGACGGAGGGATCAGCGGATCATCCGCGAGAATCGTCTTTGCGAGCGTCTGACCCTCGGCCAACTCGCCGTAGCTGATAGAACGGCCGGAGGCGGGATCGCGGATCGTTCCGTTCTCGGCCACCAATTTCTTCTTGTCCACCTTCCAGCGCCCGGCAGCGAGCTCGATCATCGTGTCGCGCGCCACCGCGGCCACCCGGCGAAGCTGTGGACCCATGGTGGGCGTGGTAAGGCTGCCGAAGGTGCCGATATCAAAAGGAACCTTCGCCGTATCTCCCATCACCATGGAAATGCCGTCGAGCTTCACAAACAGTTCCTGCGCCACCTGCTGTGCCAAAGAGGTGCGGATGTTCTGTCCGATCTCCACCTTGCCGGTGTAGACGGTCACCGCGCCGCCCGGCGCGATGTGCAGCCACGCGCCGACGTTTTTCGGCAGATTCGGCATATGAAAGCCCCGCCGCCCGCCGCTTTCGCGACCCTGCGCCAGCGCCAGCGGCGTCCGCACCAGCAGAAACACGCCCACTCCTCCGCCGGCCACCTTCAAAAAATCGCGCCGCTCCAGGTCGAAATGGTGGACCGGCGATTCGAACATTTCATAGCGTTCGGGCTCGATCGTTTCCGGCACCGGCGTCTCGTTGCGATTCTCTTTCATCGGGAACCTCCCTCTGACATCGCCCGCTCGGCACGCCGCACGGCGTCAAGAATCCGTGGGTAGGTGCCGCAGCGGCAGACGTTGGCCTCGAGCAGTTCGGCGATCTGGGAGTCTGTGGGATGGGGATTGGAGTGGAGCAGCGCCACGGTGGTCATGATCATGCCCGATGTGCAATAAGCGCACTGGAAGGATTCGGCTTCGAGGAAGGCCTGCTGCACCGGGTGCAGCTTCCCGTCGCGCTCCAGCCCTTCGATCGTTGTGACCTGCTGGTGCTGCACTTGCCCCACCGGCGTGATGCACGATCTCTGCGAATTGCCGTTGACGATCACGGTGCAGGCCCCGCATTCACCCTCGCCGCAGCCGTATTTCGACCCGGTGAGTCCCAGATGGTAGCGCAGCACGGTCAGCAGGCTGGTTTCCGGATCGGTGTCGACCGAATAATGTCGGCCGTTGACGTTTAGCTCGATGGCCATTAAGCACCTCCCTGGTGTTTGCGCCGCACGAACGACGGGTGCCGGCGGATTTGCGGAGTCCGGTGGTTGCAGTTGCCGGTGAGCCGCGGCGGCGGAAAGGTCCTCGCCGTCCGGTCTCGCGCTTCGAACGGGATTGAGCCGTTGGCGCCAACTCTCAGAGGATGTAATTCGCGCGGCCCGCCTCCCGTTTCATTCCGTTGGGATTCTACTGCAACCACCGGCCGAGGCGAGCCTCCCAATTCCGGCCGCGCGGCACACGCCACCCCGTGGGGATCAGCCGCAGCACGAATCTGTGGGAACCAAATCGACCAAAGTCACGTAGAATCCATCGGAAAGGGGAAAAACAGAGATGGGGAGACGCCGCTCGTTTGTCGGTCCGCTGTTGTTGATCGGAATCGGCCTGTTACTGCTCTACAGCAGCCTGCGTTCGAACTGGGCAACCTGGGAAACCATATGGCGCTATTGGCCGGTGCTCTTGATCGGCTGGGGAGTCGGCAAGCTGGTCGACCATCTGCGGCACCGCGAAGAGGATGCCAGGACGTCCCCGGCACGCTTCAGCGGGGGCGAAATCGGCATGGTCGTCGCCCTGCTCATTCTTTTGGGGCTGGCTTTCGTGACCAAGCGAACGCCGCCGCACTCCTTTGGCAACTACCATTTCAGTCGCACGGTCGCGTTGCAGGGGGCCAAATCGGTTCGCGCCGAAATTGTCCTGGGCACAGGCGATCTGGATATTGCCGGAGGTTCATCTCGGCTTCTCGAGGCCGACTGCTCCTACAACCGTCCCGGGTTGAAGCCCGAAGTAAGCTACGACGTTACCGGCGGCGAAGGCTCTCTCCGGATCCGGCAACCCCAGGTCGAACACGTCCATTTTGGTGGCGGCGAGAGCAGCGATTGGCGGCTCCGGTTCGGCAACCAGGCGCCGCTCGACCTCGATGTCAAGATGGGTGTGGGCACAGGAAGGCTCCGGCTGGCGGGACTGCAGCTTAGCCATCTGAGCGTCAAGGGAGGCGTCGGCACGCTGTCGGTGGATCTGGGTGGAGATTGGAAATACAGCTTCGACGGACGCATCGAGGGCGGTGTGGGGACCGTCACCGTGCGCCTGCCCGCCGGTGTCGGCGTTCGCGTCCACGCCACCGCGGGATTGGGCAGCGTCAACGCACCCGGATTCGAGCGCGAGGGCGACGTGTACGTCAACAGCGCATACGGCAAATCGCCTGTCTCGATCATGCTCGATGTGTCAGGTGGTGTCGGTACAGTCAATCTCGAGCCGGCCGGTTCGTGAATAGCCGCGAGCGACCCGCGCCCGCCGTGCTAAGCGCGGCGCGCCAGTGACGATTCCTGCAGAGGTGCGCGTAAGGTTCTACGCGGTACAGGCGTTGGCCGCTGCCGTGTGTGCGCTTGCCATTGAAGCGGGACTTGTAAGATATCGGGATACTGTTTGAGGTTCGCAAGCCGCCTTCCGCTCCTCCGTGTGTTGCCGATGTCCCACACGCCGCGGAATAATGATCAACATGAGATCAACAGCCGCGTTTTCCCAAGAGTTCGCCCGCAACCCTGAATTTGAAAAGAAACTTGACCGCCTGGCCGAAGTCGCGGTCCACGTTGGTTTGGGACTCGGTCCCGGTCAGCAACTGGTGATGACCGCTACGCTGGATGCGGTGCCGCTCGCGCGGCGCATCACCGAGCACGCTTACAAAGCGGGCGCCTCGCTTGTCACCACTCTGTTCCAGGACGAGGATTCGGTGCTGCTCCGCTATCGCTATGCCCCGGACGAAAGTTTCGACACCGCTGCGTCATGGCTTTATGAAGGAATGGCCCAGGCGTTTCGGAGTGGGTCGGCTCGGCTGGCTATCGCGGGCAGCAATCCGTCGCTGCTCTCCGGTGAAGATCCTCAGAAGGTAAGCCGGGCAAATCGCGCCGCATCAAAGGCCTACCGCCCGGCAATGGAACTGATCGCGCGACACGACATCAACTGGACCATTGTCTCCTGCGCCACACCGGCGTGGGCTGCGGCCGTGTTTCCGGATCTGCCGCCTGACCAGGCGATGGCCAGACTGTGGGACGCCATCTTTGCCGCCTCGCGTGCCGACCGGCCGGACGCGGTA
>JBJKSI010000083.1:0-13574 GCA_046704165.1 Candidatus Acidiferrales bacterium
AAGTTGTACCCGCGCCACGGGAGGAAGGCGACGAGCACGTTGCGGCCCAGGGCCAGCTCCCCCTTGTCCGTGCAGGGGCCGTCGGCGAGCACCTGTCCCTGGTGGACGCGGTCGCCGGCCCGCACGAGCGGCTTCTGGTTCATGCAGGTGTTCTGGTTGGAGCGGCGGAACTTGATGAGCTGGTAGATATCGGCGCCAACTTCGCGGCTGAGGACCCCGCTCTGGTCCGATTCCACCCGGACGATAATGCGTTCGCTATCGACCTGGTCCACGATGCCGTCCCGTTTGCACAGGACCACCGCTCCGGAATCGCGAGCGGTCACGCGCTCGATGCCGGTGCCGACCAGCGGCGTTTCCGCGCGAATCAGCGGCACGGCCTGGCGCTGCATGTTGGCGCCCATGAGGGCGCGGTTGGCGTCGTCGTTTTCGAGGAACGGCACCAGGCTGGCGGCGACCGAAACGAGCTGTTTCGGGGAGACGTCGATGTAATCGACTTCCTGGCGGCTCTTCAGGACGAAGTTGCCCGCCTGGCGGCAGTTCACCAGATCGCTGGTAATGCGGCCGCGCTCGTCGAGCGGGGCGTTGGCCTGCGCGACGACGTAGCGGTCCTCTTCCCAGGCTGAAAGGTAGAAAGAGAAGGGCGCGTCGGTGACCTTGTTCTTCTTCAGGCTGCGATTGGCCTCGTCCACCTTTTCGCGTTCGGCAATCTCGCCGGCCTTGAGATCGCTATCGCCCGCATTGAGCACGCGGACGTAATCGATCACCCGGCCGTCCTTCACCTTCCGATACGGGGATTCGATGAAGCCGAATTCGTTGATCCGGGCGTAGCAGGAAAGCGAGCTGATCAACCCGATGTTCGGCCCCTCGGGCGTTTCGATGGGGCAGATGCGGCCATAGTGGGTCGGATGCACGTCGCGAACCTCGAATCCGGCCCTCTCGCGCGAAAGACCGCCCGGACCCAGGGCCGAAAGGCGCCGCTTGTGGGTCACTTCGCTAAGCGGATTCGTCTGGTCCATGAACTGGCTGAGCTGGCTGGAGCCGAAGAATTCGCGAATGGCCGCCATCACCGGCTTGGCGTTCACCAGATCGTGCGGCATGGCCGTGGACATCTCCTGATACACCGACATCTTTTCCTTGATGGCCCGCTCCATGCGCACCAGGCCGATGCGGAACTGATTCTCGAGCAGTTCGCCGACCGCGCGCACGCGCCGGTTGCCGAGATGGTCGATGTCGTCCACCATCCCGATGTTGCGGCGCAGCTTGAGCAAATATTTGATCGCGAAGATGAAATCCGAAATATCCAGGGTGCGATGGTCGAGCGGGGTATCCAGGCCGATCTTCGTATTGAATTTCAGCCGGCCCACCTTGCTGAAATCGTATTTGCGGGCATCGAAAAACATCCCTTGAAACAGCGCCGTGGCCGTTTCGAGCGTGGGCGGATCGCCCGGCCGCAGCTTGCGGTAGATCTCGATCAGGGCCTCGCGCTGGCTGTGCAGGGTGTCTTTGTCGAGCGTGCGGCTGACGATCGGGCCGACCTCGTCGCGCTCGGGGAAGAAAACGTCGACTTCGGTGATCCCGGCCTCGGCGAGCTTGGGCCAGGTTTCCGCCGTCATGGGCTTGTTCGATTCCACCACGACTTCGCCGGTTTCCCGGTTGACCAGATCGGCGACGACGTAGGCGCCTTCCAAATCGGCCGTGTCCACTTTCACTTGCCCGGCGCGGGCCTTTACCAATTCCTTGTAGGCGGCTTCGGTGACGCGCCTGTGCGCGGCGACGAGCACTTCATCGCTGCGGGGGTGACGAATCTCGTGGCTGAACTTGCGATCGATCAGACCCTCCGACAGGTTCCACCAGAGGTCCCCGTCGTGGAGGGAAACCCGTTCGACGTGGTAGAACGCCCGCAGCACGTCCTCGTTGGTTTTCATGCCGAGAGCGCGCAGGAAAATCGAGCCGAGGAATTTGCGCTTGCGGTCGATGCGCACGTAGAGCAGGTTCTTGGTGTCGTATTCGAACTCGACCCAGGAACCGCGATAGGGAATGATCTTGCCCAGGAAGTAGCTGCGGTTGTCGGCCGTTTCGTAGAAGACGCCCGGTGAACGGTGCAGCTGGCTGACGATGACGCGTTCGGTGCCGTTGATGATGAAGGTGCCGTTGTCGGTCATCAGCGGGATGTCGCCGAAGTAGACTTCCTGCTCCTTGATGTCGCGAACGGTCTTGGCGCCGGTGTCGGGGTCCTTGTCGTAGGTGGTCAGGCGAATCGTGACGCGCAGGGGCGCCGCGTAGGTCATTCCGCGTTCCTGACACTCGTTTACGTCATATTTGAGCTGAAGGCTGACCGGATCGCCGCACTTGTTGCAGAAAGTGGGCGTGTTGCGGTTGAAGGTGCCGCACTTGGAGCAGATTACGTCGCCGACCTGGTAGGGATTGGTGACGACCGACGAGCCGCAGTTCCGGCAGGTGGCTCGCAGGTGATGCAAGCCGCGCAGATGGCCGCACTTGCATTCCCAGTTGCCGATCGAATAATCGACGAACTCCAGCTGGGAAAGCCCGCGGAAATCCTGGATGGGAAAGACCGAGGCGAAAACCGCCTGCAATCCGCCGTCCTCGCGCTCGGCGGGGAGCTTATCCATTTGCAGAAAACGGTCATAGGACATCTTCTGCACTTCAATAAGATTGGGAATCGGCAGGGACGTCTGGATGCGAGAAAAATCCATCCGAGGCACTTCCCGTGCCGGGCGAATTCCATCAGTTTGGCTCATAGCTTCCTTCCCTCAGGCCGTACGGCGGAAAATCGGGTGCAAAACCGGAAATGAAGCGTCCTTGGGGCACACCCATCCCAGGACGCCCGCGGAGAGAAACACGGCGGACCGAGCGCGGCCTACTTGATTTCGACCTTGGCTCCCGCGTCTTCAAACTTCTTCTTGACGGCGTTGGCTTCTTCCTTGGTGACGCCCTCTTTGACAGGCTTGGGGGCGCCGTCCACCAGGTCCTTGGCCTCCTTGAGGCCGAGGCTGGTTACCTCACGAACCGCCTTGATGACGTTGATCTTGTTGGGTCCGACTTCCGAGAGCACGACGGTGAATTCGGTTTGTTCCTCGGCCGGCGCGGCCGCCGCCGCAACCCCTCCGGCAACGACGACGGGGGCTGCCGCCGCCGCGGAAACGCCGAAGGTCTCTTCCATCTTCTTGACCAAGTCGGCCGCTTCGAGAAGTGTGAGCCCCTTGATCTCCTCCAGAATACCTTCCACCTTGCTCGCCATGACTGCGTGTTCCTCCTATTGTGCGAACTTTTCGGCCTTGGCCGCCTCGTCGGTGACCACAGCCAGATTCCGCGCCGTCCCGGCCAGGGCCTGCGCGATGCCCTGGATCGGGCTTTGAACCAGGAATGCGATTTTGCTGAGAAGTTCTTCGCGCGAGGGCAGCGAGGCCAGAGCCACCAGCTCGTTGACCGAAATCACCCGTCCCTCGACCAGTCCCGCCCGGAACTCGATGGCGGGGATCTCCTTGGCCACTTTGGCGAGCGCCTTGGCAAAAGCCACCGGGTCTTCGGCCGAATAGGAGATGGAATTGGCTCCGACGAGCCCCTTGAGCAGGGTTTCCGCGGCAGTTCCTTCGGCCGCCCGCTCGGCCACCGAATTCTTCACGACGCGGTAGCGCCCGCCGGCCGCTTCCACGGTGCGGCGTAGCTGCGTGTCCTCTTCGGCCTTGATGCCTTGAAAGGTGCTCAGGATCACCGTGGAAACCTGAGCCAGTTCTTCGCGCAGCTTTTGGGATTCTTCCTCTTTTTGCTTGCGTGTCTTCATGCAATCTCCTCAGGCGGCGGCCAAGGCCATGTCGGCCTCGGCAGGATCGATGGCGACGCCCGGACCCATCGTCGAGGTGAGCGTGACTTTCTGGATGTACTTGCCTTTGGCGGTTGCCGGCTTGGCTTTCGAGACGGCGGCCAGCAGTGCCCCCGCGTTTTCGGCCAAATGGTTGGGCTCGAACTCGATCTTGCCGATGGGGGCATGGATGATGGCGGTTTTGTCGAGGCGAAATTCGACTTTGCCCGCCTTGATCTCCTTCACGGCGCGGGCGATATCGAAGGTGACGGTGCCCGTCTTCGGGTTGGGCATCAGGCCGCGAGGACCGAGAATCTTGCCGAGCCGGCCGAGGGACTTCATCATGTCGGGCGTGGCGACGACGGCGTCGTAATCGGTCCAGCCTTCTTGTACCTTCTGCACCATGTCGTCGGCGCCGACGAAATCGGCTCCGGCTTCCTGCGCTTCGCGGACCTTCTCGCCGCTGGCGATCACGAGCACACGCTTCGACGTGCCCAGCCCGTGGGGAAGCACGACGGTTCCCCGAACCATCTGATCACTCTGCTTGGCGTCGACGCCCAGGTTCACCACCAGTTCGACCGTTTCATTGAACTTGACAAAGTGCAACTTCTTGAGCAGCTCGGCCGCTTCGGTCAGCCGGTAGAGTCTCGGCTCGACCTGTTTGCGCGCACGATCGATGTTCTTGCCTACGCCTTGCTTGCCCATCCGTTTAACCCTCCACCTCGAGACCCATGTTGCGGGCCGTGCCCATGACAGTGCGAACGGCCGATTCGATCCGTGTCGTGTTCAGATCGGGCATCTTGATCCGGGCGATCTCCTCGACCTGTTTCATGGTGACCTTGCCGACCTTGGAGCGGTTCGGCTCGGGCGAGCCCTTGGCGATCGAAGCGGCCCGCTTGAGCAGTTCGGAGGCCGGGGGGGTCTTTTGAATGAACGTGAAGCTCCGATCGCTGTAAATCGTGAGCAGAACGGGAATGATCATCCCGTCAGCTTCCTTGGCCGTGCGCGCGTTGAACTGCTTGCAAAATTCCATGATGTTGACGCCGTGCGGGCCCAGCATCGTGCCGACCGGCGGAGCGGGGGTTGCCTTGGCGGCCGGCAATTGCAGCTTGACCTGTGCCGCGACCTTCTTTCCTTTGGTTGCTGGTGCTGCCATGATTGGTTTTCCTGCTCCCTCTCAAAATTCGCGGCGAGCGCCGCCGCGGGCAAGCGCGCCTCAGGCGATCTTCTCGACTTGGGCGAAATCGAGCTCGACCGGCGTCGAGCGGCCGAAAATCGTGACCGAAATCTTGAGCGTGCTGCGGTCGGGATTCACTTCCTCGACCACGCCGGTGAAATTGGCGAACGGGCCTTCGATGATGCGAACCTGCTCGTTCCGGTCGAAGGTCAGCTTGGGACGAGGCCGCTCGGCCGTCGTTGCTTCGCGATTCATGATGTTCTGCACTTCCTCGGTGCTGAGGGGAGTCGGGTTTTGCCCCGAACCGACGAAACCGGTCACCCAGGGCGTTGAACGGACCACGTGCCAGGTATGGTCGTCCATGTCCACTTCGACCAGGACGTAGCCGGGATAGCACAGCCGGGTCGAGGTGACTTTCTTGCCGCCCCGCACCTCGATCACTTCCTCAGTGGGAATGGCCACTTGGCTGATGCGATCCTCCAGGCCAAAGGCCCGGGCGCGACTTTCCAGGCTTTCCTTCACCTTCCGTTCAAAGCCGGAATAGGTGTGAATGATGTACCACTGCTTCGCCATTTCCATCCGTCCGCCGTCTCAGTGTCGGAAATGCCCAATCAACAACTGGCTTGCATAGCTGAACAGGCTATCGGTTGCCCAGAAGAAAAGCGCGAAGAAGGCGACTGTCACCACGACAACGATGGTCGTGGAATACACCTCGCGCGCGCCCGGCCAGGTGACCAGGCGCATCTGGTTGCGCGTTTCCCGCAGGAATTGCCGCGCCCGGCGCGGATATTCGGCTACGCGCGCGAACGCACCGGAAGCTGCAATCGGTCCCGGTCGCGCTATTTGTTCCTGTCTCACCTTTGTCGCCTGCGACATCGCTTCTCGATCCGCATCCCCCCGCGCCGCTCATCGTGCCGAAACTGGCAGGGGAGGAGGGATTCGAACCCCCACATCCGGTTTTGGAGACCGGCGGTCTACCGTTGAACCTACTCCCCTTTGCCCCGAGCGTGAGGCAGGGCCTCGGACAAACCGTATCCCCGCCGGCTACTTGACCTCGCGGTGCGGGGTGTGGCGCCGACACGCCTTACAGAATTTCTTGGTCTCCAACCGGTCGGTATGTTTCTTGCGATTCTTTGTCGTTGTGTAATTCCGATTCTTGCATTCGTTGCACTGCAATGTGACGATTTCTCGCATGATCGGTACCCAATCCCTTACCGCCCCGCCAGCCCCGGGCGCATGGAGCGGGGGACGGGATTCGAACCCGCGACCATCGGCTTGGAAGGCCGAGACTCTACCGCTGAGTTACCCCCGCCCGTGCCGATTGGGCTGGAGCCTGGGACCGGGATTGAACCGGTGACCTCGTCCTTACCAAGGACGCGCTCTGCCATCTGAGCTACCCAGGCTCGGCTGCCCGCGCGCGCCAAGCGCGCCCGCGGCCAAGGTCGAACCGCTCTCTCCCATCCACGCCGGGAAACTTCATGGAACGATGCGGTAATCAGAAATTCTCCTCGACAGACCGGCTGCCGCCCGAGCCCGCTCGTCAGGCTCGACACATGGTGGACGGGGGAGGATTCGAACCTCCGTAGCCCGCAAGGGGCGGCAGATTTACAGTCTGCTGGTTTTAGCCACTCACCCACCCGTCCGGGCAAAGGCACACCGCCGACTCGAAAGCGTGTCGACGGGAACACACTTCGCCAACCCGGCTCCCTCAAATTCTTTGGAAACCCCGCGTTAGAGGCACAAAACCCAAGCCGCGCCCTTATCGCACTCTCCATACACAGCTGGCGGAGGGATTTGAACCCCCGACCCTCTGATTACAAATCAGATGCTCTACCACTGAGCTACGCCAGCGCAGAAGGAAACATTGTAAGCGTACCACGGAGCCCTACCCCACGCAACCGGAGACACCCATTTTCCTGTGCCGCAGGAATGAAATACTAATTTGCGGCCAGGGTCGTGCGCAAGTAGCGCCAGGGATTGACGGGCGTATTGTCGATGCGCACCTCGTAATGCAGATGCGGACCCGTGGAACGGCCGCTATCGCCGACGTACCCGATCACTTCGCCCCGTTGCACCCGGTCTCCCGCTTCCGTGTTGAACCCGGAGAGGTGCGCGTAGCAGGTGGAGATGCCGAATCCATTGTCGATTACGACCAGACGGCCATAGCCGTCTTCCCATCCGGCGAAGGCCACAACGCCATTCGCGGTGGCGTGTACGGGCGTGCCATAGGGAGCGCCGATATCGATGCCGGGATGGAAGGCCGGTTCGCCCGTGAATGGATCTTCGCGTTCACCGAAGCTGGCGGTGATCGGCCCGATCACGGGCCAGAGTGACGGGACCAGCCGGGAATTGGCCGGAATTGGTCCGGGCAGCAAGCCCAAGCCGTTTTCGTCCACCATGGTCACCATGCTTACGTTGCGGACGAGAAAATGGAATTGATTCAAACTCGCCGCGAAGGTCTTGGGCTCGACCTCGGCGGGCGACTGGGTGGTAGCGCGGAACGGAGTGTCACTCCACCGCAGAATTCCGTAAGTCGCGGCCACCTCGGCGGCCAGCGACTGAAGCGAAGAAAGTTGCTGGCGTGTGTCCTTGGCCTGCGCCTGCAGTTGGACGTACTGTTTTTTCAGGCGGCCTTCTTCGGAGCGCAAGGCGTTGTAATTCGCGACCTTGACCAGCATGCGGCTGTAGGAGGCCAGCGCGGCGCCCAGCGTCAGCGCCCCGACCACAGCCAAAATAGCCATTACATGAAGGGCATAGCGGGGAACATGCAGCTTGCGAACGCTTTGTGCGTCGCTGCTTGCAAAATACAGCGTGTAAGAACGCGACTTCATCTTCACTCGTTGCCGGACCAGAAACCTGGGGAGTCGCCGCCCCTGCCAGGCGGCCAGTTTTCACACGTAAGCCGGTCTGAACCGCGAGCCTTGGTTCGAAACCAAACAAAGTCTAGGAAATAGGTGCAGCGACTGTCAACTCCCAATTGCATCTTTTCGGCGGATCCCTCACTGGCACCTGGGAGGAGCAGCCCAGCCGGTGCGAGCTATATAATCGCGGGCGCGGCGGCTGAACGGTTTTGTTCCGAGCCGCGTATTGCCGGTAATGCCGATCGAAGATCAAATTATCGAACGCATCGGGAAGCGGATCGCCGGCCGGCGAGTGGGCGCGGTTCGCGATTTGATTCTGGGCATCGGCGACGATGCGGCCATTTTGCGCCCGCGAGCCGACTCCGATTGGGTCTTCAGCTCGGATTTCTCGCTTGAGGATGTGCATTTTCTGACTTCCTATCCACCGGAAGCCATTGGCTATCGCTCTTTGGCTCGCGCCGTGAGCGATTTGGCGGCCATGGGTGCTCATCCGGAATTTTTCCTTTTATCCATTTCTCTCCCGGCCGGGCGAACCGGGCGCTGGCTCGACCGAGTGCTTGGCGGAATGGCGCAGGCTTCGCGGCGTTACGGCTTGCGATTGATTGGCGGCGACACCACGCGCTGGTCGAAAGTCGCCATGGCCTTCACGGTGATCGGCCGTGTCGATCGCGGCCGGGCGATCCGTCGTGACGGCGCGCGAGCCGGTGACCGGCTTTACGTCAGCGGCCAACTGGGCGCGGCAGCCCTGGGCCAGATTTTAGTGTCTCAAAGGCGGCGCGGCGTGCCCGCGCACGATTTCCAGCGCCTGTTTCGCCCGCACTTGTTTCCCGAAATTCCAACGGAATTGGGTCGGCATCTCGCGCGAAACCGGCTCGCCTCGGCGATGATTGACCTTTCCGACGGGCTCTCGACCGATCTGGCGAGGCTGGTTCGCGCCAGCCGCGTTGGGGCGCGCATTTTTATCGACCGGCTTCCGGCAGTGCCGGTGCCCGCGCCTCTTTTCCGCAGGGGAATACGGTCGCGTGACCTGGCCCTCAATGGCGGCGAAGACTACGGCCTGCTCTTCACCGTGCCGGCGCGGCGCTCAGACAAGATTCCGGGCAAGTTCCACGGAATAGAAATCACGTGCATCGGGGAAATCGTTTCCGGGCGCGGGGTTTCCCTTGTAGAAAGCGACGGGCGCAATCGGTGCCTGCCTGCCAGGGGCTGGGATCCGTTTCGCTTCAGCCGGTGAGGGACCTGGCCGATTCAGGCGTTCAGGCCCAGATCGTCAAACCGGCGCCACTTGTAGACGGCCACCGAGACAATCCAACTCAACACGAACAGGCCGATGATGAAATACCCGAACATGCCGAAATTGCCATTGAGCCTGGCGACCACGTTCCAGAACCATCCCTTGAAATGCAGGCGGCCGGCAATCAGTCCCAGCACTTCGATGCCACCGACCGCCAGCGCCACGATGGCCGAAACGCAGGTAACGGTCAGGTTGTAATAGAGCTTGCGAACGGGCTTGACGAATGCCCAGCCGTAAGCGCCCAGCATCACGATATTGTCGGTTGTGTCGATCAGCAGCATGCCAGCGGCAAACAGCGCCGGGAACACCAGAATCGACCAGAAGGAAAGCCCCTGAGAAGCGCCGGCTGCGGAAATCGCCAGCACGCCGACCTCGGTCGCTGTATCGAAACCCAAGCCAAACAGAGCCCCCAGCGGGTACATGTGCCAACTGCTTCGGATCATGCGGAACAGGGGACGGAGCAGTCGCGCGAGGAAGCCGCGGTTGCCCAACAGCAGATCGACGTCTTCTTCCACGTAGGGCTCTCCGCGGCGAACGCGGACAAACGCCCGGTAGATGGAGCGAAAAACGACCAGATTGACAACGGCGATGCCAAGCAGGAAGGCTCCTGAAACGAGTGTGCCGGCGATATTTCCGATGCTTTTGGCGGTTTCCAGATGGTTTTGCAACGCTAAAGCGGCCCCGGCAATGGCCGCCGAGCCCAGCAGTACCACCGTCGAGTGGCCCAGTGAGAACATGAAGCCCACGGCCACGGGGCGCTTGCCCTCCTGCATCAGCTTGCGCGTCACATTATCGATTGCGGCGATGTGATCGGCGTCAACGGCGTGCCGCAAACCGAAGATATAAGCGAGAAAGGCCGTTCCCAACAGCACGGGGTGGTTGTGAAACAGAATATCGGCCCATAGCCACACGGCCAGATTGAATGCGACGAGGAAGGCGTAAATGCCAATGACCCTGCTGCGGAGGTTGCTGCCGCTGTCGCTGAATAGATGTGTCGGCCTGAATTGCATCAGTGCCTCAGCTCACCCTCTACGTCAGCCCTCTCTGTCATACGGTTCCGTTGGCGATCATTCGCGTTATCTGGCATTGTGTTCGCTCTCTGTTGAATGAGCTAACGTACAAGATTTTGCCTGGGCCCGCCATCGATAGCTCAAACCATGCCTGGGAGCAGCGTCGGGCAGGTTTCTCATCTCCGACTGGCCCGTTTTTTTCTCATCTTGAGGCTTGTATGCACACGGGCACGGCCACGGTCGAAACTCCAAAACACGCCATATCTGGCATCTGTTTGTTGGGGCAAACCTTATCTGTCCCGCACAAAGCGGAGCAACTTGCATTCCAAAGCGCGGTCCTGTTTGTAAATCATGCCGCAGACAGCGATCTCACTGCTGGCGAATGACCGTCCCGAGGGCTTTGGAATCGTTATCCGCTGCGGAGTTCGCCGGGGCGGGCTGATGCGCGCGTTCCTTATTCGGTTTTGCCTCGGCAGGCGCGGTGTCGGGTGTATCGACGTGAACGGGGTGTTCGGGGGCGAGCTGCTCAAGGGATGTGACGCCGGTAAATTGGCGGATGGGCGAGCCGGCGAGGGCCCCTTTCATGTATTCCACCCAAATCGGCAGGGCGGCGCGTGCGCCCTGTTCGCCGCGCCCGAGCGAAATGCTGTCGTTGTCGTTGCCAACCCATACGCCGGCGGTGAGCGACGGGGTGAACCCCAGGAACCAGGCGTCGGTCCAATTTTGCGTCGTGCCGGTCTTGCCGCCGCACGGCCGGCCGAGGGCCTTTGCGCCAACGCCGGTGCCGATGTTGACCACGTCCTCGAGCATGGCGGTCATCGTGTTGGCCACGCGGGGACTGAGCACCTCGTACACGCGGGGATGCGCCTGATAGATGAGTGCGCCGTCGTAGGTGGTGACGCGCCGAACGAAGTGCGGCTGGATCCGCACGCCGCCGTTGGGAAACACGGTGAAGGCGGAGGTGTGCTCAAGGACGGTCAGGCTCGCGGCTCCCAGAACGAGCGGGTAATAATCGGGCAGCGGGTCCGTGATGCCGAAACGGCGCGCCATCGTAATCACGTTCTCCAATCCGACTTTCTGGGCCAATCGAACCGAGGCGACGTTCCGCGAGGCGGCCAAGGCCCGCCGCAAGGTGATCGTTCCCTCGTAGGTATCGTCGTAATTGTGCGGGGAATAGGGATGGCCGCCGCTGATCAGCGTGAGCGGGGAATCGGAAATCGTGTCGAAAGGCCCCCAGCCCTGCGCGATGGCGGCCGAATAGAGATAAATTTTGAACGAACTGCCGACCTGGCGGTGTGCCTGGGTCGCCCGATCGAATTTCGATTCAGCGAAGCTGTAGCCGCCGACCAGGGCTTTGATCTCTCCGGTCGCGTTGTCGATCGAGACCAATGCCGCCTGGGCTCTCGGATGTTGTTCGAGAGTCACGCGGGCAGTCTTATCCCGGAGACCGAGGACCTTCACTTCGGTGAGGTCGCCCGTCTTCAAGAACTGCTTTGGCGAAGTAAAGCCCGTCCAGGTGAATTCGGATGGCATTAGTAGTGCATGGTCGGCACCAATCCTGAGTCGCGCCGTGCGCGCCCCTACCGAAGTCACCAGCGCCGTGACGTATTCGTCTGTGTGGATTGGCCGATCCCAGGCTGTGGCACGGTAGGTCTTGAGCGTGCCGAGATGGTCGCGTAGCACGTTTTTCAGATGGCCGCGCCAGCCGTGCCGGCGAGAAAGGGCGTTCAACCCGTCGCGCACGGCCTGCTGCGCGGCACGCTGCATTTTGGGATCGAGCGTCGTATAGACGCGCAAGCCTTCCGTGTAGGGGGCATTCGGTCCGAAGCGCTGTTCGAGCCACTGCCTGACTTCCTCGACGAAGTACGGAGCGATATCGTTGTGCGGAAAGCGCAAGTGCAGACCCAGCGGTTGCCGAATGGCCTCCCGTTCCGCACGGCGGGTGATTTTGTTGTTCTCGTACATCAGGTGAATCACCAGGTTACGGCGCGCCAGGGCGCGCTTGGCGTGGCGAAGAGGTGAGTAGTAGCCGGGTCCACGAATCATCGCCGCCAGCAGGGCCGCTTCTGGCAGGGTGAGCTCACCGACGTGCCTGTCGAAATAGAATTCCGAGGCGGCCTCGACCCCGTAATTGCCTTCACCCAGATAGACCTGGTTGCAATACATCGCGAAGATTTGGGGCTTGGTGTAATGGCGTTCGATCTGGATGGCGAGCAGGGTTTCCTGAATTTTTCGATGGAAGCTTTTCTCGGGCGTCAGGAAAAGCATCCGGGCCAGTTGCATCGTCAGCGTGCTGGCGCCTTGGGCCTCGCGGCCTTCGCGAATGTTGACCCAGGCTGCCTCGACGATGCGCGGGATATCGACGCCCCAGTCTTCGAAAAAGTGCCGGTCTTCGGTCGAGATGATGGCGTTGCGGAGCAGCGGAGGAACCTGGTTGTAGGTCACCAGAATCCGGCGCTCGAGCGCGAACGTGCCGATCTTCCGGCCATTATCGGCGTAGAGTTCGGTGATAACGTCGGGGTGGTAAGTTTCCAGCTCCTGAATCTGCGGAAGATCGACTCCGTATACGAACAGCAGACCGACCGCGGCCCCGAACAGAATCGAACACAGCAGCAAGAACAGAAACGCCAAGCGACCGAACAGCCGGTAACCACCGAGGCGAACCGTAAGCGGCGGCAGACTCATGGCTTATGAAGTCGATTGTAGCGCAGGGCGGACGGCGCGAAACGCGCCCTCGTGCCCGAAGAGGAACCGTGCGAGAATCGAGCTTTCGCGCGCAAGGGGCGATTATGGCCGTGACTCCGACACTCGCAACTTCGCGGCTCATCTTGCGGCCGTTGGAACTCGCCGACGCCGAGCAGATCCAGATTCTGTTCCCACACTGGGAGATCGTCCGCTATTTCGCAAACCAGGTGCCATGGCCTTATCCACCCGATGGTGCCGTTCGGCACGTGCGTGAGAGCCTCTCAGCTGCCGCAACCGGTCAGGCGTGGCACTGGAGCTTGCGGCTGAAAACGAACCCCGCCAACTTGATCGGTTACATCAATGTAAAGACGCGCGAGAATGAAAATCGCGGTTTTTGGCTGGGATTGCCCTGGCAAGGGCAATGCCTGATGAGCGAGGCGGCCGATGCGGTGACGGATTATTGGTTCCACACGCTGAAGTTTCCCGTTCTTCGCGTATCGAAAGCAGCGCCGAACCTCGCCTCGCGCCGCATCTCCGAAAGGCAAGGGATGCGACTAGTCGCGACCGAGGAACGCGACTACGTCTGCCGCCGCCTTCCCTCGGAGATTTGGGAAATCACCGCCGCGGAATGGGACGCGCGGAGGAGTGCCCTATGAGTCAGACAGGTGCGTTCGCAAGCTACGCGGCCTTCTCATCGCTGTGGTAGCCTTCAGGGCGCTGGAGGACC
>JBJKSI010000084.1:0-4421 GCA_046704165.1 Candidatus Acidiferrales bacterium
TACGGGGCTCAAAGGTTTATTTGGGGTGTGGGGTGTGGCTGGGGGGTGTTAGTTCCCCCAAAAAAACCCTACCGCTGCCGGCCGCCCGGCATCGGCGGGCACCACGGAAGCGGCGCTTGCCCCTGAACCCATGACCAGAGAACGCTACGATGGTGGTTCCGATACCCGCTTCCCCGCTCCGGTATATGCGGAAACCGTCCTGGCGGTGAATTTCGAAGATGCGCGGCGTTTCTTTCTGGAATCCCTGCTGGAACTTCACACAGCCCACACCTTGATGCTGGCCCGCGTTGGCATCCTCACCCCCGCGGAAGCCAAAACCTGCCTGGACGCCGTCTTCGGGCTGAACCGCGAGCGCATTGCCGAAGCCGTCTACAACGGCCGCTTCGAGGATCTTTTCTTCTACATTCAGGGCGAAATCGAACGCTCCGCCGGCGTCGAAACAGCCGGCAAAATGCACACCGCGCGAAGCCGCAACGACATCGATTTGACGCTTTATCGCATGCGCCTGCGCCGCGAACTGCTCCGGTTGATCGAGGCCGAGCTGAATGCGCGGAGCGTACTGCTGGATCAGGCGGCGCGGCATCTGGATTCTCTGATGCCGGCCTACACACACACTCAGCCCGCGCAACCGACAACCGTCGCGCATTACTTCATGGCGGCGGCCGATTTCGCTGGTCGCGACCTGGAACGGCTGCGGGCCGCTTTCGCCGTGATCAATCGCAGCCCTCTGGGGGCCTGCGCCATCACCACCACAGGCTTTCCCATCGACCGCAACTACACCGCCGAACTGCTTGGGTTCGAGGGCCTGGTGGAAAATTCCTACGATGCGATTGCCGGCAACGATTACGTGACCGGCGCGGCCGGCGCGCTGGCGGCAACCATGGTGAACCTGGGCCGGCTCGCGCAGGATCTGCTGCTCTGGTGCACGGCGGAGTTCGGCTTTCTGAAGCTGTCGGACGGCTACGTACAGTCCAGCAGCATCATGCCGCAAAAACGCAATCCCGTGGCGCTCGAACATACCCGCATACTCGCCAGCAAAGCCCTGGGACAGGCACAGGCCGTTTTCACCGCCGTGCACAATACGCCCTTTGGGGACATCGACGACAACGAAGACGACCTTCAGCCGCTGGTCCTTTCGGCGTTTCGTGACGGCATTCGCGCCTGGCGCCTTTTCGCCGCCCTGCTGGCCGCCGCCGAAATCCAGCGTGAACGGCTCGCGGCCCTGGCCGGGACGGGCTTTCTCACCGTAACGGAACTCGCCGATACGCTGGTGCGCCGCGAAGGCATCAGCTTCCACGCGGCCCATGAGCTGCTTTCCAGCGCCGTCGTGGCCTCTGGAGACGACCGCACCACGTCTCGTTTGGTGGCCGAACTCAAGCGCCTGGCGCCCCAGTACATCGACCACCCGCTGCGGTCCTCGGAAAAGGATTGGCTTGAAGCGCTCGATCCGGGGTATTTTGTGCGCGTGCGCACCGTCCCCGGCGGTCCGGCGCCTTCCGAGGTCCGCCGGCAAATTGACCGGGCGCGCCGGGACCAGGATGCCGCGCGAGCCTGGCTGGGCCAGAAGCAGGCCCTCCTGGCACGTTATCCCGAACGCCTGCGCCAAGAGGCCCGCGATGGAGGCGTCCTTGCACCCTGACGCCACTCCGGCCGCCGGCAGGCACATTTTCCATGGATACGAAACCGTCTACACGAGACTCGCAACTGGTTCGCGGCCTGGGTCTGGGCAGCTCGATTGCCCTCAACGTCAACCTGATGATCGGTGTCGGACCGTTCATCACTCTGCCGCTGGTGATCGAGGCCATGGGCGGACCACAGGCGATGCTCGGATGGGTGCTCGGCGCATTGCTCGCGCTGTGCGACGGCCTCGTGGTAGCCGAGTTGGGCGCGGCAATGCCCCTAGCCGGCGGTTCCTACGCCTACATCCGCGATATTTACGGCCCGACGAAGCTCGGCCGGATGCTGTCCTTCCTTTTTATCTGGCAGCTCACCTTCAGCGCCCCGCTCAGTATCGCCAGCGGTTGCATCGGGCTTTCGCTCTACGCCGCTTATCTGTGGCCCTCGTTGTTGCATCCGATCGGCAGCCTGCATCTGGCGCTTCCGCTACTGGGCAGCATGCATGGGAGTCTGCAGATCACCCGCGGCACCGGGTTGGCGATCGGCATATGCCTGCTCGCCACACTGCTTTCCTATCGCAAAATCACCATGGTCGGCTCCGTTTCCAAGTTTCTGTTTTGGGGCGTGCTGGGGACCATTCTGTGGGTGATCTTCGCGGGGGTCACGCATTTTCATCCCGCGCTGGCTTTCGACTTCCCTCCGGGAGCATTCCGGTTCTCGTCGGGCTTTTTCCTCGGACTGGGAGCGGCGATGCTGGTAGCCACCTACGATTATTGGGGCTACTACAACATCTGCTTCCTCGGCGGCGAGGTGCGCGATCCGGGGCGCAACATCCCGCGAGCGGTGATCTATTCCGTGGTGCTGGTAGCGGCCCTGTACCTTTCCATGACTCTCGGGGTCATCGGCGTGGTGCCATGGCGCGACCTGCTGGTCACCGCGCATTCCCACGCCCGGGATTTCGTGATTTCGGCATTCATGCAGCGCATCTACGGGCGGGGAGCGGCCACGCTGGTTACGCTGCTGATTCTGTGGACGGCGTTTGCATCGGTCTTTTCGCTTCTGATGGGTTACTCGCGCGTGCCATATGCCGCCGCGGTCGATGGAAACTATTTTCGCGTCTTCAAGCGTCTGCACCCCAAGCACCAGTTTCCCAGCGTTTCGCTTCTGACGCTGGGTTTCGTTGCGGCAGCGTTTTGCACGATGTCACTGGTGGACGTGATCGCCGCGCTGGTGGTGATTCGACTGCTGCTGCAATTCCTGATTCAGGACGTCGGCCTGATCGTCCTGCGGATGCGCCGGCCCGAGATGGAGCGCCCGTTTCGGATGTGGCTCTATCCGGTGCCGGCCCTGATAGCCATCGCGGGCTTTATTTATATCCTGATTTCCCGGCCGCATTTCACCCGGGAACTTCGCGTTGGCTTCGCGATTCTCGTCGCCGGCCTGGTGATCTATGGCGTGCGGGCCTTCCGCCGATCCGAGTGGCCTTTTACGCGCGGAGCGCCGGATACGGCCGACTCCGGCAAAGCGTAGAACAAAGAGCTTCCGTGTCCCCCGCCGTCGATTTCCCCAGCAGAGTTCCACGCTGGCACAGCCGGCGAGACGATCGCGAATTCCCATGTCGGAGGGAAGCATGAAAATCCATAGGATGACGCGCATGGCCGTTGCTGCGGCCGCCTTGGCGCTGGTTCTCGGACCGGTCGCCCGCCGATTGATCGCGCAACCGCCCTGGGCGGTAAGCATCCAGCCGGAGGTTCGCCTGCGCCCCATCTCCATCGATCGCGGCGCAGCGGCTCTGTGGCAGAGCCTGCTCAAACTCAGCACGCGCGCCAGCTTGATCATGATCGACGCCCATCCCGATGACGAAGACGGCGGCATGATGGCTTACGAATCCCGCGGCCAAGGCGCCCGGGTCACCCTGCTCACGCTCAACCGCGGCGAATCCGGCCAGAACCTGATGAGCCGGGACTTCTTCGACGCGCTGGGACTGGTGCGCAGCGAAGAGCTGCTCGACGCCGATCAGTATTACGGCTCCCAGCAATATTTCACGCGCGTCATCGACTTCGGCTTTTCAAAATCGAAACGGGAAAGCCTGCAGAAGTGGGGGCAGCAGCGCGTCCTCTCCGACGTTGTCCGCGTCATTCGCATCGTGCGCCCGCTGGTGATCACTTCCGTCTTTGTCGGTGGACATTCCGACGGTCACGGTCACCACCAGGTCTCCGGGGAAATGGCGCAACTCGCCTTCAAGGACGCCGGCAACCCCAGCATGTTTCCCGATCAGATCAAGGCCGGCCTGCTGCCGTGGACCCCGCTCAAGGATTACGCCCGCGTGCCGACCTTCGCGATTCGCGACGGCCATATCTGGGATTACGCCAACAACCACACCTATCCGCTGCGCTTCTACAATTACATCACGGGCAAGTGGATGAACGGCATGCTTTCCACCGATCTCACCATCCCCGAAGGCCAATACGATCCGCTGCTCGGCGGTTCGTTTATCCAGGTTTCCCGGCAGGGCCTTGGCTTCCAGAAATCGCAGAACGGTGGTCTCACGCCGCCTCCGCCTGGCCCGTTTAACGTGGCCTATCATCTGTTCGGATCGCGTGTTCACGCTCCAGCAAATGCCAACTCGATGTTTGCCGGCATCGACGTTTCCCTGACCGGGATCGCCGATCTGGCCAGCGGACAAAACAACGCCTTCCTGAAGACCGGTTTGGCCGAAATCAATCGCGACGTCGAGCAGGCCATGCGGGAATTCAACCCGCGGCGCCTGGATACGATCGCGCCCTTTCTCGCGGCAGGAGCCA
>JBJKSI010000085.1:0-22903 GCA_046704165.1 Candidatus Acidiferrales bacterium
TCCGCCCGATCAGCTCGCAGATGGGCATTTCTTTGAGCGGCGCAAGCGGCGGCGCAGCCTCCGCCGAAGATCACGCTGCAGGAAGCGATTCACCTGGCGCTGCTCCGCAACCCGTCGATGAAGGCGGCGCGCACCACGATCACCCAGAGCAAGGACGAAGAGATCACGGCGAACCTGCGGCCGAATCCGGTGCTCTCGTGGGACGCGCAGTTTATTCCCCTCTTCAGTCCTGACGCACTGACGCCGGATACGATCGACAACTTTTCGCAGTTCGACATCGGGCTGAGCTACCTGTTCGAGCGGGGCAAGAAGCGGCAGCACCGGCTGGCGGCGGCGCGGGCGGCGACGGCGGTGACGCGGTCGGAAGTGGCCGACGACGAACGGTCGCTGGTCTACGACGTGGCGCAGCGGTTTACCAGCGTGCTGCTCGCGGAATCGACGCTGGCATTCGCAAAGCAAGACCTGGCGAGCTTCCGGAAGACGGTGACGATCAGCCGTTCGCGCTACCAGGCCGGGGACATCAGCGAAGGCGATTTCCTGAAGATCAAGCTGCAACTGCTGCAGTTCCAGTTGGACGTCTCTTCGGCCCGGCTGGCGCGCCAACAGGCGCTCGAGGGACTGCGGCGGCTGTTGGGCTACGAATCGGTTCCCGCCGATTACAATGTCTCGGGCTCCCTCACCTACAGGCCGCTGACGCTGGACCGGCAACACCTGCAACAGCTGGCGCTGCAATTGCGGCCCGACCTGCGGGCGGCGCGGCAGGGCGTGACGGCGGCGCAGAGCGACTACGGGCTCGCGAAGGCCAACGGCAAGCGCGATCTGACGATGAGCGCCAACTACACGCACCTGGGCGGCCTGAACAACGGCTCGTTCTTCTGGAACATCCAGCTCCCGATCTTCGACCGCAACCAGGGCGAGATCGCGCGGACGCATGCGGCGATCACCGAGGCGGAGGACAGCGAGATCTCGGCGCGGCTGAAGGTGCTCAGCCAGGTGGCCGATGCCTATGATGCCGCGCAGGAAAAAGCGGAAACGATCCGGCTGTACCAGTCGGGTTACCTGAAGGAAGCGAAGCAGTCGCGCACAATTGCCGCTTACGCCTACCGCCGGGGCGGCGTGAGCCTGCTGGATCTGCTGGACGCCGAACGAAGCTACCGGGAAGTGGAGTTCGGCTACCTGCAATCGCTCGCTTCCTACCAACTTTCACTCGAACAACTTCGCGAAGCCGTCGGCGCCAGGAGGCTGCCATGAACACGCGTAACACAATCGCCCCGGGCCATGAGGCCGGCAAGCTGGAGCGCCGGAAGAGCCGAACGGGGAGCGGCGCCGGCCGGCGGCCGATGCTGGGCCTCGTGCTGGTGGGGCTGGCACTGGCCGGACTGGCCGGCTGCGCCCGTGAGGAGAGAAAGTCGCAGAACGCGATGACGTCGTTTTCGGCCGAGGGGGTGCGGGCGTCGTACTTCTCGGTGCCGAAGAACCAGCTGTCGCACATCCAGATCGTGACGGTGCGGAAACGGAAACTCGATCGGGTGCTGCGGCTGCCGGGAACGGTGAGCTACAACCTGTTCCGGACGACGCCGGTGATCAGCCAGGTGGGCGGGCCGGTGAGCCGGATTTTGGCGGTGCCGGGGCAGGTGGTGCGGCAAGGCCAGCCGCTGCTCTACGTGCAGAGTCCCGATTACACTCAGCTGCGCGCAAATTACCTGAACACTCGCGACGCCTACCGCGTGGCCCAGGTGAACTACAAGCGGGCCGAAGACCTCTACAACCACAAGGCGATCGCGCAGCGCGATCTGCTGACGGCGGAATCGGCCCGGAACCAGGCGCGAGACAACTTCGAGGCGGCGCAGCAGGCGCTGCAGATCCTAGGGATCGCGAATCCGGCGACCGCGGCCGATAGCGCGTCGTCGCAGATCCCGGTGCTGGCGCCGATCTCGGGTGAAGTGGTGGAGCGGCAGGCTTCGCCGGGGCAGTTGCTGACGGCCGGGTCGACGCAATGCTTCACGATTTCGGACACGCACACGGTGTGGGTGCTGGTGAACGTGTACCAGAAGGACCTGCCGAACGTGCGCGTCGGCGAGACGGCCATGATCGAAACCGACAGCTATCCCGAGGATTTCCAGGGTCGGATCTCGTACCTGGCGCCTTCGCTCGATCCGAACACGCGGACGCTCTCGGCGCGGATCGTGACCGAGAATCCACGGCTGGAGCTGAAAAAAGACATGTACGTGACCGCGCTGGTGCACGCGGGGACCATTCCGAACGCCCTGGTAGTGCCCTACGCGTCAGTGTTGCGCACGAGCGACAACCGGCCGTTCGTCTACGTCCAGGTGGGCGCGGACCGGTTTGCGCGCCGTCTGGTCTCGGTGGGCGAGAGCCAGCACGGCGTCACCCAGATCACCGCCGGCCTGAAGGCCGGGGAAAAGGTCGTCGGCGACGGCAGCCTCTTCCTTCAATTCGCCAATTCGCTGCGTTAAGGGAAATCGCCGATGATCCATCGCATCGTACGCGCCGCACTGCACCAACGATTCCTGGTTCTGATGCTGGTTGTGTTCCTGATATTGGCAGGCTCGGTGTCGTTCCAGAAGATGCCGGTCGAGGCGTATCCGGACCTCTCGCCGCCGCTGGTGGAAATCATCACGCAGTGGCCGGGCCACGCCGCCGAGGAGGTGGAGCGGCTGATCACGATTCCGATCGAGATCGAGATGAACGGCATCCCGAATCTGAAAGTGATGCGTTCGACCTCGCTCTACGGGCTCTCGGACGTGATGCTGACCTTCCACTACGGCACGCGGAAATACTGGGCGCGGGACCGGGCGTACGAACGGTTGTCGCAAGTGCAGTTGCCGTCGGGAGTGACGCCCACGCTGGCTCCCCTCTCGAGCCCGAGCGACCTGGTGTATCGCTACGTGCTCGAAAGCCCCGACCGGACGCCGATGGAGTTGAAGACGATCGAGGACTGGGTGGTGGGACGCGCTTACAAATCTGTGCCGGGCGTGGCCGACGATTCCGGATTCGGCGGGACGGTGATGCAGTACCAGGTGCTGCTGGACCCGACGCGGCTCTACAGCTACCACCTGAGCGTGCCGCAGGTGATGGCGGCGATCGCCGCCAACAACGCGAACGCGGGCGGCGGTTTCTACTCGAAGGGCGGCCAGTTCTACTACGTCCGCGGCCTGGGACTGATCCATTCGCTGCAAAACATCGCCGACATCGTGGTGGGCAGCTACAACGGCGTCCCGGTGCTGGTGAAGGACATCGGCAAGGTGGTGATCGGGCACGCGCCGCGGCTCGGCGAGTTCGGCTTCATGAACAACAACGACGCCGTGGAAGGCGTGATCCTCATGCGGACCGGCGAGCAGACGCAGACGGTGCTGAAGCGCGTCGAGGCCGAGACGAAGAAGATCAACTCCCAACTGCTGCCGCCCGACGTGAAGGTGCGCCCGTTCTACGACCGCAGCGACCTGGTGCGATTAACGATCAACACGGTGGAGACGAACCTGGTGCGCGGGATGATCCTCGTGCTGATCGTGCTGATCTTCTTCCTGGTGAGCGTGCGCGCGGCGGTGATCGTGGCGTTGACGATCCCGCTGGCCCTGCTCTTTGCGTTCATCCTGCTCCACGCGGAAAACGTCTCGGCGAACCTCTTATCGATCGGGGCGATCGACTTCGGCATCATCATCGACGGCACGGTGGTGATGATGGAGAACATTTACCGCGAGCTGGGACTGCGGGCGGGGCAGGAGTACAGCCTGTTCGACGTGATCCTGGCGGCGGCGCGGGACGTGGACCGGCCGATCTTCTATTCGATCGCGGTGATCATCTCGGGCTACCTGCCCATCTACGCGCTGAAGGGCGCTTCGGGGCGGCTGTTCCATCCGATGGCCGACACGATGGTCTTCGCGCTGATCGGCGCCCTGATCATCACGCTGACGCTGGTGCCGGTGCTCAGCTCCTACTGGTTCAAGAAGGGCGTGAAGGACCGCAAGAACCCCGCGTACGAGTTCCTGAAGCGCAAATACGCTTGGGGACTGGACTGGGGCCTCGACCACCCGAAGATCACGCTGGGTGCGGCGGTGCTGATCTTCCTCGGCGCGATTTCGCTGGCGCCGCGGATCGGCGGCGAGTTCATGCCGCAACTGGATGAAGGAGCGTTGTGGGTGCGGGCGACGATGCCGTACACGATCAGCTGGCAGCGCGCCGCAAAGATCGCGCCGGAGATCCGGCACGTGCTCATGTCCTATCCGCAGGTGACCGTGGTGGGGCAGGAACTGGGGCGGCCGGACGACGGCACGGACGCCACCGGCTTCTTCAATTGCGAATACTACGTCGGGCTGCATCCCTACGGCGACCAGGTGTGGAAGACCGGCCCGATCCAGACAAAACAGGAGTTGGTGCAGAGCATCCGGAAAAAGCTGAGCGTGTTTCCGGGTGTGATCTTCAACTACACGCAACCGGCCGAAGACGCGGTGGACGAGGCGCTGACGGGTCTCAAGAGCGCGCTCGCCGTGAAAATCTACGGTCCCGACCTGAACGTGCTGCAGCGGAAGGCGCTGCAGATCAAGATGGCGCTTTCCCACGTGCCCGGGTTCACCTCGCTGCTGGTGGTACGCGAGCTGGGGCAGCCGAGCCTGCGAATCCGGATCGACCGTGCCAAGATCGCGCGCTACGGCATCAACGTGAGCGACGTCGAGTCCGTGATCGAAACGGCCGTGGGCGGGGAATCGGCGACGCAGGTGATCCAGGGCGAGAAACTGTTCGACCTGGTGGTCCGGATGGAGCCGCAGTTCCGCTCGAGTCCTCAGGAGATCGGCAACCTGCTGGTGATGAGTCCGTCCGGACAGCTGATTCCGCTGAAGGAGCTGGCCAGCATCCGTGTGGTGAACGGCGCTTCGTTCATCTACCGGGAAAACAACTCGCGCTACATCGGCGTGCAGTACGAAATCCAGGGACGCAATCTGGCGGGCGCGGTAGCGGCAGGCAAGGCGGCAATCGCGAAACACGTGCAGTTGCCGCCGGGCTACTACGTCACCTGGGGCGGAGAATACAGCGAATATCTGGCGGCGAAGGCGCAGATGGAGTTCATCGCGCCGATCACCGTGCTCCTGATTCTGCTGATCCTCTTCGCACTGTACGGCAACTTCAAATTCCCGATTGCCGCATTGATCGGCGTGATCCTCACCGAACCGGTGGGGGCGCTGCTGGCCTTGTGGCTCACCGGGACGCCGTTCAGCGTGTCGAGCGGGCTGGGGTTGTTGGCGCTGATGGGCGTGTCGGTGGAGATCGTGGTGGTGATGTATTCCTACGTGAACAAGATGCGGCTGGAAGGCATGGACATCCGCACGGCGACGCGGGAAGCCGCGTTGCTGCGGCTCCGGCCGATCATGATGACGGCACTGGTCGCCTGCCTGGGCCTCTTGCCGGCCGCGCTTTCGCACGGCATCGGATCCGATACCCAGCGGCCGTTTGCACGGGTCATCGTCGGCGGGTTGCTGGGACCGCTGTTCCTGGGCTTCTTCGTCTATCCCGTGCTCTACCGCCTGGTAGCCCGCGACGACGACGTGTTGCAGGTATAACGCGAAGCCCGCCGTTGCTTCACGGCCAGTGCCTCGTTTGAGAACCGGCGTACCCTCCGGCTGTAGGGGCGGGTTTCAAACCCGCCCTACTGCCCCTTTGCCCTTGCGTCTTGCCCCGGTTCCGCGTGAACGCTATTCTTGCTTGGAGACGCGCGGTTTTCGCTCGGGCCGCTGATTTCCATGCATCGCATCTATTTCGATCACAACGCGACTACGCCGGTCGATCCTGAAGTTTTCCGGGTCATGCAGCCCTATTTCTCCGAGGTGTACGGGAACGCCAGCTCGATCCATTCGTTTGGTCAGCAGGCGCGCGCCGCGGCGGAACGGGCGCGGGAACAGGTTGCCCGGCTGGTGGGCGCACGACCGGCGGAGATCGTCTTCACCAGCGGCGGAACGGAATCCGACAACCTGGCGATTCTGGGTGTTGTCGGCGCGTCGCGCGCCGGGCGAAAGCACGTGATCACGACAAGTGTGGAGCACCACGCGGTGCTCAACACCTGCCAGGCGCTCGAAAAGCGCGGCGTGCAAGTGACCTATCTGCCGGTGAACGCGGACGGCCTGGTGGACTCGGCTGCTGTGCGCGAGGCGCTGCGGCCGGAGACCGTTCTGATCACCGTGATGATGGCCAATAACGAACTGGGCACGATCCAGCCGATCGAGGAGATCGGAAAAATCGCGACGGAAGCCGACGTCTGGTTCCACACGGACGCGGTGCAGGCAGCGGGCAAGATCCCGATCGACGTGGGACGGTTGGGCGTGGACTTGCTCTCGCTTTCAGGACACAAAATCTACGCGCCGAAAGGCGTGGGCGCGCTCTACGTCCGCTCGGGCGCGCACCTGGCGCCGCAATCGTTCGGCGGCCACCACCAGCGCGATCTGCGGCCGGGGACGGAGAACGTGCCGGGCATCGTGGCCATGGGCAGGGCGGCGGAACTGGCGCTCGAAAAGCTGGCCGGCGAGCCCGCGCGGCTGGCGGCGCTGCGCGACCGGTTCGAGCAGGCAATCCTCGAACGCATTCCCGAAACGCGCGTGAACGGCGCGGGCGCCGCGCGTGTGGCAAACACGACGAACGTGATGTTCTCCTTCATCGAGGGCGAATCGCTGGTGATCGCGCTGGACCTGAAGGGGCTGGCATGCTCCACCGGTGCGGCGTGCTCATCGGGGGCAATCGAGCCTTCGCACGTGCTGACTGCAATCGGGCTGGAGCCTCATGAGGCGCACGCGAGTTTGCGGTTCAGCCTGGGACGCACGAGCACCGCGGAGGAAGTGGACCGGGCGATCGGGCTGCTTCCGGGCGTCGTGGAATATCTCAGGGAACTTTCTCCTCTCTACAAGAAAAACGGGTAGTCGCGGCCCGCCGGCAATGGACTTGGCCCGGCCGGGAACGGTACCCGCCAGACGGGCGACGCTACAGCTGTGCTTGGCCGGGATTGGGGAATTGAGTAGGGGCGTCTTTGAAGCCCGCCCTATCGGTGCAGGTTCGGACGGATGCTGGGACGGTGTTGCGCCGGGGCCGAGCCCTTGCGGAGTTCCTTGGCCGGGCGCGGGAGGTGTACGCCAATGAGCGTGAGTTGGGAGGAGCTTTCCATCTGGCCGGAGTAGTGCAGGCGCGAGCCGCTAAGTGTGGCCGCGATGGTCAGGTCCATTTGGCTGGAGTCGACGGCGGTGCTGCTGGTGACGAGGCCGGTGGCGAGCGAGATGTAACTGCGGCTGATGCCGCTCTGCTTCCAGCGGCCGCTGGTGCGCAGACCCTGCCGGCGATAGGCGAGCGGCGTGTTTCCACCATGCGTTTTTTGCCGCGTGGTGCCCAGTCGCGTTTCGATCACGGCGCAGGTCTGTCGGGCGATCTCGCGCGGCGCGCCGGGAGCGGGCGGGCAAGACTCGTCGGCTCGATAGACCGATCGCGTGCGCCAGGCAAGGCCGGCGAGCGGTGCGTCTGTGAGCGGCACCACGCGCGTCCATTTGCGGCCGGGCTTCATGCCGGGGCGCCAGAAGCCGAGCGGCAAGGTCAGCTCGCGAAGCCATTCGCGAACGGCTTCGCGGGCGCGCTCGTCCGGTTCCAGCCGGGCGAGAGCGGCGATGTCGATCACCTGCCCGCTCCCGTCGACGGTGAATTCGAAGGATCGGCCGCGAAGTGCGCGGTACTGCCGGGCGAGCGATTTCGCGCCGGGATCGTAGGCGTCTGTGCTGACGCGGGCGCTGGCCGTCTGATAAGTGACGCGAATGCGGGTGAGGCGGCCGAACCTCGGCGAATGCTTCACGGAGAGGACGTCGAGGCGGAGCACGGCGCCGAGGGAAATCTTCATCTGGTGAGCCGCTTCGGGCGTGTAGACGGGGCTGGCGCTGTTCGATTGGATGCTGCTGTGGTACTGGAGGCGATAGCGCAGCACTTCGCCGGGGACCAGAGAAGCCGAATGCGGCGCAACTCGTGCGGCGGATTTTGGCGCGGCACGCAGCGCGGCGGGAAGGCAGAGAAGCGCCGCGATTGCGGCAACCGGGCGCGTCGTGCGGGCGCGGAGGAGCATGTCTTTCGACGCTATCACGGAGGGACGGAGGGGGCAACCGGCAGTGGGCCGAGGCGTGCCGCGCTGAAGTACGGCGCTACAAGAGAACCAACAGAGGTGAGGAAGGGATTAGCGATCGGCGGAATGGATGTGGGGGTGGCTAGGGCTGCCGGTGACGCTGTAGCTGCGGGCTGGGCCGGATCGGGTGCCCGCTGGCAGCAGTTGTGCCTTCAAGTGGAGCGCGGCGCCGCCCGAGAGATCGATCGTACCGGTGGCGTCGAGGCGGCGGCGAGGCCCGGAGAGCCGGAGCTTGTCGAACGTCACCCGGCCGGAGGCCAGACGAATCTGCGCGGAGGCCTCGCGAAAGAGGCTGCGGCCGGCAACGGGGTGACCGGCCGCGAGCGTTGCAAACCAGTTGATTCCCCGGTCGCGGCCGCCGAAGACGGAGAGACGGGCCTCGCCGTCGAGTGAATGGAGCAGCGCAGCGGCGGTGGCGCCGGACGCGGAAGCGTCGACCGTGGCGTAGAGGCGCCCGGAAAAGCGCAGCGGGGCTTTCGGGCGCTGGACGGCGCGCGAGATCGCGGCGAGATCGGCTCCGCGGAGATTTGCCGAGAGATGCCAGACCGGCGACTGATGGCTGACGGAGAAGACCAGCAGCCCGTGCGCGCTGCCTCCGTAGAAACGGCCGGTTGCCCGCGAGAGCTCGAGGCGGCCGTGCTGGATGACGAGCCGCCCGCTGACGTCGCGGATTACGAGTGGAGGAACGGCAAGCCGCGCGACACGCATGCGGCCGGCGGCGTCGAGCGTGGCAAGCCAGAGCGGCGGCGAACCGGCGGCATGCCCAAAGCCGAAGATGCGCTCGAGCAGACTGGGTCGCAACGGTCGCGGCTGGAGCCTGGCGACGAGCGAGCGGACGTCGAGCCGGTCGGAAGACAGGTTGAAATGCCATTCGCCGCCGGGCAGGCGCCGATCGAGCCAGCCCTGCCAGTGTGCACCGAGGGTGCTGGCGCCGAGCACGTCCACGCGCAGCCGGCTGCCGTCGATCGAGACGCGGGCGCGGTCCAGGCGGACGCGGCCGGGAAGCGAGGGCTCGCGCCAGACGGCGTGGCGCAGGTCGAGCGAGGCGCGCAGAACGGGCGAAGCGGACCGGAGCGTCCCGGTCCACTCGAACCGGAGCTTGCCGGGGCCGGAAAAGTCTTTCCAGTAGCCGGAAAGGCGGGCGCCGAGCGTTTCGCTGGCGCGGGCAAGCGCGCCGAGCCGAGGCGAAGAACCGGCGGCGATAAGCCGGTATTTCCAGGCGCCGATATCGGTGGCGCTGCCTTCAACGCGAAAACTTCCCATGCGCGGACCGAAGTCCAGGCCGGAGAGGAGCAGCGAAGCCTTGCCGTCATTCAGTTTCAGATCGGCGGAAGAGACGCGCACGGGCGAGCGCAGGCCCCCGCCCGCCACGCGCAGTCCCGCGGCGGTGAAGGAAGCGTTGTGGATGCGCGGAGGCCAGCCATCGACGTCGAGCGCGCCCTGAAGCCAGCCCGAGGCTCGTAGGTTCGAGGAGATCCCCTCGTGAAACGAACGGTACCAGGCGAGCAGATCCTGCGCGCCGATGCCCGAGGTGCGCACGTGCAGGTGCAGCCGCGGACCGCTCGGAGCGCCGGCGGGCCGCGCGCTACCCGCGACCGGCCAGTCGATGCCGCCGCTCAAGGCCACGAGCGACGAAGGAGCCGCGATCTGGCCCCCGGTGAACGTGAGCTTGCCCTGGCCGGGCGACCAGTCCCCGGCCAGACGCACGTTGAGATTGGGATTGCCGGGCTCGGAGACGAAATCCCAGCGATGGACGCCGCGGATGTCGGCGTCCAACTCAAAGCGCCAGCGCCCGTCGCGGCTGCCGGCCCGCAGGCGGAGGTCCTGCCGCCCGCGGACGCCGTAGTCGTAGCCGAAGGCGAGCCGCAACACGTCGGAGAGCGATGCGTTTGGCCAGCGCAGCTCGATGCTGGCCGGGCGCAGTCGGGCGGTCGTGCCGCCGACCTGGCCGGAGAGATGCAGCGTGCCGGCGTCTTGCAGGTTGACCGCGGCGCGCATCGGTTGCGCGGCGAGCGAAATGGACCAGCGGCCGGGAGCGCTCTGGTCGACGCTGCCGTTGACGTCGATCAAGGCAAAGGGCAGCTTGTCGAGGCCGTGCTCGAAGTTGATGCGGCCGTCTTCGATGTCGATGCGATAGAGCCGGGGAGCCCCGGAGCGGATTCCCGAGCGCGTTCCGGCACCGCTGAACTTGGCGGGCGGCAGCCAGTCTTCCAGATTCCAGCGGCCGCCGACGTCGACGACGTTGAGCGTCGGTGACGAGAGCGAAAACGAGCCGAACTGGAGCCGGCCGAGCAACAGCGACGTCCAGCGGAACGTGGCGGAAACGGACTGGGCGCGGAGGAAATATTCGCGGCCGAAACGAGGATCCTCGGCCACGGTGACCGAATCGGCCTCGATGCCCGGTCCCGCCCACAGGCTGAAGCTGTAGCTGCCCACGTGCACCGGGCGGCCGAAAGCGGCTTCAAGGCGGGCGGTAAGCAGGCTGCCAACGTGGCGGCTGCGCACGGCAAAGCTCGCCACGACGTCGGCTGCGAGCAGCAGCACGACCGCCGCAGCCACCCCGATCAGCCATCTGCGCCGCCGCTTCGTCACCAGCGAATTTTGACAGATGGGCGCGGGGAAGGAAAGGCGAGGGAAGCGAAGAATCGACGGCCAACAGGGCGGTCTGTCGAAACGGCGCGTCGCCGAAAAAGAAGAGCGGGCACAAGCTCCGCCACTACTTGGCGGTGGCGAAAAAGAGCGGCGGAACGGCCGTCAATCCAGGGTCAATGGATTCGCCGGAACATGCGGTCCCAGCGGGTGTCGAAGGGGATTCTCACGAGCGTTCGGAAAACGTCGATGATCCAGCCGCCGGCGCTGTCGCTGTTGTCGAGCGCTTCCTGCTCACGCGCCTTGAGCGACCAGTAGATCGCCACCGGGCGGCCGACGATCGTGTCGCGGGGCACGAACCCCCAATAGCGGCTGTCCCAGCTTTCATCCCGATTGTCTCCCATCACGAAATAGTCGTGTGGCGGGACGACGAGCTGGCCCTTGGCGTTGACGTATTTGGGCAGCTCAGCCTTCCACTGCGGCAGCACGGCGGAATCCACGTAGTCCTGATGGGTGGGCGGGAAATTCTCGGCAAAGGGATCGTAGGCGGAAGGGGTATGGATGACGTATGGCTCGTTCAGGGGCTTGCCGTTGACGTAGACGGTCGAATTCACGATCTTGATGCGATCTCCCGGCAGCCCGATGACGCGTTTTACGTAGTTCGGATGGCCCGCTTGGCAGGGGCACTTGAAAACAATCACGTCACCATGGCGGATCTGGCGGTAGGGAAGCAGATGGTCGTACCAGGTGCCGCGTCCCTCGAAGATGAACTTGTTGACAAGCACATGATCGCCCACGAGCAGCGTGGGTTCCATCGAACCCGAGGGAATCTTGAACGCCTGAACGACGAAGCAGGTGGCGAAGAGGGCCAGAATGATCGTCACCAGCAGCGATTCCACCGACTCGCGCCAGCCGGGCCGGTTTTCCGGTTCCGGGCCGGCGGGTTTTCGACTGGTGGGGGATTCGGTTGCGGTTTCAGCCACGAGTCAGCGTCTCCATTTCAACTCCCTGGCGCGCTTCCGGGTCACGAGCGAATTTTGACAGATGGGCACGGGGAAGGAAAGCCGGGGGAGAATCGGAGCGCCCGGAACCATCCGTGGAGAAAAAAACGGGGCGGGCGCAAGGCCCGCCCTACAACGGCAAAAACGAGATGAAGATATCGGTGGCCATCAGTGGCCGGGTCAATGGACCTCGTGGAACATGCGGCCCCAGCGGGTGTCGAAGGGGACGCGCACGAGCGTACGGAAAACGTCCACGAGCCAGCTGCCCGCGTTGTTGGTGTTGTCCAGCGCTTCCTGCTCGGGTTCCTTCAGCGACCAGTAGATGAACACGGGACGGCCCACGATCGCGTCGCGCGGTACGAAGCCCCAATAGCGGCTGTCCCAACTGTGGTCGCGATTGTCGCCCATGACGAAATAGTCGTGCGGCGGAACGACGAGCTGGCCCTTGGCGTTGACGTATTTCGGCAGTTCCGCTTTCCACTGCGGCAGCACCGCCGCGTCGACGTAGTCCTGGTTGCTCGGCGGAAAATTTTCGGCAAAAGGATCGTAGGCGGAAGGATCGAATCTGGCGTTGGGATCGTTGAACTTCTTGCCGTTGACGTAGACGGTGGAATTCACGATCTTGATGCGATCTCCCGGCAGCCCGATGACGCGTTTTACGTAGTGCGGATGATCCTGATAGGGAAACTTGAAAACGATCACGTCACCGCGGCGAATCTTGCGATAGGGGAGCAGATGGTCGTACCAGGTGCCGCGTCCCTCGAAGATGAATTTATTGACGAGCAGATGATCGCCGACGAGCAGCGTGGGCGTCATCGACTCGGAGGGAATCTTGAACGCCTGAACGACGAAGCAGGTGGCGAAGAGAGCCAGAATGATCGTCACCAGCAGCGATTCCACCGACTCGCGCCAGCCTGGGCGGTTTTCCGGTTCCGGGGTGGCGGGTTTTTGAGCGGCGGGAGTTTCGGTTGCGGTTTCAGCCACGAGTCAGGGTCTCCGATTTAGCTTCCCGGCGCAGCTGCTCGAGAGCGCAAGCGGCCGCGGCCTGTTCAGCCTCCTTTTTGGTGGTGCCTTCCGACCGGGCGAGCGCGCGGCCTCCCGCCTCGACCTCGACGAGGAACGTCTTCGCGTGGTCGGGCCCGGTCTCGCGGACGACGCGGTATTCGGCCAGACGCAGGCCCCGCGCCTGGAGCCACTCCTGCAGCGCCGATTTGTGATCGGAAGCGGCGAGCGATTCGGGCGCCCGCTCGAACGCGGGAACAATCAGCGACTGGCGGACGAAGCGGGCGGCCGCCTCGAGGCCGCCGTCCAGGAAAATGGCGGCAACCAGCGCCTCGTAAGCGTTGGCGAGCAGCGTGCGTTTCTCGCGGCCACCGGTTTTCTCCTCGCCCGGCCCGAGCCGCAGGTAGCGGCCGAGGCCGAGGCGGCGGCTCGCCTCGCAAAGGGATCGCGCGCTCGCCAGCCGGGCGCGCGTCTTGCTGAGATTGCCCTCGGCCCAGGCGGGGAACTCGCGAACCAGAAACTCGCCGAGGAGCAGCCCGAGCACGGCGTCGCCGAGGAACTCGAGCTGCTCGTTGTGGTCGGCCGAGGGATCGCAGGCGCGATAGGAACGATGGGTGAGCGCGCGGCCGAGCAGCTCCGGTTGTTTGAAATGGCAGCCGATGGCGGCCTCGACTTCCTCGCGCTCAGCCTCGTTCATCGCTTCACTTTCTCCACCGCGTTACTTCTGCGACTTGGGTTTGGGTTGCGCCGTCGCGTGCTTCTTCACCTGCGCGAGCAGCGTCTTGCAGCGTGACGTCATCGGCGTCACCGAACTGCTGCAGGCCTCGAGCGGCGCCAGCGCGTCGTTGTACCGCCCCGCCTGCGCATAAGCGAAACCGAGCAGGAACTCGTCGGTGGGATCGGGCGTGGGGGAAAGCTTCACCGCCTGCTCGAACTCGCTGATCATGCCGGGGATGTTGTGCTGGTAGTAGTAGACGAGGCCGAGGCCGCTGTGGCAGTAGGCTTCCTCGCCGTGCACCGACGCGTTGAACTGTTCCTCGGTCAGGTTCTTGGGCTTGGTCATCTTGGCGAGCAGGCCGAGCGCGCGCTTGCC
Source organism: Candidatus Acidiferrales bacterium (assembly GCA_046704165.1). Classification (GTDB taxonomy): domain Bacteria; phylum Acidobacteriota; class Terriglobia; order Acidiferrales; family UBA7541; genus JAKASX01. The sequence goes on from JBJKSI010000085.1 coordinate 13,844, forward strand.
GTACGTTTCCGCCTGCTGCAGGCGGTCGGAGGCGCCGAGCGAGTTCGGATCGATGCGCCGGGGAATCGTGTAGGCCAGCACGGAGAGGACGTCGACGTTGTTGGGATCGAGCTCGAGCGCCTTCTTGCCTGCCTGGAACATCTTCTCCGCCTGCCCGCTGGCCTCGTACGCCGTGGTGAGCCGGGCGTAGACCGTCTTGTCATACGGGCTGTTGGGATACTTCTTGACGAAGGCCTCGCCCTGCGAGATCACCGATTGCACGTCGGTCTGGCTGGTCTTGTAGAACTTTTCGTAGGCCTTTTCCTCGACCGGGTCCATCTTCTTCTTGGGCGCGGCGGGCTGAGCGCCCTGCTGTGCCTTCTGGCCCGACTGTGCCTGACCGGACGTCTGTCCGGACTGGGTTTTCTGGGACGTTTGCGATTGGGAGGTCTGCTGTCCCTGCGCAAACGCGGGCATCCCTGCCAGGCCCACCACCAGGCCGGCAAGCAGGGCAAAACGTGCGGAAAATTTCATCGGGGTCATCTCCTCTAGTGTTTCACTTCCAGTTTCTTGTTCCCGGGGTCATGAGTGCGGGGTCTTGCTCGGATGACTTTGTCCCGGGGTGTAGGGTCGCTTCATGCCTGCTTTGGCCGCCTCCCGCGCCTCATCGGGAATGCCGGCGACGGAAAGGGCGGCCTGATACTGCGAAACGGCTTGCGTCCGCCGGCCGGCCAGGTCGTTCATGCGTCCGAGATAGACGTGCGACCAGGCCAGAACGGAAGGATCGACGTAGCCGTGTCCCACCGAATCGACAACCTGCTTGAAGAGCTGATGAGCGCGCGCGCCGTTGCCGCTGAGGGCTTCGGCCACGCCGAGATCGTACATGGCGCGGGTGTTCTTCGGATCGATCTTGAGCACGTTCTCGAAAATGGCAATCGCCTGCTTTTCCTTCTTTGTCGCGATATCGTTGCTGCCCTCGCTCAGCATGCGGGCGATCTGGTCGGCCTTCGCTTCCTTCGGACTCACCGGGCCGTTGCCGGCCGGAGCGAAGGCAATATGGTCCTCGCGCTGGCCCTCGCGCTGCACGTCGATGGAATCCATCAGCTTGGGGAAATAGCGGAGCAGCGGCTCCTGCGATTTCTCGTAGTCCGCCAAGGCGTTGTAGAGCGGGCGGACGAGCACGTAGCCATCGCGATCGTCCTGCGTGAGCACGGCACGGAGCTGCGCGCCGGAGAGCTGGTTGATCCGCAACTGCACGGCGCGAACGAAGCATTCATCGGTGAAGGAAACGAAATCGTACTTGTAGCGATCGGGCAGGCGCGGCGCCTTGCGCGCGTAATAGCGGAGATAGACCAGATGATCGACCGCGCCCTCTTCGTTGAAGACGATCGGATCCAGCAGAAAATGGAGGAACGCGTGGCGGATCTCGATCATCGCGCCGGGCACGGCGGGATTGACGGCAATTTCATACCGTTCGCTGTAGATGCGGAAATTGGTGATCGAGCCGATCAGCGGATCGACGTTGACGGTGAACGTGCGCGTACCTTCGAACCGGTTCATGCGGCGGATGTAGGCCGTCTCGAGCGTCACCACGTTCGCCACCGGCCCGCGAAGCTTCCCGGCCTGGGCCTGGTAATACGGTTCGACCGTCCGCCAGAGCTTGCCGATCTGCTCCCGGTGATAGAAGACCCGCAGCAGCGGACGGAAGCCCTGGAGCTGCCGAACGTCCGGCGGAACGCCTTCGTCCGGCACCGTGAAATGAAAGTCGGGCGGCGGGCCAACGACCATGGCCAGCGAGACGTAGCGCGAAAGCGTGGCCTCGGGGGTCTGGAGCTTGTGCTTCTCGTAGAAAGCCCGCAGGGCGGCGACGGAGGGGTCCTGCATGCTTTGCAGGCGGGTTACCACCTGCCGCATTTGCGGGGAAATGTTTGCCGGCAGCTCGGGATAACCGGAGGCATACAGCGCGCACAGCGTGGCGAAAAGCTGCTCGTTGGGCTGCACGCGGATGCTCCCCGGCGCGGACGGCCGGGGCGGAGCCGCCGCGGCACGGCCGGCAGCGCCCAGCATCAGCGCGGCGGCAAGGAAAACCGGGAGGGCGAGGCGGCGCACGGTGGAGGCAAAAAAACTCCCCTCGGAGCCGTGGCGCGGCTCTCCGGCGGTGCCCCTACGCTTTCCGCGCGCCGGTTGCCGCTGGCAGGAGAGGCGGTCCGCGGGGGGAGAATAGACAAGGGCTGGCTGCATAAGAACGGCTAAACGTTCAATTTACAGGCTCAGGGTAGTGCCGTCAAGGATACCCGGACGGGATAACCGGACGGGCGGTAGTGTCTCAGTTTCGATTATCACGCCTTGACGCATAGCTTCTTGTATTGGCACCATGTCTCGCATGCGGAAAAGCAAAGGGGAAAAGAGGAAGCCTCGCCCGAAGCCGTCGAAACGTGAGGACCCGAACCAGGTCGCCTATCGTGTAGTGAGGCAATCCACTAGGCCGTGGCCGAGCTTGGCAAAGGCGCTCGTGCCCGTTGTATCATTCTCATCACTTCCGAGTTCGCGTGTATAGGATAGATTTCCAGCGCTGGATTTTCCCTGGCAAACACCCTAAATATCTCATCAGCAAACGCTTGGCCAATCGTGGCAACCCCCGTGAAGTCCAGAAGAATTATCTTGAAAAGCTCTAGTCGCGCTACGACTCGTTTTGCTTGGGATCTGGAAATGAGCTTGTCGTTTCCGAATTCCGCCAGCTTAACTGGAACAACGGTCTTGTTGAATCCGTAATCCTCTTCAGAAGTGTACTTGTCAAATATTTCCTTGGTGGTCCTATGCGTGTGATTGCTGAGTTCCATGAACACGCTCGTGCCACCGGGAAAATCGGTCTTGGCGATCCACTCGATATCGTCACCGAACTGGTGGCCATAAAACGTCTGGTCCGAACCAATTGAAAATTTGTCAAACATCCTTGAGGAAAAAAATACTCCCTCCCCCGTATGTCCTGCCGGGTCGGTCGTGAGCTTTCCCTTGGAAAGTTCCAATACCGCGTGACGCTGGTCTGGTAGGTTGAGGGCCTGCTGGATTTTCCTGAAAATCCCGACGCCATTGTCGCTTATCTGTGTGCGTGTATCCACGGCCGTTTTGGTGATACCGACAAAGACCACGGTGCCGTCCGAGTGGTCTTTTGCGTTATTCAGCAACTCAGTAAGCCCATAGCGCCAGATGTCCATCACGTTTTCCGGAAGCTGTCCCAGCGCGGGGGAAAGGTCCTTTTCCCAAACAACGTGCTCCTCAAATTCTGGCGTTATTTGATAGACGTGACGCCACTCGACGAGAGGGGCAAGTTTGTAGGTTCTTTTCCGCGTCTCTCCACTCTCCGTGAGGGATTTCTCTTGAACCAGCCTCCTCAAGTGCTTGTTGATCGCCTGTCTCGTGACGCCGAAGTGCTTCGCAGCAATCGTGCTGATGTCGTGCGGGTGCTTCCCCACGTGCTCCAAGAGAAACTTTCGGACGTTTTCTCCTCGTATCCTGACCCTTACCATATGAGTTATTGTAAACCCAATGAAGGAATATTGTCAACCTTACGGTTGACATTGGAAACCATAATCAATATAATTGGAAACTATGTAACGTATATTGACAACCTTTTCTTAGCAAGCACCTAAGAATGAATAGGTTATCTCAGGAAAGAACGGCAAGAGCTGTCACTAGCTTGGTTGAGGGAAACTCCATAAGAGCTACGCCCAGGATATGCGACGTAGCATTCGACACGGTTCTAACGCTCTTGCCTAAGCTCGGCGCGGCGTGGCGTGTTCGGAATATCAGGACCGCGTTCTGCGTAGGCTGCCGTGCAAGCGAATCCAGTGCGACGAAATCTGGAGTTTCGTCTACGCCAAAGATAAGAACGTGACTCCCGAGATGCTGGAACACGGTTACGCGGGGGATGTGTGGACCTGGACCGCGATGGATGCCGACACGAAGCTGGTCCCTTCCTGGCGCGTTGGAGCGCGAGACGCGCACACGGCGGAGGAGTTCATTGCGGACCTCGCCAGCCGCTTGGCCAGTCGGGTGCAACTGACAACCGATGGGAACCGTGTGTACTTGACCACCGTCGAGGACGCATTCGGGGCGGATATTGACTACGCAATGCTGGTCAAGACTTACGGGCACGAATCGGAGGACGACAGCCGCTACAGCCCGGCAGAATGCATCGGGGCTATTCCCACTGTCATCTCCGGCAAGCCCAGCCTGCGGCATGTCTCCACGAGCCATGTGGAGCGCCAGAACCTTACCATTCACTAACGGCTCCTCCAAGAAACTGGAGAACCATGCACCAGCCGTGGCGCTTCACTACATGCACTACAATTTCGGCCGGATTCACAAGAGCCTGCGCGTGACGCCTGCGATGGAAGCCGGCGTAGCGGACCACGTTTGGACGGCGGGAGAGATTGCGGGGTTGCTGAATTCAAACTGAGTCACTACCCGGCGGGTTGGAGAGAAGCGCGACCCCGGGGGAAAGCGTGGAGCGGTCAGAACGCCTGGCCGATGCCGATGAAGAGCTGGCCGATGCTCTCGCCGGAGCGGCGGTCGAGTTTGAACCCGTAATCGACGCGAATCAAAACAATGGGCGTGCGGACGAGCAGGCCAAGCCCGGCGGCCGAGCGCACGTCGACAGGATTGAAATCGCGGATGCTGGGATAGACGTTGCCGAGGTCGACGAAAGCGCTGCCGTCGAAGATGCTGAAGAGCGGGAAGCGCAACTCCTGATTCAGGATGAAGACGGCGTTGCCGCCGATGGGCTGGCCCTGGGCGTCTTTTGGACCCACTTCGTCCTGCGCGAAGCCCCGAATCGTCGTGCCTCCACCGGCGAAGAAGCGCTGGCTCGGATTCACCTCTTGCCCGCCGAGCCCTCCTTCCAGCCCGAGCCGAATGCCGCTGGCCCAGACGAGCCGGGAGCGTTTGGCATTCGAGAAGGGAACGGAAACGGGGCGGGAAAGCGGGACATACTTGAAATACTGGCCCACGTAGCGAACATAGTGGACTTGCGAGCCGAAATATTTGGTGCCGACCTCGAAGCTGTTGGAGAGGAACATGCCGCGCGTGGCGTCGAGAATGTCGTTGCGGGTCTCGCGGGTAAGGGAAAAGGTGAGCGGGGCGATGCGCTGGCGGGAGTTCAGCGAGGGGTTGTTCGGATCGAGGCTGATGGTGATGTCGCGCTCGAGGCGGTAGCCATAAGTGACCACGTAGTGGCTGCGAAGCGGGACCTCCTGCTGGAAGGAGAGGCCGAGCGTCTTGGCGACGAAGGCGTCGCGTTGGTCCCGGGTCACGTAGCCCGAGAGATCCGCCTTGGGAAAGAATTTGTGGAGCCGGGGCTGGGTGAGATAGACCATCCCCTCGCGAAAGAGGTCGTCGTAGCGGCCGCGCAGGCCGATGGTGCGCGCGCCGCCGAGCATGTTGTGGTTGGAAAGATCCAGCACGCCGCCCGGCCCGCGGTCGGTGTCGTAGTAGCCGCCGTAGCTCAGGTCCCACGGAGGTACCTCGTGCAGTTTCACGAGCAGGCGCACCGGCTCCTGATAGGGCTTCAGACCGCCGGCTGACGGCATTTCCTGAGGGACGAGATCCACGCCGGAATAGGCCCCCGACTGATAAAGGTGGGTGAGCGATTTGCCGAGCTTGTCGTTGGCGAGCACCTGGCCGGGGGTGATTGCCAACTGCTTGCGTACCAGCGATTTGGTGGTGTAGCGCGTGCCGGTTACGCGGATCTGCTCCACCACGCGCTGCTTGTGCTCGGCGATGCGGAAATCCAGGTTCACCAGCGCCTTCGCCGCCTGGTGCGAGGCGGCGCGGACGTTGACGTCGGAGAAGCCCTGGTTCAGATAGAAGGTGCGGATGCGGTCGGTTGCCTCGCCGGCCAATTTCGGCAGGTAGGTCTCGCCCGGTTTCAGCCCGGCTTTGCGGGCAATTTTGGCATCCGAATAGGTCTTGTTCCCTTCGAATTTCAGTTTGCCCACGCGGAATTTCGGCCCCTCGTCTATTGGAAACACGGTTTGCCCGGTGCCGCTTTTTGCGTCCAGACGGTAGTGCGCCGTGCCGACGTGCGCGGCCAGGTAACCGTGATCGTGGTAGTAGCCGGCCAGCGCCTGCGTGACCTTGGCGGGATCGAGGTAGACGTCGGGCAGCAGGTTCCGGTCTTCCAGCAGCTCCATGAGCTGCGCGGGCGGAATCCCTCCGGCTCCCTCGAAGACGAGCTCCACGTGGTGGAAACGCGCGCCGGGGCGGATGCGGAAACCCACTTCTCTTTCCCCGCTCGTTTTCGTTTCGCTGGCGTGGGGCGTGACGGAGGCCTGGAAGTAGCTCCGGTGGATGAGCGCGGCGCGCAACACGTCGACGGCGGATTTCAGGCGCTGCTCTTCGAACGCGCCGTTCTGCCACGCCTGGCGGACCTTCTGGCGCGTGGATCCGGGAGGCGACCATCCCTGGTAGGCGAAGACGACGCGCGGCCCGGATTCCACGTGGACACGCAGATCCACCTTCGATTGCCGGAAACGGCGGATCGTGCGAACGCTCGCTTCCAGATAGTCGTGGCTGGCGTAGAGCTTCCGCAGGCGGTCGACCCCCTTTTGCACCTTGAAGAAGTCGTAACGCTGGCCGGTCTTGACCTTCAAGCGGCTGTCGAGTCGCGAGACGGGGAAATGGGGCGAGCCGGTGAACTCGACCGAGTCGATCACCGGCTGCTTCGGGGCCGCTTGTGGCGCGCCGAAGAGCGGCGGCAGACCGCCGAAGGTGAGGTGCTGGCGCATCTCGAAGCGGTAGCTGTTGTCGGACTGCTTGATCGCGCGCGTGGTGAGCCGGTGCGTCACGTCGTATTGCGCCGCCCAGATCTGGTCGCCGGTGTCCGCCAGATTGATCGAATAGCTCAGGTTCAGGCGCGGAGTGATGTTCTGCCCCACCATCAGCCGGGCGCCGGGCGAGGATTCGGCGGAGATCAGGCTGGGCTCGAGGCGGACGGTGGTGAGGCCCAGCCCGCCCTGCACCTGGCTGGTAAGCGTCTGGCCGAGCCGGCCGGCGAGGTAGGAAAGCGCCTCCTGCTGGGCGATCGCGCCCACCTGGCCGCGGGCCTCCTGGATGGTCCGGCCGGTGAGCAGGAGGGAAATGATGTTGGCCTGGGAGAGTGGCGGCTGCGAGGTGAGATTGGTGCGGATCTTCCCCGCCTGCTTGGTGATCTGGAGGGTGATGTCGTAGCCGGCGGCCTGCGTTTTGGCCACGATGTCGGGCGAAGCCTCGATCGACTGTGAGTTGGTGAACGTGACCGCGCCGGTGTCGATCGTGTACGTCCGCTCGTTCAGGCGCAGCGTGCCGCCCTGCTCGATCGTCATGCGGCCGAGCAGGCCCATGTCGTAGTAGCCGCCGGTGAGCCGCAGATCGGCGCTGACGGCCAGCTTGCCCAGATTGTTGTCCATGACGATCGGCGAGCGCGTGCCGATGCCGAGGTTGAAACGGAGCCGGTCGAGCAGGGCGCTGCGGCGGGAGGCGGGCGTGAAGGAGCTTTTCTGGCCGAGCGCCAGCGGTATCAGGTCCTGCTCGATGTTCAGCGTCTTGCGGTAGGAACCCTGGACGACGGTGACTTGGCCGCCGAGGCGCAGCGCGCGCTCGTCGGAGCGCAGGTCGATATCCGCGTTCGAGAGAATCTTCAGGCCGGGCGGGTACTCGAGGTACACGCCATTCGCCTTGAGCTGGAGGTTCACGTCGCGCAGGCTTCCCCCGGCGTAGCCGAGCCCGCCGGTAGCGGTCACCTGGCCGCCGTTCACGGTGCCGTCGAAGCGCGCGATCGTGGCGCGGCTGCCGGAGAAGTTCACGCGGACGTTCATGTCCTCGGCCACCACGGGCGGGGTGGGCATGCCGGCGCTGACGTTTTTCGTCTCGAAAAAGCCCGTGACGCGCGGATTTTCAGGAGTTCCCTTGACGGAAAGGTGCAGCTCGACGGGACCTTGGGCGGTGATCGATGGCAGCACCGAGGCGAGGACGGCGGCGTTGCTCTTCGCGTTCAGGCTCACATCGAGCGCGCGCGGGGAATGCAGATGGGCTGTGCCTTGCGCCTCGATCGAGGTGCGCGGTCCTTCCATGGCGAACTGCTCGACGCGGGCCACGCCGTCGCGCAGCGTCACGCGTGCCGGTTTCGACTCGCGGAAAGAGAAGCCGGACAAGCTCAGGTCCATTCGGGGAATGGTGAGCGTGCCGCGCACGGCGTCGAGCGTCGGCCGCGCCGCCGAGAGTTTCAGGTCCAGCGAGACGGTGCCTTGCGCCGTTTTCGGCACGCCGTGGATCGATTGCAGCTTGAGGCCGTCGGCCGAAAAGGAAAACGCCACCGGCTCCTGTTTGCCGGTCGGCAGCATCGCCAGCTTCACCGGCAGCCAGGCGAGCGGAATGCTTCCGCTGCCCTTGAGCGTGCCGCCGGCCCAGTCGGCGGAAAATTTGCGGAGATCGAGCACCTCGCCGCGAAGGCGGGCCTCGATCGATAGAGCGGTGAGCGCGGAATGCAGCCGCGGGTCGGCGATGCCGGCCCTTGCGACGCTGAAGCTCAGCGAAGGATTGGGCCGGAGCAGGTTGCCGCGGATGTCGCCCGCAATGTCGAGCCCGCCGGTAGCCTGGGGGCGCTGCTTTTGCGGGAGCAGGGAGAGCAGCGTGGCCAGTTGCCAGCGGCCCTGGACGCGGACGCCGCCTGGCGCGGCGCCGCTCAGCGGCAGCGAGCCGTTCAGTTCGAGAAACGAATCCTTCACCTCGATCGTGGCTTGCACGCCCACCTGCCCGGCGCCGTAGCGGATCTCCGCGGGCTTGCGAATGCCGATGGGCAGATTCCGCCAGTTCGCCGAAAGGCTGTTCACGCGAAGAGTGGCGTCCGCCCGGCGCCAGTCGCGCAGATTGCCGCTCGCGTGAACGGCCAGGGAAATCTCGCCCTCGAGACCGGAAGGAAGCTGGACGGGCAGCGCGGCGAAGCTGGTCTTCGGCAGGGCAGCTTCGATCTGAATCGGGTAGGGAGCGCGAAGTCCGGCGCGCACATTGGCCGTAAGCCCCACCGATGGCACCCGAGCCATGAGC
>JBJKSI010000086.1:0-29114 GCA_046704165.1 Candidatus Acidiferrales bacterium
ACGGGCCGGCCGGTGCCGGAGATCGCTCTCGAAAAGAAGCTGCTCGACGAAAAGCTGCTGAAGAAAATTCTGGATCCCTGGCGGATGACCGAACCCGCGCCGCCGCTCGAAGAGGCGCGGAAAAAGCCAGGCAAGCGCACCAAGCGTTGATCACTGTGTGGCCGGCCGGATGCAGCTCTTCCCTTCTCTGCGGTGGGGTTCGGTTGCGTCCGGCCATCGGCCTTGAGCCTTCAAGCAATTTGGGATGGCACTCACGGAGCATCGGCGCTCGCCAAATGCCAATGGATTTTTTGGGCTGGGCTTCGGAAGAACCTTGTGCTCGTTGAGTACAATAGATCGGATGCGCTCCCTGCAGGCAGATTCGAAAAAACCGGATAAGAACGAAACCGAACACTCGGTGAATCCAGCACACAAATCGGGACTTGAGTGCAAGTTGGCTTCTTCGCCCGGCTTCCAGGGGGATACCTGCCGCGAACTGCTGGGCCGCCCCGCGATTCAAGGCGCCGCCCCGAATTGGAAGGGTTTTCACGCAGGCAAGACGGTGCTTGTGGCCGGGGCGGGTGGCTCGATCGGCTCTTACCTGGTAAGGAAGCTGGCTGAAGCCGATCTTCGACTGTTGATTCTGCTCGACCGCAGCGAGCACGACCTCTACGAGATTCAGAGCGAGTTGTCCGGTTTGTTCCCTGCGACGCCCACGGTGGCGGCACTGACGGATATCGGTGACGAATCAGCCCTGGAGGAACTCTTCATCCGGCATCGTCCCGACCTTGTCTACCACACCGCGGCGTACAAGCAAGTACCAATCCTGGAGCAAAACCCACTGGCTGCACTGCGCAACAACGCTTTGGGAACCTGGGTGCTGGCGAAGACGGCTTCGCGTTATGCGGTTCGGAAATTCGTCGCTCTTTCCACCGACAAGGCTGCGAATCCGCGAAGCATGCTTGGTGCTTCCAAGCGAATCGCCGAACTGGTGCTGCTCGCCCTGAATCCGTGGGCCACACGAATGAATTCCCTTCGCTTGGGAAACGTGCTGGGCTCGCGCGGCAGCGTCGCCCCGCTGTTCCTCCGCCAGATTGCGCGCGGCGGCCCGGTGACGGTGACGCATGCGGACGTGTGCCGTTATTTCCTGACACTCGACGAGTCGGTGGAGTTGCTCTTTTCCGTGGCTGCCTTTGCCGAAGGCGGACGGCTGTTTGCACCGGAACTCGGCGAACCCATCCCGCTGCGCCGACTGGCCGAATACCTGATTCGCCGGGCCGGATTCACGCCGGGCAAGGAGATCTCGATTGAGTTCACTGGCCTGCGTCCGGGCGACAAGATGTCGGAAGACTTGATTTCGTCGAGCGAGAAAAAGGCAGAAGCGATCAACCGGTGGCTTTACCGAGTTGCGACGCCCGTGCCGCCGTTGGCGGATCTGACGGAGGCTTTGAACGAATTGCGCTTGAGCGTGGAAAAGCGGGACGGCGTGGCGGCACTCGCCATCGTGCGCCGGATCGTGCCGGAATTCCAGCCGGGGGCGGAACTGCAACTAGCAATCTCCGCGTCCGGGGCCGAGGTTGGAGCATGAAGCGCATCATCGCCGCTATTACCACTTCACGGGCCGACTACAGCCATCTTTATTGGCCGTTTCGCGAACTCTCCGCTCATCCCGACGTCGACCTAAAGATTCTCGCGCTCGGTTCGCATCTCTCCCCGGAATTTGGCGGGACAGTGAGCGAGATCGAAAAGGACGGCCTGCCGATTCATTCGAAGATCGAATGCCTGCTCAGCTCCGACACGGACGTCGGCATGGCGAAAACGATCGGCGTGGCCACGCTCGGCCTGGCCGACGCGCTCGACCAGTTGCGGCCCGATCTGCTGCTGCTGATCGCCGATCGTTACGAGATGCTGGCGCCGGCTTCGGTGGCTCTGGCGCTACGGATTCCGATTGCCCATATCGAGGGCGGCGAAATCAGCGAAGGGGCCATTGACGACGCGGTGCGCAACGCGCTCACGAAGATGAGCCACATCCATTTCACCTCGACTGAACTCGGCCGGCAACGCGTGATCGCGATGGGCGAGGAAGAGTGGCGGGTGCACTGGGCCGGTGCGCCGTCGCTCGACCGGCTGCGGCTCGAGCGCCTGTACCCATGCGAGGAGCTGGAATCGCGGCTGCGGCTCGATCTGAAACAACCGACGGTAATGGTGACCTACCATCCGGTGACGATCGCGCGCGACACGGTGCGGGAAGTGGACGCGCTGTTCGGGGCGCTGGCGTCACTGCGCGAGCACGTGATTTTCTGTTACCCGAACGCCGACGCCGGCAGCCGGGACCTGATCGAGCGTACGAGAGCGTTTCTGAAAACCAGAAGGAATGGCAACCTCTTCGTGAATCTTGACGCGGTGACCTACCTCAGCCTGCTCCGCTGCGTCGACCTGATGGTCGGCAACTCCAGCAGCGGCATTATGGAAACTCCTTCGCTCCGGTTGCCGACGGTGAATGTGGGCATGCGGCAACAGGGCCGGGAGCGGGCGCGCAACATCCTCGACGCGCCGCCCGATCCCCGCCAGATTCTCGAAAAGGTGAGGCGGGCAAAGAGCGCCGAGTTTCGGAGGTCGCTCGAAGGTATGACAAATCCCTACGGCGACGGCCATGCGTCCGAGCACATCACGAAGGTGCTGACGTCGGTGCCGCTTGGCGAAAAACTGCTACTGAAGCGCGCCATGCCGCTTGTCGACTCGCACTTTGCTTCCGCGCCGCCGGAGAGCGAATGAAAATTCCGCTTGCCGCTCCAGACGTCACCGAAGCGGATATCGCCGCCGTTACCGATGTACTGCGGAGTTCCCGGCTCAGCCTAGGCGGGAAGCTGGGGGAATTCGAGCGTGCCGTGGCCGGCTACGCCGGCCTGCCGCAGGGCGTCGCGGTGAACTCGGGCACCAGTGCCCTTCACGTCTGCCTGCGCGGCCTGGGAATTGGGCCCGGTGACGAGGTCATTGTTCCCTCCTTTGCTTTCGTTGCCGCCGCCGGCGCGGTGCTCTACCAGCAGGCGATGCCGGTGTTTGCCGAGATCGATCCGGAAACGTTGACACTCGATCCCCGGTCGGTGGAACGCGAAATCACCGCGAAAACTCGGGCGATCCTGGTGGTCCACACCTTTGGTTGTCCGGCCGATATGGACCCGATCCTCGATCTGGCGGAAAGCCACGGATTGTTGGTCATCGAGGATGCCTGCGAGGCCATCGGGGCGGAATACAAGGGACGCAAAGTCGGCTCGCTCGGCCGGGCCGGAGCCTTCGCATTTTATCCCAACAAGCAAATCACCACCGGAGAAGGCGGTGTGCTGGTGACCGCCGACGCGGAGCTGGCCGCACGGGCTCGTTCACTGCGCAACCAGGGGCGCGGCGATTCCGGCGACTGGTTTGATCATGAGGAACTGGGCTACAGCTTCCGTCTGCCGGAAATGAATTGCGCGCTGGGGATCGAACAACTCAAGCGGATGGAATCGATCCTGGAACGGCGTGAAGAGATTGCGCGGAGCTACCAGCGGCGGTTGCGTGGGAATCTGGATCTCCTGCTGCCGGCAGCGAGCACTCCCGATCGCCGCATCAGTTGGTTCACGTACCCTGTGCGGCTGGGCGAACGCTTCACCCGTCGCGATCGTGATACTTTGGTGCAAGAGATGGCGGCCAGGGGGATCGGCTGCGGCCGCTATTTTGCACCGATCCATCTGCAGCCGGCCTATCGAAACCTGTCCTGCCGCCACGGCGATTTGACGCTAACCGAATGGCACGCCGACCGCGCCATTGCACTTCCCTTCTTCAATCGGATCACCGAACAGCAGATCGCCGGGGTCTGCGAAAACCTCGGCGATTTGCTACACAATTTAGCTGCGCGCTCGACCGTTTCCTGAGCGCGTAGCGGGATCTTCACGTTCAGACCTTGGGTGCACCACCCTTCAACGTGGCCATGTCGATCACGAAGCGGTACTTGACGTCGCTCCGGAGCAGTCGTTCGTAGGCTTCGTTGATCTGGTTGATGCCGATCACTTCCACGTCGGAATGAATGCCGTGCTCGGCGCAAAAATCGAGCATCTCCTGCGTTTCGCGGATACCACCGATGCCGGAGCCGGCCAGTTGATGACGTCCGCCAAGCAGGCTGAAGGCGGCGACCGGCAGAGGCTTTTCAGGCAAGCCAACCATCGTCAGCGTTCCGTCGAGTCGCAGCAACGCCAGGTAGGCGTTGATATCATGTTCGGCGGAAACCGTGTCGAGAATGAAGTCGAAGCTCGCCGCGTGCTTTTCCATCTCCGACTGGTTCGTGGAGACAACCACTTCGTTGGCGCCCAGCCGCAAGGCGTCTTCCGTCTTTTTCGGGGAATGCGTGAACAGTACTACATTGGCGCCGAAGGCATGGGCGAGCTTCACGCCCATGTGCCCCAATCCGCCGAGCCCGACGATGCCGACTTTCTGTCCCTTGCCGACCTTCCAGTGTTTCAGCGGCGAATACGTGGTAATGCCGGCGCAGAGCAGCGGCGCCGTACCCGCCAGATTCATGTTTGCTGGCACGCGGAGCACAAAGGCTTCGTCGACGACGACGCTCTCCGAGTAGCCGCCATAGGTGACGCCGCCCAGGTGCTTGTCCGGGCTGTTGTAGGTGAGGATCGTCTCGTTTTCGCAATACTGCTCGAGTCCCTGACGGCAGCTGGCGCACGTACGGCATGAATCCACCATGCAGCCGACAGCCGCGAGATCTCCTTCCTTGAACTTTTTCACGTCACTGCCGACTTTTGTCACCCGGCCGACAATTTCATGGCCCGGCACGCAGGGATAGGCGGTCGGAAGGGCGTTCTGCCATTCGTTCCGCACCTGATGCAGATCGGAGTGGCACACGCCGCAGTACAGAATCTCGATCTGAACGTCTTTCGGTTCGGGCGTGCGTCGCTGCACGGAAAAGGGCCCCAGTTCCGCCGTCGGGCTTCCCGCCGCATAGGCTTTGGCGGCGTAGGTCTTCGTGGCTTGTGATTTTGTCTCTTCCGGCTGCGGGACCGGTTTGGCTGCTTCACTCATTCTATGTTCCTCCTTGGGCACGCTACACAATTCTAGCGATCCGGCACCCGCTGTCACCAGCCAATAGCGCCAATGGATCGGCCCGATGCGTCGTTCGTTCCGTGGAAAGGAGCCTCTCGCTCGTCTCTTAAGAGATGACCCAAGCGGGGCAATGTAGCAGAAGGAAAAAGCTTCCCGACCATGCCGGCTCCCCGGGTCCACGCGAACATCCCCATTTCCTTGAGCGCAGGGACATTCCTCTCTGAGGAAGCCTTCCCGTTCTCGGATCAGGTGTCAGGCAGCGGCTTCGGGCTCGCTGGCGGAGTGATCGACGGAGTCGAGCGCCTCATGGAGCGCGGACATCACCTCGTCGGCGGAGATGCGGGACTTGCGGAACTGGAGGCGAAGCGTGAACGAATCGTCCTCGGCGCGGTAGGTGAAGACGTAGGGATCCGGCCGTGGGGCGCTTCCCTGCTCCTGCTGGCGGGCGCGACGCGCCTGGTCACGGGTGAGCTTGCCTTGTGCAATACGCTGCACCAAGTCCTGCATCTTCGACGGCGTGGGCTGGCGAGCGACCTGGAGCAGCAGCGACTTGGACGTGACGCCCGCTTCCAGGCACTCGCGGCGCACAGCGTCGGGAATGATGCGAAGCGAGAGCAGTTCTGTCACGGACGTGCGCGATTTGCCGATCTTGCGCGCGATTTCCTCGTGCGTGTATTCGAACTGGTCCGCGAGCCGGGCCAATCCGTCGGCTTCCTCGAAGGGCGTCAGGTCCTTGCGCTGCAGGTTCTCGATCAGGGCGATCTCGAGCGTTTCGGCGTCGTCGGCGCTCTTTTCGATGCAAGGAAGTTCGTGCAAACCGGCTTCACGCGAGGCGTGATAACGGCGCTCGCCGGAGATGATGTAATAGACGTCTTCGCGAGCGATGTAGCGAACGAGCAGCGGCTCGAGCACACCCTTCTCGCGAATCGATTCGGCCAGTTCCCGAATGTCGCCGAGCGTCTTGCGCGGCTGATCGGGGTTGGGGCGAACCTTTTCGATGGGCAGCATGCGGCCCACCGTGGCGCCGCTGAACGTGGTCAGCGCCTCCACATAGTGGGCGTCATGCCGCATCTTCAGAGTGACGGGCAACCCGATCCGCTTGGACACGGGTGATAACCTCCTCAGCAAGCTTGCGATATTCCTGGGCGCCGGGCGAATCCGGCGCGAACGTGAAAATGGTCTGGCGATAGGCCGGGCTCTCTTCCAGCCGTACGTTGCGGCTTATTCGCGTCTTGAAAAGCGCCGTGCCGAAGACCGAGCGAATCTGGGCCACGGCATCCTTGGCGATATTCGTGCGACGATCAAACAGCGTGATGAGCACGCCCACGAGCTTCAGGTCGGGGTTGGGCCGGGCCCGAATCCGCGAATACGTCTCGATCAGGTCGTCGGTGCCCTCGATCGCGAAATAGCTGGCCTGCACGGGAATCAGCAGATGCGTCGAGGCGACCAGCGCGTTCACAGTCAGAATCCCCAGCGCCGGCGGCGTATCGATCACGATGAAGTCGTAATCCTTCTGGACGGCCACCATGGCGTCTTTCAGCTTGTAGGGGGCGTCGAACTGGCCGACGAGTTGCTGCTCCAGTTTCGCCAGTGACAGGCGGGCGGCGGCCAGCGAGAGCTGCGGAAACGTAGTCGGCCGGACGACTTCACGCAGGTCCATTCGCTGGTCGGAAAGCACTTCGAACATGCTGTTCGGGATTTCGGACAGGTCGAAAAACGCCAGCGAGGAATTGGCCTGCGGGTCAAGATCGATCAGCAGGGTACGGTGCTTGCGACGAGCGATAGCTGCGGCAAGGTTGATGGCGGTTGTCGTCTTCCCTACCCCGCCCTTTTGGTTCGTAATCGCGAGAATGGCTGCCAAGATGTCGGTGCAAGCTCCCGACTATATATGGGGGCGTAACGTATTTCGCCCCAAGGACTAGCTGGACTGTAGCTGCCCCGAAGGGGATAATGCAAGGGAAAAATGCAAAAAAGGGCCAAAAAGTGCACCTACGGCAGCGATCGAGGCCCAGAGGCCGGGCCCCGCACTTCTCGTCGTGTGAAAATACGGATGAGGGAAACGAAGACCTTACATCTTGTAGTGGCCGAAATCCTCGTCATTGAGGCCTTCGAGCCACTTGCGGATTTCTTCGTTGGAGACCTTTTCGGTGGAGGCGCTCGACACGCGCGAATTTTTCAGCACGTGCTCCTCGACATAGATCGGGCAGTCGAGCCGGAGCGCCAGCGCAAGCGCGTCGCTCGGCCGGGAATCGATCGCGAAGATCTGCCCGTCTCGCTCCATCCAGATGAGGGCGTAGAAAGTGTCGTCCTTCAGGTCGTTGACGACGACCTTGCGAACCGCAACCTGTAGACCGAGCAGCATGTTCTTCAGCAGATCATGCGTCATCGGCCGCGGGGTTTGCACCTTTTCGATTTCCAGGGCGATGGCGTTGGCTTCGTAGATGCCAACCCAAATCGGGAGGATGGAACCGCCCTCGGAGTCGCGGAGGACTACAACCGGCATGTTGGTGACGGGATCCATCATGAGGCCTCGGATTTTCATCTCGACTTCCATGGCGCCTCCCGCGATTACGAAGTGTGTTCGCCGACGAGGCTGTTCGGGCCGGCCTGACTGATCGTCACCTGCGTGTATTGTCCCAGAAGATCCTTGACGGGTGAAGTGAAATTTACGACGCGATTACTCGAGGTTCGCCCCGTCCATTGATTACGCACCTCGTGTCGTCCGTCCACGAGCACTTCCACGGTCCGGCCGATCATCTTTTGGTTCCGCTCGATTTGGATCTGCCGCTGGCGCTCGAGCAGCAAGGCGAGTCGGCGGCTCTTCTCCGTCTCAGGAATTTGGTCGGGCCATTCCAAGGCGGGCGTGTTCGGCCGCCGCGAGTATTTGAAGGCGAAAACTCCGTCGTAGCCGGCGCGTTCCAGCAGGTCGAGCGTCAGCTCGAAGTCCTCTTCGGTCTCGCCGGGGAAACCGACGATGATGTCGGTGGTCAGGCTGATCGGCCGACGAGCGGAACGGATGAGGGAAATGGTCTCCAGATACTCTTCGCGGGTGTAGTTCCGGCGCATCCGATCGAGCACCCGCGTCGAGCCGGATTGCACCGGCAGATGGACGTGCTCACAGAGCACAGGGCAATCGTCGATGGCGCGAACGATGTCGGGACCGAAATCGCGCGGGTGTGACGTAGTGAAGCGCAGGCGCCGGATACCGGGCACTTCGGCCGAGGCCAGCAGCAGTTCGGAGAAACGAAGGCCGGGGGGGCCTGGATCGCGCCAGGAATCGACTGTCTGGCCGAGAAACTGGATTTCCGTGTAGCCGGCCGCCGCCAGCCGGGCGACTTCGGCGAGCACCGAACCGGAGGGGCGGCTGCGCTCGGGGCCGCGGGTCGATGGAACCACGCAGAAAGTGCACCGCTTGTCGCAACCCTCAATAATGGTGACGTAGGCGCGGAAGGGATGGCCGCGGCGTGTGACGTCCGTTTCGAAGGTTTCGTCCACATCGAGTCCCAAGCCGGTGACGCGTCGCTCGCCGGCTTCGATGCGCTCGAGCAGTTCCGGAAGTCGGCGGTAGCTGGCCGAACCGCAGACCATACTAACCCAGGGGGCGCGGTCGAAAATCCGTTCGCCTTCCTGCTCGGCCACGCAGCCTAGCACCGCGACCGAGCGGTTCTGCTCAGGGGCCTTCTTGTAGCGGCCGAGGTGGGTGAAAACCTTTTGGGCTGCTTTTTCACGGATGCTGCAGGTGTTATACAGGATCAGGTCGGCCTGTGCCGGGTCGCTGGTCGGCCGATACCCTCGAGCCAGGAGCACCCCGGCGACTTTTTCCGAGTCGTGGACGTTCATCTGGCAACCGAAGGTTTCCAGGTAGAAGGTGCGCCCGGAGGCCGGAGCGGTCTCTGTTTCTGGCGTGCCGCTGAGCGATTCGAGAGGAACGTCAACCATGGTATAGCGGCCATTCTAGCATAGCGGTTCCCCGCCCATCGGCCTCGGGTGATCTCCCTTGCGGGCAGCCCTGATGGGCCCGGCTGCGTCTAATGATTGGATGTTCACCAGAAAAACACGGGCGTCGAGCGGTGCGGTTTGACCGTGCAGGGAGCGTGTGGTAGTTTCGATTTTAGTCACGCTCTCCGCAGGCGCCAAGAGGGAGTGAGCGATTCTAGGGCAAGTTGCGTTTAGTCTAGCGAGCCCACTTGGTGGGTTATTTGAGCAGACGGGCTGGGTTGCGCGGATCGTTCTGCTAATCCTTCTTCTTTTCTCCCTTTTCTCCTGGGCGGTGATCTTCGAGAAGCTCAAGCTCTTCCGCCTGGTCGAGTCTCATACCCGCAATTTCCTCAAGATGTTCCACGCGTCACGGCAGATGCCCGATGTTTCGGCACTCCAGGCCATGGCGTCCGGTTCTCCCTTTGTGGACGTCTACGGAGCGGGATACAACGAGTGGTTGCGGCAGTCGGGCGCCGGAAATCCGCATCCGGGGCCGGTGCGCAACTCTCAGGCGGTGGCCGTCGAAATGCAATTGGCTGCTACTGATGAGACCAGACGTCTGGAGAAATGGATGCCGTTTCTGGCGACAACGGCTTCTGTCAGTCCCTTCATCGGGCTGTTTGGGACCGTCTGGGGGGTTATGGACGCCTTTTCCCGGCTGGGAAGCGCTGGAGCGACTAGCTTGCGGGCGACGGCGCCAGGCATCGCTGAGGCGCTGATCACCACTGCCGCCGGCCTGTTCGCGGCCATTCCCGCGCTGATCGCCTATAACCATTACCTGCACCGTGTCCGGGACTTTTCGGTCCGAATGGACAATTTCATCGCCGAAGTGGTCACGCACATCGATATGGCCGGACAGTGACACAGTGCCGAAACTCGCAAAGCGTGAAAGCGACTGCTCCACGTTTCCCGTGTGGCATGCCACGGGCCGGTTGTTTCTCCAGCCTTGGCCGCGATGGGTGTTCGCCGCTTGGACCGGTTTTGGGGGGCGGGCAACGGCAACGGTTCGCGCAACTTTTGTGTGGAATGACCTGCCCCGTTATTTCCATCAACGTATGAAGGGATAAGAGGTCTGTCGATGCCCCAAGTGACGCGGCAAGGCGGGAGCACACTTTCCGAAATCAATATGGTGCCGTTCATCGACGTGATGCTGGTGCTGCTGGTGATCTTCATGATCACGGCACCGGTGCTTCAGTCTGGCATCCAGGTGGATTTGCCGAAGACGCGCACGGTGAAACAGATCAATCATGCTCGGGTGGTCGTCACGATCGACCGCGCTCAGCGCGTCTATCTGAACGACAAGCCCGTGAACATCCATCAATTGGGCGCCGACGTGAAGGCGAAGATCACCGATCCAGCCCACCAGGCCGTCTACGTCCGTTGCGACGAAGGCGTGCCGTTTGGCAGCTTCGCCACGGTCACCAGTGCGCTCCAAGAGTCGGGCATTCATAACATCAGTGTCGTTACGCAACCCATTACCGGACGACCGCACTCTCGCTACTAAGGCGGCCGATGAAAAGAGCCGACCGGGCGAGAAGCTGGGGCATTCGCTGGCATGGTCTGGCGTATTTCATGTCTTGCTGATCGGCGCGTTCGTCGTGTCTGCGCTGCTTTCGCATCGAGGCGAGGCGTGGGGCGGCGGAGGTGGCGAAGGCGGCGTTGTCCAGGTTTCGCTCGTCGGGAGCATGCCCGCTATTCCCATGCCCACGCCCCCCACCGTGACTACCAGTCGCGTGGTCGACGTGACGCGCGGTCTTTACAAATCCCAGCCACCGCCCAAGGTCCCCTTCCAGCCAAAGGCGACCAAGCTGCCGCAGTTCTTGAAGGAAAAGCGGCCGGTCTGGACTTCTCCACGCAAGTCGAGGATTTTGAAGAACAAGGCGAAGCCGCCCAAGAACGCTGTTCCCTACGGCCAGGGCGGAAGCCCCAATGTGCCCTACTCTTCTTCCACCTTTACCATCAACAAGAAGACCCAGGGCGGGTTGAGCCTTGGCGGACCCGGGGGCGGCTTTGGCCAGCGTTTCCCATGGTACGTGGCAGCGGTGCAGCGGCGCGTCAGCAGCAACTGGTTGCAGGCCACGGTGGATCCAACAGTTCAGTGGGCTCCGAGGGCGGTGATCGATTTTGAGATCCTGCGAAACGGCGACATCGTCAATATTCAGGTGGTGAAATCGAGCGGATACCAATCGGTGGATGCCTCGGCCGTGAGGGCGATCCAGTCGTCGAGTCCGCTCAATCCTCTGCCGGGCGCCTATCCGGGCAGTTACGTGAACGTTGAGTTTTGGTTTGACTTCCGGCGTTAAGAAGTGGAAAAGGAAGCGGAGATGAAGGCAAAACGTTGGTTGGGATTGACGTTGGTACTGGTGCTGGGAGCGGTGGTCGTCTGGGCGCGTCCGGCGCCGGCACCGCAGGACTGGTTTCGGACTGGCACGGGTCTCGGCGTGCAAAAGGTGCGGCTGGCTCTTCCGGATTTCGGCGCGACCAACGCCGCGACCCAGCCGTTGGAAAAGGTCTTCGACAAAGTGCTCTGGGACGACCTTGCCTATTCCGGCGTGATTCAGATGGTGAGCAAGAGCTTCTATCCGTTGCCCTCGACCTGGCCGACGCAGCCCAGCCAACTGCAAGGCAAGCAGCAGCAATGGACTCAGCCGCCCGCCAATGCGGCGATGATTGCTCTGGGAAACATGACGGCCTCGGGCAAGAGCCTATCGGTTTCCGGCTGGCTGATGGACCTGACCAACACTGCCGCGCCGCCAATGCTCTCAAAAGTGTACGTGGGGCAGGCCACGGAAAAGGGTGCGCGCAAGCTGGCCCACGAGATGGCGAATGACATCGTTTCGCTCTTGAGCGGCGGCGTGCCCGGCATTGCCCTGACGCACATCGTCTACAGCCACCAAGTCGGCAACATCTCGAACCTGTGGGTGATGGATTACGATGGCGCGAACGCGCACCAGATCACCCACCTGAGGACCGAGGCGATCACGGCGCGCTGGTCGCCCGACGCCGGCGAGATCGCCTTCACCTGCTTTGTGCCCTATCGCGGAGTCGTCTCGGCACAGATCTGCTTGTATTCCATGGCTGCCAAGCGCGTAATGTATTTCCCGCGGTTCCCAGGAACCACCGCGTCGCCGGCTTGGTCTCCGGACGGGACCGAACTGGCATTCTCGTCGAGCATGAGCGGAGATCCAGAAATTTGGGTGGCCAACTCCGACGGAAACGGCCGGAAGGAACTCACTTTCGCTCCCCACTCGGTCAACACCGAGCCTGTGTGGAACCCGAAGACCGGTCAGCAGATCGTCTTCGTGAGCGACCGCAGTGGCTTACCAGGGCTCTATATGATGGGCTCAGACGGATCGAACGTCGTGAAGATCAACCTGCCGGGTATGGGCTACGTGGTCGACCCCGCTTGGTCGCCCAACGGCCAGTTGCTGGCCTTCAGCTGGCGGCGGCCCAATGGCAATTACGACATTTATGTCATGGATATCGCTACTCACCAGTTGTTGCAGTTGACACGGGACGCCGGCCGGAACGAACGCCCCTGGTGGGCGCCGGACGGCCGGCACCTTGTCTTTCAGTCGGACAGGACGGGAACAGACCAGATCTGGACGATGATGGCCGATGGCACCGGGTTGCGGCAGTTGACGCACTCGGGCAAGAACTTCTCGCCCAACTGGTCGTGGAAGTAGAGCAAGCGATGAACCGGCTGACCGCTGAAGCATGGAGTTGCGAGTTTTGCCAATGGTACGATAGTGGAGCTTTTTGGGCCTTCTTGTGACTCAGCAGAGAGTACCGTTCAGGAGGAACGAATGGAAAGTAGCACCGACAGTAGTACCGAAAGCAGTGCCCTGCGTAAGTACGCCCTCTTCTTGAGTGTGTTGGCGTTGACGGTTGTGGGTGGAGCTTGTCAGAAGAAGGTCGCTGCCGTCCCCCCGGCGCCGACGCCGCCCGCGGCACCGGCTCCGGCTGCGCCGACGGTCAAGCTGACGGCTTCGCCGAACTTCATTACGCAGGGGCAGCAATCGACTCTGCACTGGACGTCAGAAAACGCGACGAAACTGGACATTGAGCCGAGCGTGGGCAGCGTGGAGCCGCCCAGCGGTTCGTCGTCGGTTTCTCCCGACCAGTCCACTACCTACACGATCACTGCCACCGGCCCGGGCGGGAACGCCGTCGATTCGGTACGCGTCACGGTTTCTCCCAAGGCCGCGCCGCAGCCTTCGGCTCCCAGCGCCACGTTGCGGCAGTTGTTCGCCGAGCAGGTGAAGGATGCCTTCTTCAACTTCAATATGGCGAATATCCGTCCCGACGCCCGCGTGGCCTTGACGCAGGATGCCGCCTTCCTGCGTGCGCATCCAAACGTGGATGTGACCATTGAAGGCCACTGCGACGAGCGTGGCTCGCTCGAATACAACCTGGCCCTCGGTCAGCGGCGCGCCAACGCTGCCAAGAACTTCCTAATGTCGCTTGGCATTAGCGCCGACCGGATGAGGACGATGAGTTGGGGCAAGGAGCACCCGTTCTGCACCGAGCACAACGAGACGTGCTGGCAGCAGAATCGTCGTGCACACTTTGTCATGAATTAGTGATTTTTCAAAGAGTCGATGCGGCCGGCCTCCCTGTTCCCTCCTCTTCCCAGGAGGATTGGGGATGCCGGCCGCACCGGTCAAGGAGGAACGACATTGCGCAGACGAGGACTCGCAATCGCCACGGTTTCCGTGGTGGCAGGGTTGGTACTGGGGGCGCTGTTGTCTCCGCCGCCGGCCGACGCCGTCGCCAAGGAGATTATTCAGTTGCAGCAACAAGTGTCGATTCTGCTGCAAAACCAGCAGACGATGCAGAACCAGATGACCCAGAATTTCGCCGTATTGAAAACGCTCATCGGGCAGACGGTGGATTCGCAGAATCAACTGACCAGCGCGATGGGGTCCATGCAGAAGACGATCCAGGATCTCCAAGCCAATTCTGGCTCCCAGATCAATTCCATGGGCGGTCAGGTGCAGGCACTTTCCGACAGCCTCGAGGACGTCAAGGCGAGGATCGGCAAGCTTTCCGGCCAGGTGGCGACGCTGCAGAACACATTGCAGACGATCGACGCAAAGGTTTCGGCGATCAGCCCAGGCCAGTCATCACAGCAGCCGCAGCAGCCGGGAACGTCCCCGACCGGGTCGGGAGCCGCACCGGGCGATGGGCCCTCCTCCGGGCAGCCGTCGAATACCGCGGCAAACCAGGCTTCGGCATCCGCTCCGCCGGCCGACCTGCTCTACACCAACGCCCTGCGGGACTTCACCTCGGGAAACTACAACCTTTCGAGCCAGGAGTTCAATCAGTACCTGCAGTATTACGGCAATACCGATCTGGCGTCGAACGCCCATTTCTACCTGGGCGAGATCGCTTACGCGCAGCGCCATTACAAGACCGCAATCGGTGAATACGACCAGGTGCTGAACAACTACCCGAACAGCTTCAAGCGGGCCGATGCCCGGCTCAAGAAGGCTTATGCCCTGCTCAGGCTGCATGAGAAGACCAGCGCCATCAGCGAGCTTCGTCGCGTGATCCGCGACAATCCTGGCACTGAACAGGCGCGTAAGGCTGAATCGAGACTCCGGCAGCTTGGGATCAGAACGCGTTAGTTCCCCTCTGCGAGGTCTCCCGGTCGGTTCTTGTTCTGGACGCTGACCTCGGCAAGGCCGGGTTCATACGACCTCCCCGCGCTGTCAGATTTCTTGCCCTTGCCCTCGATCCAGGGGACAGGGCGGCATGTTGGGGGAGTTTCGCCGCGGGCAGCCTCCCTCTAGCGCCGAACGGCAGCCGGGATTGCCCTGGTATCAGTTCCTCCTTTCCAAATTCTTCCGTATTTGCGGGACGGTCCATGGCCGCCGGCGTGTAGTTCTTGCGCTGCGGGTGGCAGTTTCAGGTATACTCGGCCGGCGAAGGCGGCAAACTATGGTGAACAAAGTCATTCTGATTGGCCGGCTGGGACGCGATCCCGAGTCGCGCTATACGGGAAGTGGGCAGCAGGTGTGCAACTTTACCCTGGCCACTGACGAGACGTTCAAGGACCGCTCGGGCGAGCGGCAGAAACGTACCGAATGGCACCGCGTTGTCATGTGGGGCCGGTTGGCGGAAATCGCCCAGCAATACCTGAAGCGCGGATCGCTGGTCTATCTCGAGGGTCGGCTGCAAACGCGCCAGTGGGACGACCGTTCGGGCAATAAGCGCAGCACGACGGAAATCAACGCCAACGTGATGAAGATGCTCGGTTCCCGAGCCGAAAGCTCCGGTGGCGCACCCCCGGAACCTCACGAGCCGATGGGTGCTGAAATGGAGGAGCCACAAAGCGGGCCCGTCTCCGACGAAGATATTCCCTTCTGATTCCCAGCCGACCTGCGTTTTCGTTGACGCTTAGCGTAGGTGTTTGCCCCGTTGGCCGGCACTAGCTGTCGGGGCGGTGGCGCTCTTTCCTCGCGCGTTAAGGAATTCTGCCCGAGAGTGCCATGCTGTGCTGGACGGTTGGCTTTTCGAATTGTCGGCAGCCGTCGACCCGCTCAGTGGCTGCCCTTGTGTTTTTTTTCGCGAGCCTTGTGTTCGGCTTCAAGATGTTGCAGGAAGCTCTTGAACTCCGCCTGCTGGGCTGGCGTGAGGATGGCCAGAATGCGCGAGCGCATTTCGGCGTGCAGCGCATCGTACTGTGGCCGTGCCTGTTCCTGACTCTTGTCGTAGATCGCTTTCCAGCGTTGGTGGCCCTCGGCGAAGATTGCCTTCACCTGTTTCAACTGAGCGGGAGTGAGCTGGAGTTGCCGGTCCAGCGTTTCGACGAAGCCCTGCCGGCGGTGAATCTCGTGGTCGTGGGTGCCTAGGTAGGTGCCCAGGCTGCCCACCACGCCGCCCAGCACAAACACGGCGACCAGCAGGCCGATGGCTTTGGCGCTCGGACGCTTACCGGCCATTATCGTCACTGGCGAGCAACAAGACGGAATCGTCCTGATTGGCAGGCTGCGTCATGGGCACATTGACCAGTGCCTGCACCTGGCTCTGTTGGGATGGGATTGCCACCGGACCCGAATACTCGGCCCGCAGCATGAACAGCATGAGAACAATGACCGCTAGCGATGCCAGCCAACAGAGCCGCCATGCGGCCCGTTCGACTGGTTTCCACAGGTCCTGCTCGCGCTCTTCCTGGCGAATCGAGGCCATCACGCGCGAGACGAAAAATGGATTCGGATTGGGCGCCGGACGCGCCTTGAGCACACTGAACAGATCGACACTCAGCCTGGAATTCTGGAGTGCGGCTGTGCAACGGGGACAGGAACGAACGTGGATCTCGACTTCTTCCGCCTCCCTATTTTCCAACCGGCCCTCGACGTAGTCCTCGAGCCGGGCTTCCAGAGCCGAGCAAGCGCCTGCACGATTGTGTTTCGCGAACATCGCTTCACCCTCTCTTAATCGCCGGCGGCCGCGACGAATTCAGTCGGCGACGGTAAAGTTCTACCAGTTTTCCCCGGGCCCGGAAAAGTCTGACTTTCACCGTGTTCGGATTCAGGTCCATCATTTCGGCAATTTCGTCGATGGAGAATCCCTGCATTTCCTTGAACTCGAGCATCATCCGATCTTCCGTTTCGAGTTGGCCCAGCAGCCATTCCACCAGGTCTTGCAGCCGGGCTGCTTCCTCGGGATCGAGGCCATCGGCGCGCTGTGCCGCGCCATCCAGCCGCTCGCTCTGCTCCTCGGTGAGGTCTGCCTCGTAGAGCAGCGGCCGCGCTTTTTTCTTTCGGAGATAATTCCAGCACTCATTGACTGCAATCTTGTACAGCCAAGTTGAAAATTTCGAGCGAAGGTCGAAACGGCGAAGTGAAAAGTAGGCCTTGACGAAAACCTGCTGGGCGACATCTTCGGCATCCTGAGAGCCGCGCAACAATCGGCTGGCGATCGCAACGACGCGGTGCTGGTGCGTGCGCACCAACTCTTCGTAGGCGGCCTCGTCGCCCGCTTGGGCCCGACGGACCAGTTGCCGCTCGTCCTGAACATTGTCCCGCTGACCTGCACCGGTAGACTTCGTCATCGCTCATAGGTCAGCCGCTTAGAAAGACGTAAGCGCGGCCGATTCGGTTACATCTTCCTACGGCCCAACGCTCTGCGCAATGATGCAGGCGGAGTTTCCCTTCCCGCGCCGACTTTTTCAAGAGCAGTGGGCGCTGCGGGCAGAGGCAGTCGAAACTGCCTCCACGTAACTAAGGGGGTACTAAAACCCGTTTCCTTTAGAAACACATTCTGTTTCTTTTTCTCAATATCCATCCGCTTTTTGGCACTTGATATAGATCAGACAATTATGGAAGAATTATAGCCACGATGGTTATCGGAGAACGTCTCAGAGCCCTGCGGGAGACCAAGAGTCTGTCGCAAGGCGAAATCGAGAAACGCACTGGTCTTCTGCGGTGCTACATCTCGAGGGTGGAAAACGGGCACACGGTTCCGTCGATCGAGACTTTGGAAAAGCTGGCTCGTGCACTGGAGGTCCCGCTGTACCAGCTTTTCTACGACGGCGAACAACCGCCGGAGTTGCCGAATCTGCCCGAGAGAAAAACCGCGGACGAGATCGCCTGGGGTAGCTCGCCTGAGGAAGCTCGTTTCTTGAACCGCATGGCGCGGTTGATGGAACGTTTGAGTGACAACGACCGTCATCTGCTGCTCCACATGGCGCAGCGGATGGCTGAACGCTAACTCGAGTTTCTCAGGG
Organism: Candidatus Acidiferrales bacterium; assembly: GCA_046704165.1. Classification (GTDB taxonomy): domain Bacteria; phylum Acidobacteriota; class Terriglobia; order Acidiferrales; family UBA7541; genus JAKASX01. The sequence continues at coordinate 17,780 of JBJKSI010000086.1, forward strand.
CAGGTTCCCACGCCGCTGCGAGTGTGGCGCTATTCCCACTCGATAGTGGCCGGCGGTTTGGAGCTGATGTCGTAGACGACCCGGCTCACGTTTGGCGTTTCGTTTACGATCCTTGCGGATATCCGCTCCAGCACGTCGGCGGGCAGTCGCGCCCAGTCGGCAGTCATGGCGTCCTCGGACGTCACGGCGCGCACTGCCACCGTCAGCCCGTAGCTGCGTGAGTCACCCATTACGCCAACACTGCGTACCGGCAGCAGGACGGCAAATGCTTGCCAGAGCTGCTCGTACAAGCCCGCCCGGCGGACCTCCTCGTTCACGATGGCGTCCGCCTGGCGGAGGGTTTCCAGCCTCTCCTCGTTCACCTCACCCAGGATTCGCACTGCCAGCCCAGGCCCGGGGAACGGGTGCTTGGTCAGCATTTCTTCCGGTAGCCCAAGTTCCCTGCCCACCTCGCGCACTTCGTCCTTGAAAAGGTCGCGCAGTGGTTCCACCAGTTCGAACGGCATCACTTCGGGCAGCCCACCGACGTTATGGTGCGTCTTGATCGTTGCGGAAGGACCGCGGACCGAAACAGATTCGATCACGTCCGGATAGAGTGTGCCCTGCACGAGGAAGCGGACCGGTTTGCCGCTGGTGCGTTCCAACTGGCGTGCCTGCTCGGCAAAAACCTCGATGAATTCGTTGCCGATGCGGCGACGTTTTTCCTCTGGATCTTGTATGCCGGCTAGCCGATCGAGAAACCGATCCGCGGCGCGAACGCCGATGACGTTCAGCCCGATTCTGCGCTCCAGCAGTTCAACGGTTTCCTCGAACTCGTTCTTCCTGAGCAGCCCCGTGTCGACGAAAACGTTGGTGAGCCGGTTGCCGATGGCCCGGTGGACCAGCGTGGCGGCCACGGTGGAATCGACGCCGCCGCTCAGCGCGCAGATCACCTGTTGTTTTCCCACGCGCTCGGCGATGGCCGCGGTCGACTCGGCGACGAAACCGGCGCGTGTCCAGTTCGGCTTGGCGCCGCAGATGCGAAAAACAAAATTGTGCAGGATTTCGCGGCCGTGCTCGGTGTGGCGAACCTCCGGATGGAACTGCACGGCAAAGAATCGACGCCCCGGATCCTCGATCGAGGCAAGCGCGGTCGGCGTCTTACCAGTCTGGTGGAATCCCTGGGGCAAACGGACCACGTGATCGCCGTGGCTCATCCAGATCTTCTGGTGCGCCGGCAGCCCGGCAAACAGCTCCGATTTGCCGATGATGTCCACTTCGGTCGGGCCGAATTCGCGGGATTCGGCCGGGCGGACTTCCCCTCCGAGCGCGTGGCTGATCCACTGGAGCCCGTAGCAGATTCCCAGCACTGGAACGCCGATCTGCAGCACACCGGGATCGCAAGTGGGCGCTTCGGGGTCGTAGACCGAGCTCGGCCCGCCCGAGAGCACCAGGCCGGCCGGCTCCAGAGCGCGAATCTCTTCCACAGGAGTCCAGCACGGCAGCACCAGACTGAACACTTCCTGCTCGCGGATGCGCCGGGCGATGAGTTGAGTGGTCTGCGAGCCGAAATCGAGAACGACGATTCCACCCTTCGGCCGGAGTCGAGCGCTATCGTTTTGCGCCATTCAGCGTACCACCACGTTGACGAGTCGGTTCGGAACCACCACGGTTTTTACCACCTGTTTCCCCTCCAGGAACGGCAAAAGCTTCGGATCGGCGAGAGCCCGACGCACCACCTCCTCGTCAGCTGTGCCGGCTTCGGCCAGCACGTGGCCGCGTACCCGCCCGTTCACCTGAACGACGATCTGATATTCGTCTTCGCGGGCAAGCTCGGGATCGAAGTCCGGCCACGTCGTCCGGCCGAGCCCGCCTTCATGGCCGAGCGTTTCCCATAGCTCCTCGGCCAGATGCGGCGCGAGCGGCGCCAACATCCGCGTCAGACGGTCCAGGCAAACCTTGACGATTCCCGGTCGCGCATCCTCTTCGAGCGGCTCAAGCGCGTAGAACTGGTTCACCAGTTCCATGATTGCCGCCACCGAAGTGTTGAAATGCCAGCGAATCTCGAAATCGTCGGTGACCCGCTTGAGGGTCTGGTGCGTCTTGCGCAGCAACCCGCGCTCCTTGTCGGTGAGCGACGAAGCCGCGGCGCCTTGCGGATTCTCGGCGGTCACCGGGCGCAGCCGCTCGGCGTGGCGCTCCACCAGCCGGAAAACCCGGTTCAGAAAGCGCGAGCAGCCTTCGATTCCCTGCTCGCTCCATTCCAGGTCCTTTTCGGGTGGTGCCGCGAAAAGCATGTAGGTGCGGCCGGTGTCGCAACCGTAGCGCTCGGCCACGTCCATCGCCGGCACGACGTTGCCTCGGGATTTTGACATCGCAACGCCGCCCTTTTGCACCATGCCCTGCGAGAACAGCCGCAACACAGGCTCGTCGTGCCTGACGAGTCCGAGGTCGCGCATCACCTTGCAGAAGAAGCGGCTGTAAATCAGGTGCAGGATCGCGTGCTCAATTCCGCCGATGTACTGGTTGATCGGGAACCAGTAGGCGACCTTCGCTGGATCGTACGGCGCTTGGTCGTTGTGGGGATCGGCATAGCGGTAGAAATACCAGGACGAATCGACGAACGTGTCCATCGTGTCCGTCTCGCGCCGTGCCGGACCGCCGCATTTCGGACAGGTGGTGTTGACGAACTCCTCTACGCCGGCGAGTGGAGAGCTGCCGCGTCCGGTGATCGCCACCTTGTCAGGCAGCCGCACCGGCAACCGATCGTCCGGAACGGGCACGGTGCCGCACTTGTCGCAGTAAATGATCGGGATCGGCGTACCCCAGTAACGCTGCCGCGAAATGCCCCAGTCGCGAAGCCGGAAAATCGTTTCCGCTTTGCCGAAGCCGCGCTTCTCGGCGTCGGTGGACATCCGCTCGATCGCCTGCTCGGAGCCGAGGCCCGTATACGGGCCGGAGTCAAAAAGCACGCCGTATTCGGATGAGGCTTCTTCGAGTTTATCGGCCTGAACCTTCGTCTCTCCGTCTGCCGGCTGGATCACCACCTTCACCGGCAACCCATATTTCCGGCAGAACTCGAAGTCGCGCTGGTCGTGCGCCGGAACGCACATCACCGCCCCGGTGCCGTATTCCGAGAGCACGAAATTTGCCGCCCAGATCGGCATCCCCTCGCCCGAGAAAGGATTCTCGACGTAGCGGCCAGTGAAAAAACCAATCTTTTCCGCCGCCATCTCCGCCGGGCGCAAGATGTGCCGCCGCAGCTCTTTCCATTCCTCCTCGAGCACGGCTCGATTCGGCTGGTCCGCAAACAGGCCGGGAAACAACGGATGGTCCGGCGCCAGGAACAGGGCGGTCGCGCCATAAATCGTATCGATGCGCGTGGTGAAGACCTCGATCGAACGCTCGGGATCGCCGGCAAGGGGAAAACGTACGCGAGCGCCGGACGATTTGCCGATCCAGTTGCGCTGCATGGTCAGCACGCGTTCGGGCCAGCCCTCCTCGAGTTGTTTCATGTCGTCCAGCAACGCGTCGGCGTACTCGGTGATCCGGAGGAACCACTGCTCCAGACTCTTCGATTCCACCGGTGTCGTGTCGTGCCGCCAGCAGCAACCGTCCACCACTTGCTCGTTGGCAAGCACGGTCTGGCATTTCGGGCACCAGTTCACCCGCGAGAGCTTTCGGTAGGCCAGCCCGCGCTCGTACATACGGAGGAAAAACCACTGGTTCCAGTGGTAATACTCGGGATCGCAGGTGGAAATTTCACGCCGCCAGTCGTAGCTGAAACCGAACCGGCGGCACACCGCCTTCATCTGCGCGATGTTCGAATTGGTCCACTCGCGCGGATGAATGTTGTGCTGCAGCGCCGCGTTTTCGGCTGGCAGGCCGAAGGAATCCCAGCCGAGCGGGTGCATCACGTTCAGCCCGCGCATCCGCTTGTAGCGGGCCACGGCGTCGCCGATCGTGTAGTTGCGCATGTGGCCCATGTGCAGCGTGCCCGAGGGATAGGGCAGCATTTCCAGCACGTAGTACTTGGGGCGGCCGGGTTCGGCTTCGGTATCGAACTCCCCAGCCTTTTCCCAACGCTCTTGCCACTTCTGCTCGATTTCCTGCGGGTTATAGTCCGCCACGTCTCCCTCACCTCTTCCGTTTAAGCGCCCGTTTGTGCTCGACTCCGCGCCGGCGTGGCCGGAAACCATCTCCCCCGCCTGCGGGACGCTTCCATTCTATGCCTGCCAGCCGCCACAAGGCGCGCACGTTCCTCCAGTCGTCTCCCGGCCGGTCGATTGGCGTCTCCAGGATGAAGGCACGGCCCGCAAGCCCCGGATGGTTCACAACGCGTCCCAGCGCTTCCAGGCCGATGTGTCCCTGGCCAAGATGCTCGTGCCGGTCGACGTGCGACCCGAGCGGCGATTTGGAATCGTTCACGTGGACCACGCGTACGCGCTCCAGGCCGACGGCGTGGTCGATCTCCGCAAGCGTCGCGTCGAGCCCGGCTGCGGTGCGGATTTCGTAGCCCGCGGCCAGCAGGTGCGCCGTATCGAGGCATACACCGAGACCAAGTTCGGGACAGGCGTCCATGATTGCCCGCAGCTCCTCTACGCGCGAACCGACAACGCTTCCCTGCCCGGCGGTGATCTCCACGAGCACGCGCAGGCGGCCGAGTTCCAGTCCCTCCGACGCTTTACGGAGCGACTCGCCGATCCTTTCCACAGCCGTTTCCGTCGCGCTCTCACGCCGGCTGCCGGGATGGACGACCAGATAGTTCGCGTTCAGTGCGATTGCCCGTTCCAACTCGCCGCGGAAGCCGTGAATCGAGAGAGCGCGCGTTCTGCCCTCCGGCGCGGCCAGATTTACGAGGTAGTTGGCGTGAATGACGAGTGGATCGAGTCCCAGCACCCGCCGCCGCTCGCGAAATCCTGCAGCCTGCATGGGGTCGATCTCCCTGCGGCCGTTGTTCCACATGCGCGGGCTGGCCGAGAAAATCTGTAGCGTGGTGCAGCGGAGCCTGTGGGCCAGCTCGAGTGCTTCACCCACCCCGCCGGCGATCGATGTGTGTGCACCGATTCGAAGCGTCGCGCCTGGCCGTTCAGCCTCACGGCCAGCTGGCGAGGCTGACTCGCCTCGCTTGCCGTCGTGGCGCCCTGCCCCGGCCATATGCCTGGGCCGGCTCTCGGGCGATCCTTTTGCCTGCACCACCAGTTTCCTCACGCGCTTAGCGGGATGGCGCTCGGGAAGTTCGTGCGGCGCCAAACGATGAGAAGTTGCTGCAAAACCACGCCCTTACGGGGAAACGCACCTTTCGCCGACTGCCCCGCCCACGGCGTTCTGCAACAAGCTCTAAGCGGTCATTCTACTGGACCATTGCGCCCCAGCCAAGAGCGCCAGCGCCACCGCCTGCCGCAGCCGCGGAATTGGGCCCGGCCTTGTCCCGCCTTTACCCGATCGGAGGCCACAGCCTAAAATGAGGAAGTTTTCCCGACAATGGCATTGCCTGAAAAGATATCCTCCGCAACCGAGCTGACGCCCGATTCTCATCCCGGGATCGAAGCCGGACTCGCGCGCTGGATGGGCGCTGTAATGGAACAGCATGCGGCGGCCGGCGGCGAGCTCGAAGCCGACCCGGTACACGATCTGCGCGTGGCCCTGCGCCGCTGTCTCTCGATGGCTGAGGTCTTCCGGACGCTCGATCCCGATCCGGCTTGGACCGACATGCACGAGCAGGGGCAACGGCTCTTCAAGCGCCTCGGGCGCCTGCGGGACACGCATGTACTGCGCGATTGGGTGAAGCGGATCGCTAGCGAGCCTGATCCTATCGCCGAGGCCCTGGAGAGCCGACTCCTCGAAAAGGAACGCGAGGAGGAACGCGAAGTTCACCAAGCCCTCGATCAATTCAGCCGGAAGCGGTGGAAACTCTGGGCCCAGCACCTGACTTCGCGGGCAGCGCGCCTACCCGGCGACGGCCCGGCGGCGGAGTATCTGGCAGTGGAACGCTGGGAGCAGGCCTATGCCCTGCACCGCAAGGCCGTGCACAGCGGGTCGCATGCCTCCTTTCATCGTGCGCGGATCGGCCTGAAGAAATTTCGGTATACACTCGAAAATTTCCTGCCTGCGCGCTCAGCCGCTTGGATGGGCGACCTGAAGAAAACGCAGGACGTGCTCGGCGAAGTCCACGATCTGGACCTTCTGCTCGGCATGGTCCGCTCGTTGCGTGGCGTTGGCGGCGAGAAGGATCTCGGGCGTTGGAAACGGGCCATCGCCGACCTTACCGCGGAACGCATCGGCGCATACCGGAAAAAGATGTCGGGGCCCGGTTCGCTCTGGCTTGTATGGCGGAAAGCGTTGCCGCAGGGCAAGGACCTCGAAACGACCGCGCTGGCCTGGCTCGAGGTGTGGGTCGCCTTCCTGACTCCCGATCTGCGCCACGCGCGGCACGTCAGGGACCTGGCGCTCGACCTCTACGACCAACTGACATCGGCAGGTATTGGTGCCACGGCCGGCAACGGTCATGCGCGCCGCGTGCTCGAAGTGGCGGCGCTGGCTCACGACGTAGGCCGAGCACGCGGAGGGCGCTCGCACCACAAGCGCTCCTACCGCATGATCGCCGGCCTGAAAACCCCGCTTGGCTGGACGCCGGCAGATCTGCAACTTGCGGCGCTCGTCGCCCGCTATCACCGCCGAGCGCTGCCGCAGTCCCGGCACGCCGCCTTCGCCCGGCTAAGCCCCGGCAGCCGACAGAAAGTGCTGCTGCTCGCCGGCATCCTGCGGCTCGCCAACGCGCTCGACCGCGACCATGCCGCTTCCGTGCTCGGCGTCAGTGCCCGCGTAGAGCCCCACCGGATCGCGATTCGAGCGGATGGCTACACGGGCAACGAGCCATTTGCTTCCTATGTCGCCAGTGCCCGGCACCTGGTGGAAATCGCCTGCAAGCGCCCGGTTGCCGTGATCCCGAATGCATAGTCTTTCGTTCCGTCTCCGACCCGGCTTCGCTGCCCGCTTTTCGTCCCCGTTCTCTGCTCCTCCACGAAGAAATGGGTTTCGTTAGGTCAGGCGGCGGAGGATTTTCGGCGTATAGAGCCAGGAGAGCAATGCTCGGGGCGGCGCGAAGGAATGGAATTCCAGCAGCGCCACACCCGCTTTTTTCAGCTGTGTGAACGGGATTTCCTTGGCTGTGGCGGCCGCGGCAATCGTTTTGTCCAGATGCGGTGCATGGCCGAAGCACATTACTTCGTCGGCCCTGATTCGCGCCAGTTCGGCGAAAAGCAGCCTGGGCTTGCTCTCGGGCCTCAAGCTGTCACTCCGGCGCACGCGGGTCAACGGAAATTCGAGCGCCTCCGCGAATATCTCGGCGGTCTGGACGGCGCGCAGCAGCGGACTGGAGATCAGTACCGTGGGCCGGATATGGAGTTTCGTCAGGCCTTGCGCTACCGCGGCGGTCTTTTCCATTCCTTCGGGTGTGAGCGGGCGTGCCGCGTCGGGCGGACCTGCAGGATCGGTTCTGCTGACGGCGATTCCATGACGCACCAGATAGAGCAGCATGTGATTGGTCTTCCCCCTTCCCTCTTGGAGGCATCCTGCGGCAACAAAACTCTTTCGTTCACGATGAGCGATTGGACGGCTTGCGCCCCTTCTTCGGCCGCGGCAGCCGCTTCGCTTGGCGATCGCGGACGGCGGCTTTGTTTTTCTCCGCACGCCGGAATACGGCTTTGCGGTTGAACTCCTGCTCGAAAAGCGCTGCGCTGCGGCGCGCCTGGGCCAGGCGTTTTGCCAGATGGTCGCCGTCAGGAATTCCAAAGACGACTTCGTTCGAATTGATGCGAATCACGGACTCGGTAACATGACCGCCCGGTCCCGCATTGAGGGCGACAGCGATCCGCAGCAGTGCGGCCATCACGCGCACCTGCCGGCGCTCGCTGGGGCTGAAGGAGGCGTAGAGCTTGTGCCGCAAGGCCGGTTCTATCTTGCCGTGATAGCGGACCAAGCAAGCGATCAGCTCCCTTTCAGCGGCGCCGAGACCCGGAAGCTGCCCGTGGCGCACCAGATATTCCCCATGTTTTTGGTGTCCCTCTGGATTCACCGTGCGGCCCACGTCGTGGAGCATGGCGGCCATCTCCAGCGGCCGACGCAATTCAGGAGGTAGGCCGTGGAGCGGGGCCAACTGGTCGAAGAACGAAGCGGCCAGCGAACGGACGTCGTCGGCGTGGTTTGTATCGCAGCGCAATGCGGCGGCGAAGTCGCGCGCTCCGGCAAGCAATTGCCGCGTTCGGCGAGCCGCGCCCGCGCTCGGCTGCCGGCGAAGGAGAGAAACCGCCAGATCCTGCAGGATGCCTTCACGGACGCCGACTCCGGGTACCAGGGCGTTCCGCAGATCCAGCCATTCAGCCAGGGTGGTGAATATCACTGCGGCAACCGCCATGACATCGGCGCGGTCTCGCCGAACGCCGAAGGCTTTCATCCGGCCGTTTACGTCCAGACGGAGAATTTCAGGCAACATGCGTTTCAGCAGGCCCATGTGCAGCACCGGCACCCCGCGCAGCGGAGCGCCGGCCGTGATTCGTGCGAGGGCTTCGGCGTTCCCCCCGCACCCGACGCTCACGCTGTCGGCCAATTCGGGAGGGTCGGGCCAGGCGGAAACCAGTGTGGTAAAAACGCGGTCGCGCAATGAGCGCTGCTGTTCGCGGCTCATCCGTTCGCGCAGTCCCAGCGACTCCATCAGCCGGACGGTCCCGAGCGGCAGGGCGAACGATCGCTCGACCCCCTCGGCTTGAAGCAGCGTGATCTCCAGGCTGCCGCCACCCAGGTCGAAGATCAGCCGCGGCGTCATCTGATCGCCGAGCGTCTGTACCACGGAGTGACGCACCAGCCGGGCCTCCTCAGCCGAGCCAATTACCTCCAGGCGAATCCCCGAGACGCGGCGAATGCGGCGCAGCAGCACCTGACGGTTGCGCGCCTCCCGGGCCGCACTGGTAGCCACCGCGCGATAGGACTTCACCTGGTATCGGTCCAGCAATCGGCGGAGACGCCGAAACGCTTCGGCCGCACGGGCAATTGTCGCGGCATCCAACCGCCGTTCGAGGAACACTCGATGGCCTAGCCGCACAGGGAATCGCTCGGTTTCCACCACCGCCAGTCCCGCGCCCGGCCGCACCTCGGCAATCGCCAGACGTATCGCATTCGATCCGGCGTCAATGGCAGCGATGCGGACCGGTGAGCCCCAGACTAGCCCCATAGGTGAACCAGTGCGTGCGAAGGCTGGTAGCGAACGCTGCGAATTCCCAGATGCTCGGCAATGCGGCGCCGCAGGTCGGCGTTGACCATGCGCACCGAACCTTCCCCGTTGAAGGTGATGAAGTTGTGCCGCTTTGCCAGGTAGACGAATTCCTTTCGCACCATACCTTGGTACTGGATGAACGACTCGTAGAGATCGTCAGACAGGTGCATGTCGCGGCCGGCTTCCCAGTAGCTGATCGCCGGCGACTTCTTGAACTCGCGCGCGAAAGCGATTTCCGGGCGAACGTTGAGTAAAAACGTCAGGTCCGGCCGCAGCGCCAGCGTGTAGAGCTGGTGCGCGTATTCCCGGTCGATTCCCCGCACCACTGCCCGCGCGATCAACGTGTAAGCATACCGGTCGGCCAGCACGACCATGCCCGAACGCAGGGCTGGGATGATCCGGCTCTCGAGCTGGTCGTAGAAATCAGTGGCGTACATCAGCGCCAGCGTGTAGCGCGTCACCACGTTCCGTGCCAGCAGCGCGTCGATATCGCGCCCGATCAGCGCCGAGCGCCGCAGCCCCATCGTCTCTACCGCGAATCCCTGCCATTCCAGCCACTCCGTCAGCAGCGCGATCTGCGTGGAGCGCCCAGAACCGTCTGTGCCTTCGAGCACGATCAGGTGCCCGTCGATGTCTTCACGATTGATGCCCGGCAGGCTCAGCGATTCGGGCCGGCGCACGCCGATGCCGGTCGTCTCTTCGGCCAGTTCGGGAGCCGAGTAGGGGTGAACGATTCGGGTCCCGGATTTTGCACCTTCGCTCATGAAATCGAAAACTTTTTCAGATCGATCCGGGTCGAGACGATCTCACGCATTTGCTGTTGCAGCTTGTGTACTGGCAGTGTGCCGTCCATCAATACAAACTTCTCGGGTTCCACCAGCTGATCGTATCGGTCCAGAATCATGCCTTGGAAGATTCGGAAGCTTTCCACTCGGTCGAGCGAAAGGCCCAGGTCAGCCCCCGCCTCGTAGAACTTCAGCCTTGGCCGGCCGCTCAGGATCCTTTCCACGGCGATTTCCAGCGGTGCGCGAAAGTAGAAGGTGAGATCAGGAGCCGTCGCGAAGCGGTACAGGTTTCGTAGCCATGGCGGCGGGCAACCGCGGGCGCCGTCTCGCGCGTAAGCCGTGTAGATATACCGGTCGGCCAGCACCAGATGCCCGCTTCGCAGTAGCGGCAGGATCTGGCGCTCATAACGGTCGGCGAAATCGGCCGCGTGGATTAGCGAGAACGTCACCGGGGTGAGCAGCCGGCGCTTCTTGCCGCGCTTGGTCGCCGTCGCCACCAGGGGCGAGGAATTCCATTCGGTGAAATGCGTGCGGTAACCACCTACCTCCAGCCATCGCTTCAGCAGGTGCAGTTGGGTGCTCTTCCCCGAACCGTCGATGCCCTCCACCACGACCAGCGCGCCCGGGTAATTCCGGGAAGCTTCGTGGTCTTTGGCCTCTGCCGCTTGCTGCGGCCCCGATTTCATGAACGACCGTTCTCGCGCATCCTCGTATTCCTAATCGCGCCTTGTGAATTTAGCGTAAATCCAAGGTGAAAGACATGTTACACGGCGGCGGGCGATCTTGTGAAGTGAGGCCGGCCACCTGGCCTGACTTCCGGCCTGTGGAAATTGTGTGGATAAGCTGAGCGCTTAACAGAACGTTAACACAACACTCGAACTTGCAATGTTGTAGACTCAGCTGCCGTACCAACCGGCCCGAAAAACCGGCGGTGGCCGCGGAGCAATCCGCGAAATTCTCTGACGTGCTTTCCCTTTTGGGAAGGACCGTTTTCAGTAACCGGGTGAATGAATGGATCAAAAGACAGAACCTGAGCGAAATTGGGGAGTCATCTGCCTCCACTGCGGTAAACCTTTTCCCGTGCCTTTCAAACCCTCCGAATCCTGTGGACCGGACGAAGCCGAGACGGACGCAACGTCCCGACGGTTGTTTCTTGCCTGGTGCCCGTCCTGCAATCGGGAAGCGCCCTACTCAGTTTCCGAAATTGTGCACCTGAGGGATCAGCGCCCCGTTCCGAATGCCACGTCGCGGCCGCTCTCCTCATTGGAAACCGCCGCAGGGGCTTCCTGAGAGATCTTTC
>JBJKSI010000087.1:0-18011 GCA_046704165.1 Candidatus Acidiferrales bacterium
CAGGTGGCTAGGGGGCCAAGGGCAAGGCATGCCTTGCCCCTACGAATACGGGAAAAAAATCGGCGCGGACAGAGCCGCGGTGCCGGGCTAAAGCCCGGCGCTACAAGCAAGGGGTACGAGGAAGAGCTACGACACAGGGCCCTAGTCGTTTGCCTCGGAGCCGATGACGCCGAGCATTTCCTCGGGCGCGCGCGGCTCCTCCTGTGCGAGCGTGCGCTCGGTGAGCAGCGAATCGAGGACGGCCCGAACCTTGTCGCGGTCTTTCGTGGCGAAATACCAGTCGGCGGTGCGATGGAAGCCGTCGATGAATTTCACCTGAGGCTCCCAGCCGAGCAGCTCCCTGGCGAGCGAGTTGTCGGCCACGCGATTCATCGGGCCGGTGGGCATTTCGGGATGGAACTCGATGCGCGGGCTCCGGTTGGTGTAGCGGAGGATTTCGCGGACGGCGTCGATGACGCGGGTGCGCTCGGTGGTGCCGAGGTTGACGGCGCTGCCGTCGTCGATCTTCTCGGCGGCCAGGATCGTGCCGGAGACGATGTCGCTGACGTGGGTCCAGTTGCGGATCTGCTCGCCGTTGCCCCAGACGACAAAGGGGTCCTGGCCGATGAAGCAGCGCGCGATCATGGCGATGACCGCGTGGTTTTCGTGGCCGCGCTCGCCGTAGACGGTGAAGTAGCGGCAGGAGGCCGATTTCATGCCCCAGTCCTTGTAATAGGAGCGCAGGGTCATCTCGGCCATCAGCTTGGCCCAACCGTACATGTTGTCGGCGTCGTAGGGCGGGCCGACCATTTCCTCGGTGAGGTAGAGGATCTGCTCCGGGTCGGTCTGCAGCAGGTTGGGATAGACGCAGCCGGATGAGGCGTAGACCACCTTTTCGACGCCGGCCTTGTGCGCTTCGCGGAAGAGCATACCGTCGAGCGCCAGGTTGGTGGCGCAGGCCGCCTGGTGCAGGTCGACGTAGCCGCGACCGCCGTGGTCGGCGGCGAGGTGGAAGACGACCTGCATCGCCTTGACCGCTTCGCGGGCGACGCCCAGGTCGAGCAGGTCGGCGTGGCGGAACTCGATGGTGCCGGCGTTCAGATGGGCCGCGAGATTCTCGCGCTTGCCGCTGCTGAGGTTGTCGACCACGCGCACGCTGGCGCCGCGTTCGACCAGCGCGTCGACAAGATGCGAACCAATAAACGAAGCTCCCCCGGTAACCAGTACCCGTTTGCCTTTCCAGTTCATGATTCCTCTCCTGTCGTCGTTTTATTCGTATTTTCGGAGCCCTTGGACCCGCCTTCGCCAAGGCTACGGCGGGCGGGCGCCATCACTCGTATTTCCTCAGGCCGTAAACGTCGAGCAGCGTGTGCGCGGCAAACTGGGGTCCGTAGACCAGCGCCCGCCGCCAGACGCGGCGCGGCTCGTGGAGCAGCCGCCAGAGCCATTCCGCGCCCGAGCGGCTGGCCCATTCGGGTGCGCTCTTCACGCTGCCGCCGACGAATTTCACCGCCGCGCCGATGGCCACCGCGATCGGCACGTCGAGCCGCGACCGGTGGGTGAAGATCCACTTCTCCTGCTTCGGCAGGCCCAGCGCGACCCAGAGGACGTCGGGCCTGGCGCGGTTGATCCGCTCGATGATTTCGGCGTCTTCCCGCGGCGTGAGTTCGCGGAACGGCGGCGAATAGGCGCCGGCAATCCGCAAGTTGGGGAAATGCTCGAGCAGCCGCCGGCGGCACTGGGCGAGCGTTTCGTCGGTGTCGCCGTAGAAGTAGCTCGAGTAACCGCGGTCGCTGGCGAAACGGCAAAACTCCCAGAGGAGATCGGCGCCGCGGATCTGCTCGGTTTTCGCGCGAGCCTTGCGCGCGGCGGCGCGGGCGGTCCACCGGCCGTCGGGAACGGAAAGGTCGGCGCTCTGGAGCACCTGCTTGAAGTAAGAGGACCGGTGGCCTTCGACGATGCCGTGCGAGCTGGTCACCGCGATCCACCGGCGGGAGTTGGGGTCCCGGATCCAGTCCTCCATGACGCCGAGCACCCGCGACAGGGGAAGGACGTTCACCGGCACGCCCAACACGTGAACGCGATTGAGATCGTTGGTCATAATTCGTAGAGCGGCGCCGCGTAGCTACCGGCCGCGCCAGATCATGCCGCTGGATTTTCCGTGGAAGAGGAGACCGCCATCGGAGCATGCACCGGCCGGCTGGGCGGCACTGACGCCACCTTCGTCCGGCGGGTGAGGCCAGGCAGCTTGCTGGAGCGGACTTCCCAACTGCCGCTGAAAGTGACGAGGAAGGAAACCAGCACGAGCCGGAGGTCGAGCAGGAAACTTTGCCGGCGAATGTAGAGCAGGTCGTAGCGGAGCTTCTGTTTGCGCGGCAGCTCGCTGTGGCCGTAGACCTGAGCGATGCCGGTCAGGCCTGGACGCACCGCGTGGCGGCGGTCGAAGTTGGGGATTTCGCGGCGGAAACCCTCGACCAGCTTGGTCCATTCCGGCCGCGGGCCGACGAAGCTCATGTCGCCGCGGAAAATGTTCCAGAGCTGCGGCAGCTCGTCCATGGCGGTAGCGCGGAGAATGCGGCCGACGTGGGTGATGCGCGGATCGTTCTCCGACGCCGGCACCACGCCGACCACGCGATCGGAGTCGGCGCGCATCGAGCGGAATTTCAGGCTGAGGAACTCACGGCAGCCCTCGCCCACGCGCGGCTGGCTGTAGAAGACAGGACCGCCGTCCTCGAGCTTTACCGCCAGGGCGATCGCCGCCCAGAGCGGCAGGGAGAGGATCAGTCCGACACCGGAGAGCAAGACATCAAAAGTGCGTTTGATCATGGCTTATACCTCGCATTCTCTGCGGATGAGAAATCAGGCAGTGGCAGGTTTCCGGAAGTTATGAAAAGTCGAAAAGGGTGCGTATCCCGGCCAGGATGGCTTGCTGGTGCCAGTCGAACTTCAGGCTGCCGCTGAGTCTGCCGAAGAAGTCGACTGCCTTGGCCTTGGTGAACGTCCTCTCGATGAACGCGTCGGGGAATCGACCGGCCATTTTGCGCGCCAGGTAGCCGAAGAGGATTTCCTTGCCGAAGGCCGACTGGCAGTAGCGTTCGAACTCGCCCAGGATGTGCGAAGAAAAGCTGCCGCGGCGAAATGCGTCGAGGAGCACTTGCGAGGCGAATTCGGCCGAGAGCAGGCCGAAATAGATACCGCCGGCGGTGGACGTCTTGACGTGGCCGGCGGCTTCGCCGATCACCAGCATGCGTTCGGCAACCGTCTTGCCAACCGGGACCTGTGCAATCGCCTTTGCCGAGAGCTGGACCGATTCCATCGGCACCCGCGGCGCGACCCGGGCGAGCAGCGGTTGGAAGTAGGGCTTTGCGCCGCAACTGCACATGACGCCGAGACGATAGCGGCCCTTCCCCAATGGAATCTTCCAGCCGAAACCGCCGGGCGCGACGTGGCGACCGACGTAGATCTCGGTGGGCTGTGCGGCACCGTCGCTGCCAATGGTCACGTCGGCCTGCACGGCCCGCAGGAATTCGCGGGGCTTCACCAGCCCCAGCTTCCGCGCCAGCGTGCCGTTGACGCCCGACGCGATGACGGCTACGCGGCCTCGCAACTCGGTCGTTTCACCGGACCGCGAACGGCAAGTGGCCAAGACGCCGTTTTTCTCCTGCCGCACGAGGTCGACGTATTGCCCGAGGTGAAACCTCACGCCGGACTTGCGGCAGAACGCCGCGAGGTCGCGATTGAATTCGGCCTTGTTCACCACTCGAGCCAAGGGCAAAGAACTGTGATGCTCCAGGGTCTGGCCGGCCGGCGAAACCGCGCGAAACGTATGGATCTTCGTGACGAGCGACCGGGTCGGCAGCCCGAACTTGCTGAAGGCTTCCGCCCCAATCACTCCCGAGCACACCGCGTGCTCGCCAATGTAGGTCTGGGCATCGACCAGCGCCACCTTGAGGCCCGCAGCGGCCAGCCGGTGCGCCAGATGCAGTCCGGCCGGTCCTGCTCCGATGATGATGGAATCGTTCATTCCTTACTCAACCTTGCCTTTTGCACCGACCAACCTGCGACTGCGAACCGGCGGAACGGTAGCCAGCCCGAGGCAGACGGCGAACCATGCGCCGTTCGCCGGGATGTGTAAATTGAAATCGACCAGGCTGTGCACCAGCAGCCCGCAGCAGCCGATGGCGCCGCTGAGCTGAATCCAGCCCGCCGACGACTCGAGGCGTTCCTTCAGCCTTCCAAAAGCTGTGCGGAAAAACTGAATTCCGCCGATCAGCAGCAGCAGCCCGCCGACCAGGCCCGTGTCAGCCAGAGCCTCGGCGTAGTCGTCGTGAGCATGCTGCCAGATGGCGTTGTCCGCAAAACTCTGATAGCGGGGAAAGACAACCATAAAACTTCCCAGGCCGGTGCCCAACCAGGGATGCGCGTGGAAAATCGCCAGCGTGTCGCGAGTGACCTCGAGCCGCTGTCCCAGCGTCAGTGCGGGCGACAGCGGGAAATTCGCCAGGCTCTCCATCCGTCGGGAAAGGTAGCCGGGATTCAGCCACATCGACAGTCCCACGCCGGCGACGAGCGCGAGCACGCCGATCATCGCCGAGTAGCGCCGGCGCGGGAGCCGCTTCAGGCGGAAGGCAATCGCAGCGACAACGACCGCCTCGCAGAGCAGCGCTACCATCCCGCCACGGGAGCCGCAAAGAAACACCGACGCTACGGCGATCGCAGCGGCGAATAGATAGAACATTCCCCGAGACTGATCTCTCCGGTGCGTGAACGCGTAGGCAGTCGCGATCGGAATCAGCATTTCCATCAGGCCGGCGTAGTCGTCTCGGTTCACGTACGGGCCAAAGGCGGAGGAGCGCGCCGGCCGGATGCTCCAGTAGATGAATCCGTGACTGGTGAAGAACTGGACGATGGCAAATAGCGCCAGTCCGAACGCGTAAAGCGCCACCAGGCGACCGAACTGGCGGTAGGCGCTGGACGATTCACCGGCGAACAGCTGCCCGGCGACAAAGAACAACGCAAAATCCCCGGCCAGCAGGATCAGCGCGTTGCGCGTTGCGAACTCGCTTTGCGTCGCACCGGCGAGCAACTGCACCAGCCCGAGCGCGAGGAACAGAGACCAGAGCCAGTTCAGCGGCGACCAGTACACCCGCAGTTTTCCCTGGCGCAGGCAGGACCATGCCCAACAGCCCAGGGCCGCCAGGCCCAGCAGCACCAGCACCGGCCACGCCCACGGCTCGACCGCTCCAAAGGCCAGCGGCGCGGCGAACAGCGCTGACAGGAAAATCAGCCGGGCCGCCGGAAAACTCGCGGCCGTCCGGCTTCGGCGCATCGTCCCGGCGCGGGCCGAAGAGATCTCTGCGTTCGTCCATCCGGCAACGGAAGATGCGTTCATGACCTTCCCGTGGCGGCAGCCGAAACGCCAGTGCCGTGTTGGGGCACGAGCCTCACGTCGTCCAACCAGAAATGCCCGCTAATGTCGTTGGGGAACCGGTAACTGCGCGGGCGCCACACGGAGAGTCGAATGAGTCGGGTTTGCGAGCAAGTGGAGAAGCTGATCCTGACTTCGTGCCAGGAAGTAGTGCCCAAGGTAGCTGGGGTTTTGGCCGGCGTGCAGTGCGGATCGTCCGGGTCCACCACGCGCAGGCGCGGGCCACTGGTTGAGGTGATTCCCTCGGACCGAACCCAAGCGCTCAGCGTATACGTCTCGTTCGGAACCACGGGCACCAACTGGTAGACCGGCGACGACGACTCGTTCTCCGGAACCAGGAAATCGACTCGGAGACACCGCTTTCCCTGATAGGCGACCGGGTCGGCAAACTGGGCGTCGACGTAACGAACGTTCCGCACGCGCCAGCCGAAACCCGCATCCACGGGATTGCTTTCAAAACCCGGATTAAAGACCAGGTTGCCGGATTCCTCTCCCTGCGTGCCGGAGATGATTCCAAGCTGCCGCAGGTCGCTCCAAACGTGGACTGCCTGATCGATCCGGCCGGAAGCAATCAGTTTCTGCAAGTACGGCCTGGCGCGGGGAAAACCGAAATGTTCGCGTGCGGCAACCAGCCGGGACCAGATCCCGGCT
This sequence comes from Candidatus Acidiferrales bacterium, assembly GCA_046704165.1. Taxonomy (GTDB): domain Bacteria; phylum Acidobacteriota; class Terriglobia; order Acidiferrales; family UBA7541; genus JAKASX01. The sequence goes on from JBJKSI010000087.1 coordinate 6,059, forward strand.
GCGGGCTGAAAGTCGCCGCGTTGCGCCAGAAAGTCTACGTACTCGAGTTGCAGGGTAGCGGTGGAATGCGCCGGCAGGATGTGCCCGCCGATGAACGCCGGATCGCCGTAGGCGCTAAGGCATGTAATGAAAACGGCCGGCGCGTATCCCGGATCGATCGCGAGCAGGCGCCGGAAATGCAAGGCCGCATCACCGCGCAAACCCAGCAGCAGATCGTGGTTCGCCGTGAGCCACTCGACGCGCGGCGTCATCGGCTCGAGGGCGAGGGCGCGGACAAAAGAGGCCGTCGCGCAGCGCTGATCCCCAGCGAATTCACACGCTCGCGCCAGTCCCTCGCGGAGCACGCCGTCCCGAGGATCGAGTGCCACCGCTTTCCGGAACCACGTGACAGGCTCCGCGGGATTCACATTCGAGTTCGTCTGGTACGCCAAAGCCAACTGCCGATCGAAGCGCGGGTTCCCCGGATCCAGAGCGACGGCGATCCGGAGATCCGCCGGCTTGTGGAACGCGGCAAACGCCCCGGCGGCGGCCATCCGAACCGTTTTGTACCCCAGAGGCAATATCGCCAAGCCGATTCCAAGCGCAAAGAGGAACCGGCGGCCCGGTTTGCGCAACGGATACTCGATCCAACGCTCGTGCTGCAATTCTCTTTTCATTGCCGGAAAAGTATTGGGGTACCGGAAGCTTCCGGCCAAGTCTGGGACTAATTCTTGCTTCTATCGAGCGGATTGAAAATCGCGACGGGTTGTTTCTCTTCCGGTTTCCCGCCGTCGTTCCGGTCTTCCGAGTAATACCGGAAATGGTAGCGGTAATACTCGTTGTTCCCCTCGTAGCGGAAATCGACCTGATTGACCACCGCGCCGAGGAACTTCCCTCCGGCGTTTTCCAGGATCCGCTGCACCCGCGTGACGGATTTCCGCGCGGTCACTTGGCTGGCGGTCACCAGCACGACGCCGTCGACGAACCGGGAAAGTACCGCTGCATCGGTCACCATCAGCAGCGGCGGCGAATCGATCAGGATGTATTCGAAGCGGGCACGCAGCTTGCGGACCAGTTCTTCCATCGTTGACGAAGAGAGCAGGTCAGCCGGCGAGGGTGGTCGCCCCCCTGCGGGAAGCACCGAGAGATTGGGCAGCTCTTCCACCTGGGCCACGGCATCATCCAGCAAAGCGCCGCCGGTAAGCACGTCGCTCAAACCATCGTTCCGCGGCAACCCCATCAGCTTGCGCATCTGGCCGCAGCGCAGGTCCGCATCGATGACCAACACCCGCTTGTTGAGCTGGGCGAGTGAAAGCGCCAGATTCAAAGTGGTCGTGGTCTTGCCTTCGCGAGGCTGGGTGCTGGTGAACAGCACCGCCTGCGGAGGCGCCGGGGCGGAGGACATCAAGACCGACGTCCGGAGCGCCCGGTACGCTTCCGCCATGGGAGAATTGGGCAGGCGGAGGACAGACTGCTCGATGAGAACCCGCTTGCCATTCCGGCCCCCGAGATACCGCTTGTATTTCCCCGGGAGGGTGTTCGCCTTGGGGATGACTCCCAGCACTGGCGCTCCGATCACGTTTTCCAGATCTTCGGGACGCTTCACCGAAGTGTCGAGCGCTTCCTGGACGAAAGCCACCGTCACGCCCAGCAGCAATCCGGACAACAGCCCCACGGCGATATCGAGCGATTTTTTCGGCCGAATCGGTGCAACCGGATACTGGGCCCGGTCCAGCACGTGAATATTGGTGGCCTGCAAACCGGCGGAGACTTCCGCGTCTTTCAGTTGTTTCAGAAGGCTTTGGTAGAGCTGCTGGTTGGTCTGATATTCGTTCTTCAGAATGTTGAAGGGAATCTGAAGCTCGCTCAGCCTCTGGACTTCGGCCTTCTGCACGTTCACGGCGCGGGAAAGGATGCTCACCTGCTGCTGCGCGGCCCGGTAACTAGCGAGCGTCTGGGCCTCCTCGCGCTGCTGCTCCTGTCCGATCAGTTTTTTGACTTCGTCCAACTGCTTGCGAATCTGAACCACCTTGTAGAATCTCGGGCCGAATTGGGAGAGCGCCTTGACGTACACCGTTTGCAGGTCACCATACTTTCCCTGCAGCGTCGAGAGCAGCGGATCCTTCGTGAGCAGTCCCGCAGCCGACGGGTCGGCCTTGACCGCCTCGTAGAGCGCCTTCCTCGTGGAGAGCTGTGTTTGTGCGGCGGTAAGCTGCTTGCCCAGATCGGCAAGCGCGCTTTGGGGCAGGTTACCCTGGCCGTCGAGGTCGGCAATGCCGTTCTTCTTCTCGTAACTCACCAATGCCTGCTGGGACTTCACCACCTTTTCCTTCAGATCGCTGAGTTCCTTCGCCATCCAGTCGGACACCTGGCGGGTGGACTGGTACTTGGCGGTGAAGTTGTATTCGAGGTAGTGGTCGACCAAGGCATTGGGTATCCGGGCCGCGAGGGACGGGTTCGTACTCTGGTAGCTGACCAGAATAATGTGACTGCCCGGTGCCAGACGCACCTGCAGATGGCTCTCGAATCCGGCAAGCAACCGGCTGCGCAGCTTTCTCGCATCGGAGAGCGAGGGGCCATCGGCGCCTTTGTGCGCGGAAGCGAGTCCGGTGCCCTTATCGAGGCCAAACTGCTGGATTGTCTGCCAGGCAAGGTCGTTGCTCTTCAGAATGTCCATCTGCGTCTGCAGGTATGCTCCGCTGACGCCGGAAGTCTGGGAATTCTGATCGTCGTTGACTTGCTGCAGCGGCGGGATGCTGGCATCGACCTCCACCTCGGCGGTGGCCTGATACACCGGCTTGGTTCGCAGCGTGTAGAGAACGGCCAGGACCGTCACAACCACCGTCAGCAGGGCGATGGTGATCCGGCGCTTGCGCAACATCTGCCAGTAGGTGTGCAGCGAGAACAACTCGCTGCCCGGCGGGTCGAAGTTCACCGTTCGGAAGTCGACCGGGGCGACTCGTGCCGGCAGGTGGTTGCCGTTGTGGTTCGAATCTCTGTGATCGCCGTCTGTCACTAAATCTTCTCGCCCTGCTCTTGCTCAGTCCCGTTTGAGTGGTGCTGACTATTTCCGAAAAACCCTCGCAGCGCGGCCGCGCCTCAGAACGGGACGCGGTAAATAGCGACCGTCGTCGCCGCGGCAATCGCCCGCGCAAACACCCGCTTGCCGGTGCTCTCGGGGACGAACAGAATGTCACCAGCGGCCAGTTCACGGTCCGGCGCCTTTCCGGCCAGAATCTTTTTCAAATTCACGTGAATCTCCTGGTGGCCGGAGGTGCTTTTCAGATTGGGAGTGATGATAACAGTGCGCTTCGAAGCCGCCGTGTGGGTCACGTTGCCCGCCAGCGCGATCGCCTGCAGCACGGTCAGATGCTTCTTTTCGCCGGTCAAGGCAAACCCGCCAGCACGCTTGACCGCGCCAACAACGTAGATGATGCCGGCACGCGGAACATCGAGCCGGTCACCAGGATAGAGAAGGACGTTCTGTTGCTGATCACCAGTGTCGAGCAGGTGCCGAATGGGAACCCTGATGATCCGTGGCGATGCCCGCGCAGCTCCCGAAGCGGAGGTCGAGGTCGAAGCCTTCTGCATCTGCAAAATCTGCATGGCTTTGGAACCGCGCATGACGATCGCCGTACTGGCCGCGTCGGGTGCCAGACCGCCCGCCTTCGAAACCACGTCGAGAACCGTTGTCTGCCCGTAGATCGGGTAGACACCCGGGTTCACCACCGCGCCGGTCACTGCGACAGAGTTGCTGGGAGATGAGCGCACCGTAACCAGTACGTCGGCATGGGAGACCAGTTGCTCCCGGCGGAGCGCCTTGGCGATGGCTTGCGAGAGCTGATTTGGGGTAAGCCCCTTCGCTGGAATCGGGTGGCTCAACATCGGAAGCGTGAGTTCGCCGAACGGACTTACCCGATAAGTTCGGGAGAGCTGCGGAACGCCAACCACGTAAACGTCCAGCAGGTCGCCCGGTGAGATCGTGTAACCCAGCAGCGTCATTTCCTCGGGAGAGGTGCTGGCTTTCTTTTTGCTCCGGGAGCTGCCCGGTGCGGCCTTGTCCGGCCGGACCATTTGCTGAGCGTTGGCAACCGGCAACCAACAAAACAAGGAAGCAGCGGCAGCGAACGAGGCAAGCCCGCGGGCAATTGGACGAATGGCAATCGCCCCTCGCCCCATTTTCGTTCCTCTTTGCCGTACCATTCGCCTTTGCCCTAGACCGAGACGCTGATACGGTTCTCATCCGCATCGGAAAAGCGCTGTACTTGCGAAGCGCGGGAGCGCGGCAACTTCTCCGTCATAGCCGCGTCGATTTCAATGGCCGCCGATTTTTGCAACAGTTCCACCGACAACACCAACCGCGTCCGACCCTTCTTGCGCACCAGTATCCCTTCGATCCCCTGAAAAGGACCGTATCTCACTCGCACCGCATCCCCGCACCGGAGAAACGGATGGGGCTCGATCCTGGCCAATCCGACGATGCGGCGCAAATCCTCGATCTCCGCGGGAGGGATCGGCGCCGGATGGTTATCGAAACTCACAAAACCGTGCACGCCCGGCGTAACGAGGATATTCACTCTGCGTTCCAAACAGGCCTTCACAAAAACGTAACAAGGAAACAGCGGAACCATGAGCCGCTTCCGCCGGTCGCTCCACTGCCTCACTTCCTCGTAGAGCGGCAAAAATACCTCGTAACCTCTGCTGGTAAGTGATCGGGCAATCATTCTTTCGTGCTGGTGGGAGGTGTAGAGGGCGTACCAATCAACTTGGTGTCCATCAGCCTCGTCGATGCGGTTGTTAGTCGAAAATTGCATATAGCTCCGCCCTGTGAGTCCCAAGCCCTTCTACTTGAAACTCAACCTTTGCCATCGATTGGCCGGTATGTTGCGAGTATTCGCTCTCCCCCACGACTTTTGGACCAAATACCACCGGCTTACTTTGTAGGTGCCACTGCAGTACGACTTATGTCACCTTGTACGGAAAGAGAACGACTCTCTTACCTGCCAAGATCCTGCGCCGCAATCACCAAACCTTCGTTGGCGTCCGTTCCGCAGCCCGCGCCTTGCCATGCAACAATTTCCCCGACAGGACGTCCGCCCTATGGACAGCCCAGTGAACTCTGGGAAACGCATGTCTTCCTGCTGGGCTCGGCCAGCGCAATTCCAAGAGCGGCGCCCGTAATGCCCGCCGCAACCAGCACCACGAGGATCATCTTCTTTTTCCTTTTCCCAGCGGTAGCCGGTCCCTGAGTAATGGTGGCTTTCATCAATTTCCCTTCGCCTACTTCCGCGGTGCGGTTCGGCGCCTCGGCCAGCGTGGTGCCGCTCCGGCTGAGCACTTCCAAGTTGTTGCCATTCAGAGCGACATCGTAAGTACCGCCGGCGAGTTTGGGCTCGACATTCACGCCGTCGGCTTTCACGACGATCGGTGAGCCCTTTTCGGTGACCGCCATTACGCGTCCGCGGTTGAGTGCTACTGTGAACCCTTTGTCGTTGGCCGCTACCCGGGCAATCGTTGAGCCGCCCAAGGCGAGCTTTCCCCCCTTGGCAAGGTAGATGAGGGCGGTGCCTCCAGAGGTTGTAGCGACCTGATCTCCGGCGTAAAGAACCGCGCCGTTGGGGACCGGCGTTCCATTGACACGGGCACGGCCGTTTCCGTTCACCGTGCCGATGGCCATGGGCGGAGCGGCGAATGCCGGCTGAAAAATCATCAGCAAGCTACAAATGAGAACTCCAAAGCCTTTTACGCTCATCGGCTTCTCCTTGCGTCTTCCTTGCCTTCTTCTTCCTTAGCCTTCTTCGACCGTTCATCGATCTCGCAGGGTTGCTTCCGGCCTTTGTTTTCGCCGCGCCGAACGGAAAAACAAGCGCGGCCTGATGCCCGCCCCTCAGGCAATCGAGCAGGCCAGGGCCTTCACGATGTTTTCCCTGGACGCGCTCATGTAGGTGCAACGAACTTCCCTGCCGGACCACCAGCACAGGGCCGCAATGTCGGCAGCCGCAGTGAGTGCAATGATTTTCATGTCCGGATGTTTCTTCAGCACCAGCCTGCAGAGTTCCTGCGGCGCACCATCTCTCCCCAAAGGAACAACCACGCAGTCTGCCCGAGCCAGATCGCACACCATCGGTATCGAAGCATCGTCCGATACTTCAGCCACCACCACCGTATTGGGCTCGCTCCGAATCGCGTCCAACAGCATGTCCCGTATGGCCCGCGTGGAGTTTGCGATCACAACCCGGATTTCTTCTGCCACGTGAGCATTCTGGTTATGCCAAAGGGAAGTTACAAGGTTCACTATGATCCAATTTGGTAATAACTGATGATAGACCGATCTCCCCAGAGCAATCCATCTGGGCCATCGGGCCTGTACTAGTACAGTGAAATCTGCCACGAGAAATTAATCAAATGCCGCGAGAATTCCCCTTTTACTCAAGGCTTTCCACCGGGTTAATTTACTTTTTCCTTAGACGGGGACGGAAGGGATGAGGGGATTCGGGACGATTCCATTTGTCGCCTGTGAATCAGCGCTGCGCGGGTTTTCGACCCCGTTTTGCGCAGAATACTGTGGACGTGATTCTTGACCGTGTGTTCGGAAAGGTTCAGCCGCGACGCGATTTCCTTGTTGCTGAGTCCCTCGGCGAGAAGAGAAATCAGTTCGTTTTCCCGTTGTGTGAGGTCGCCCGTCCCTTTTTCCGAAACGGGAGAACCCATTTCCGGGTGCAGCGCGACAAAGTCGAACAGAACCCAAACCATGTGGCGAGGGCAGACGTACGGTTCTCGGGCAAGCTGGGCAATGGCCGAGACGATCTGTTCGGCGGAGGCATCCTTCAACAAGTAGCCGACAGCCCCGGCGCGCACAGCCTTCAGGAAAGACTCCCGGTCGTCATCCATCCCGATCATCAGGATTTTCGCGCGTGGCGCAGCTTCATGAATCGCCCGCGTGGCCCGGAATTCCGTGTCGTTCCACGACGGGCTAAGAACAACGACATCAGGATCGAGTTCCGCAACCCTCTCTACAACGTCCAGGGAAAACTCACAGAGATCCAGCAGCCGCAGGGAGGGTTCCCGATTGATGAGATCCCCTAGAGAGTCGCGGAAAAACCGGTTTGCCGCAATTCCGAAAACCGAGTGCATGTTTCGTGACTTCGTCGCTTTCGGAGAAGTGCGCGAGGAAAAGGCCCGAAAGCTATTTCGACCTTGATCAACAGAACATTAACTACGCTAGCACAGGCGATAGTATACTGTGTCCGATGGTTCTGGACAACGGAAGTTTTTTTCGACGAAGCAAGAGCGCGAGTCTGAAGAGATTGCGCAAGACCAACGCCCTAGTGGTTTACCCTAACGGCTACGGGAAAACACGTGTGGACCCGAAAGTCGTTCGGGAATTCCATAAGGCGAGACAACGGCCCATTGACTAAGTAGTTAACAGCGTCTACCACTCCGCAACCTCCGTATTCTTTGGTACTTAAGACCGCAAAGCCTCCGAGCACGCGAAGACAAGACCGACAACTTTCCTTTTTCGGGCGGGCGCGCAGGGATATCCTGTCAGAGAGAGGGCGGTTCGCAGGCTTCCGATCAGGCACCGCTGAATGTTCCCGAACCCTAGGTTGAGCCAGAGTGAAAAGTCGGCCCGTAAAAAACCGGGTGGGTGCGGGGAAACCATTCTCATGCTCCGCTCCTTCCAAGGAAGGAGAGCGCAAGTTTTCAGGGCGGGAAGGAAATTTCCACGCAAGTGGGGAGAACTGAAGCCCGGCAGTTCCAGGCCCGTTCTTTGGCGCCGTTCAGACTCGATCCGGAGCGGGCTTGGCCAGTTGCGCTGCGCCGGAGCCATGCTTTGTAGAAACCATCGGGAGTCAGCAAACGCGACGCGGAAGAGGTGAGGAATGGTTTCACACCGCGAGCAGCCGACGGAAAATCCTCAACCGTGCTTCACGCTGCTGCCAGAGAAAAAGTCGCGTCCGGGAACCTACGTGGCGGCGGTTGCGCTGGAAGCCGGATTCGTTCTGCTGATTCTGGCAATCATCGCCATCTTTCCGCAAAAAGCGATGGTGGAGAGGCAGAACTCGTACGTACCGCTTTACCTCAACCCCGTGCATCAACCTCCGCCCGTCGTGCGAATCCACCCCATCAGGCCACCACGGATTGCGGCGGTGAGGCATCCAACATTGGCCATTCCGCGCCCCATGCCCAAGGTTGAACCGAAGCGTGTGCGCATTGCCACGGCTCCTGTAATGAACGAGCATTTCCGCTCACCCACGATCCTTTATCGTCCGAACGCACCAGCGCGTCCCCGTCCGGTGATCCACACCGGTGTGCTGAACAGCGAGGTGGCGAAAGTTACGCCGCCGCGAGCGCATCCGCGCCCAGCCGTACGTACCGGCGTGTTGACCAGTGCGGTGGCGCGGCTTGCGCCGAAGCAAACGCGGGGCAAAGTACAAACCGGCGGTTTCGGCGACCCTGACGGCGATCGAGTCCTGCCTACCGCGCATCGCAGCATCGCCATCGATCCGGTTGGATCGTTTGATTCTCCGGGAGGACCGGGAAAAGGCAATGGCATGGGAGGGAGCAAGGGCGCCCGGAAATTGGTTGCGAACGCGGGCTTTGGGGATGGAGATATCTCGTCGGGCCAGCCCGGCGGGCCACAACACGACGGAGAGGTTCATGCCGGCGTGTTCAGTAACAAGGCGGTTAATCCTGCGGCGGCTGGAGCGCCGGTACACGTGGCCAAGCCGGAGATCCAACCCGTCGATATTCTGGACAAGCCGGAACCGGTCTACACGGCCGCTGCCCGGGCACACAAGATCCAAGGCAGCGTCTTGCTCGACGTAATCTTTACGGCGTCGGACACGGTTCAGGTCCTACGAGTCGTGCGTGGCCTGGGTTACGGCCTCGATCAAGCGGCGATTTCCGCCGCACGCCGGATCCGCTTCCGGCCTGAGCGCGTGAATGGCAAGCCGGAGAGCGTCCATGCGCGCCTGCGAATCGTCTTTCAACTGGCCTATTGAGGATTGTGGAGGGGAGAATGCGTGGATCGAGAATTTTTGCGGCGCTTGCGCTGACTCTGGTGCTGGGGGCCACAGCGCACGCGCAGACGAGCCAGCCAGCCTCAGACCAGTCTGGCAATTCGGCCGTCAACCAGGCGATCAGCCGGATCATCCGGCAGGAAAACCGGACGATGGCTCGAGTGGAACACTACACACCTCTGGTCGAAATCTACATCCAAGACATGAAAAACACGCAGCACCTTGGGCCGGTTCCGGTACATGACGACTATTTCCTCGGCCAGGCACACCTGGCTCATGACATCGAATTTCTACCCCTTAATGTCCAGACCGGCGGTTTCGTTCGAGACGTCAGCAAGCCGTTTCGCAATCTTTTCTCGAGTTCCTTCAGTCCCGACGGCTTCCTGCAGATGATCTTCCCCGATGCCCGGGGCCTCGATCGCGCGCATTACCGCTTTCACTACGTCGGCCAGCAGTTTCTCGGCGACGTGCGTTGCCTGGTCTTCGACGTGATTCCTAAACCGCATTCCGGCCAGGGCCGCTTCAAAGGTCGCATCTGGGTCGAGGATCGCCATTTCACGATTGTCCGTTTCAACGGCATCTTCACTCCCGCCCCGCGCTTCGGCAGGTACTTCCACTTCGACAGCTGGCGGGTGAATGTTGCGCCGGGCGTATGGCTCCCCGCGTACGTTTACGTGCAGGAGAATCGGAAGAAGAAAGGACTGCTTGGGAGCCCGCTGCACTTTCGCGCACAGATGCGCCTGTGGGCCTACGACCTGAGCCCGGCGGTACGCGAACAGGAACTCAGCCGCATCCTAATCGAGTCCTCGCAGCCGATCAAAGATCCGAGCCGGGCAAATAGCGACCTTTCACCCGTCCAAGCGGAGCGGGCGTTTGAAAACGAGGCCACGCAAAACGTTCTCGACCGCCTGCAGTCCCTGGGTCTGCTCGCGCCTCCCGGCCCGGTCGACAAGGTGCTGGATACCGTAGTCAACAATCTGATCGTGAGCAACAACATCAACCTGGAACCGCCAGTGACATGCCGGGTGCTCATGACCACGCCGCTCGAAGCCTTCGCCGTCGGACATACGATCGTCCTGAGTCGCGGTCTGATTGACGTCCTGCCCGACGAGCCGAGCCTCGCCACCGTGCTGGCCCAGGAATTGGCCGAAATTCTGCTCGGCCACAGCATCGACACGAAATATGCCTTTAGCGACAGGATGATCTTCAACGTCAAGAACACGTTTCACATTCTCGACTTCCACGAAAACTCTCAATCGGAAGCCGAAGCCAGCGCCAAGGCGGTCGAACTGCTGAAGAATTCTCCTTACAAGAATTCGCTGGGAAAGGCGGGACTGTTTCTGAAAGCACTCCAGTCCGAGTCGAAAGCCCTGCAGCAACTGATCAGCCCACAACTCGGCAACCGACCAGACGAAATCGCCGCGCTCGAGCAAATGGCACCGCCGCTCCAGAACACGAACGTGAAGCAGATCGCCGCGCTGCCGCTCGGCTCACGCATCAAGGTCAACCCGTGGGACGACGATATCGCGATGAAGCAGTCCAAACCCGTATCTTTGCTGCTGGCGCGGGAAAAGATGCCTTTCGAACTGGCACCTTTCTATCTGCATCTGGAACGCACATCCGCGAAAGACGCACCGGCGAGCCTGATGAAAACCTCATCGCAGGTGGCCCAGCAGAAGAAACACTAATCTCCACAGCCGCTCACAGCTTCGTTCTCGCCATTGCAAACGCGGTGGCTGGCAAGCGTGACATTGTCGTCTCTCCGGCGTTGGATCCGGACGTCAGCCGGCGGCATGCATGACGTTGGCGTTGATTGTGCGCCGGCAGCGTGTCGCCGCTGCTGGTTTCCCAAAGGCCCTCAGCTTGTCAATTCACCCGGCGCCAACCAGCCATACGAAGCCGAGTATCAACAGCACTGGCAGAAATTTCTACAGGACGGCGATCGCCCGTAGCCAGGACTGCTCGCGCCGAGCAAGCAAATCAACTTCGGCGGAATGGACGGGACAGTCTAGAGCAGTGCGGCAGCGGTAGCAGCGGCACCGACCAGGGGCGCCTCCGGATTCAGAACCACCGTAATCGGGATCGAGCGGAGCACGTCGGAAAGAGCAGCCTTCTGCGAAAAGGCCTCGATAAAACGTCCGGTGGTGAGTTTCGGCAGGATTTTACCGGCGATGCCGCCGGCGATGAAGACTCCACCGCGCGCGAGCGTTTTCAGCGCAAGGTTTCCGGCTTCGGCGCCGTAGAGGCTTACCCAGAGATCCACTGCATCGGCGCAGATTTTGCAGGCGCCGTGAAGGGCGCGATAGGTGATCTCCGCGGCAGGGTCTCCGTCCTCTCCGTGAAAATCCGGATGGTCGACACCCGGGCCGAGGAACTGATGCAAGAGATAGAAACCGCGTCCGGAAATGACGCTTTCGAGGTCCACCCACGTCTGCCTTTTCTTGAGGAAGCGCAGCAGCTCAATCTCCTGGTCGGTGCGTGGGGCGAGGTCAGCGTGACCACCTTCGCTGGGAATCACCTGGAAACCGTCGCCGGTCCAGACGCGGAACGATTCGCCAAGCCCCGTGCCGGCAGCGATGAGCGCCTGAGTGGCATGCAGCTCACCGTTGCCCTGCTGGAGCGTGAGCAGTTCGTCGGGTTCGAGCGCATCGATGCCGGCGAACGTGGCACCCATGTCGTTGATCAGGCGGACGCGGTCGGTGCCCAGGGTCTTGCCGGCCTCGTCAGCATCGATGGGCCAGGAGAGATTGGTGGGGTGAACGCTGCGGCCGATGATGGGGCCGGCGACTCCGAAGCAGGCGGCCCGAACCTGCGCGCCGGAATCCATTTCGGCGAGGAACGCGCCCAGCATCTGCGCGAAGGATTCCACCTCGCGGCTATGGTATTTCTTCTGGAAAATCTTGCGCAGCCGCTTGCCCTCGACGTCGAAGGCCGCCAGGTTGCATTTCGTT
>JBJKSI010000088.1:0-8031 GCA_046704165.1 Candidatus Acidiferrales bacterium
CTAGGGGGCTGCCGGCCTGTTGCCGGAAGCGACGCAGGGGTCCGCGGCAGTGGATTGACACGGGAATAATCCCTCCGTATTCTTATGTTTAGAATGTATTTTCACTTCTATTAGCCCGCCTCTCGGAGCGGCCGGTTCCGGCCGCAAGCCGGTTTTTTATTTCATTTCCCCTGGAAATCGCGGAAGGGTTGCATCATGGCCAAGTTTTTTGAAAAGCTCGACGAAATCGAAACGCGCTACGAGGAGTTGACCGCTCAACTCTCGTCGCCCGAAGTGCTGAGTGATTCGGCGCGGCTGCAGAAGCTCGCGCGCACGCACGCCGACCTGAACGAGATCGTCAACCGGTATCGCGAATGGAAGAAGTTCGATAGGCACCTGATGGACGCCAAGCAGATGGTCGCCGAAGCCGAAGATGCCGAGCTGAAGCAGATGGCGCACGAGGAAGTGCGCGAACTCGAAGGACGCAAAACCCAATTGGAGAAGGATCTGAAGCGTCTGCTGCTGCCGCGCGATCCGAACGACGAAAAGAACGTGATCCTGGAAATCCGCGCCGGCACCGGCGGCGAGGAAGCGGCGCTTTTCGCCGGCGAACTCTTCCGCATGTACTCGCGCTACGCCGAATCACAGGGCTGGCGCGTCGAGGTGCTGAACAGCTCGCCTTCCGACCTCGGCGGCCTGAAGGAAGTGGAAGCGGCGATTCAGGGCGCCAAGGTCTACTCGAAATTGAAATACGAGAGTGGCGTGCATCGGGTGCAGCGCGTCCCCGAAACCGAGCAGCAGGGCCGCGTCCATACTTCCGCCGCCACCGTTGCCGTGCTGCCCGAAGCCGACGAGATCGACGTGAAGATCGAGCCGAAGGACCTGCGCATCGACACCTTTTGCTCCTCCGGTCCTGGCGGCCAGTCGGTGAACACCACCTATTCCGCCGTGCGCATCACCCACCTGCCCACCAATCTGGTGGTGAGCTGCCAGGACGAAAAGTCGCAGATCAAGAACCGCGCCCAGGCCATGCGCGTGCTGCGCGCCCGGCTCTACGAAATGGAGCGGTCGAAGCAGCACGAGCAGATCGCGGCCGAGCGCCGCGGGCAGATCAAGACCGGCGACCGATCGGAAAAGATCCGCACCTACAATTTCCCGCAAAATCGCGTCACCGATCACCGCATCGGCCTGACCCTCCATCAGCTCGACAGCGTAATGGAAGGCAAGCTCGGCCCGCTCGTCGACGGCCTCGTCGCCCACTACGAAACCGAGCGCCTGAACAAGGAACTGGACGACGCAGCGTAATCCCGCCGCCGGTTCTCAGTCCTCATGATTGAGGTTCCGGCGGCATCCGGGAACGACCGGAGTTTCTGTAGCGCCGCCCTTCAGGGCGGCAGGTTGCCGGGGCCCTGAAACACTGGCGGGCTAAAACCCGACACTGCACAGTCGTCCCTCTGCTTCCGCGCTGGCTCTTCCTGCGCCCGTCGGGGTTTTTCTTTTCCCTATTGAAATCCCATAGGAACTGTGTCAGTCTGCGCCCATTGACCGCTATGGTTTCCCCATAGGAGAACGATGGGCGACAAAACCGACGTCTGGCAGGGAACGCTGGCCTTGATGGTCCTGAAAACGCTCGAGACGCTCGGCCCGCTGCACGGCTACGGCATCGCGCGCCGCATTGAGCAGACCAGCGGCCACCGGCTGGTGGTGAACTACGGCACGCTCTATCCCGCGCTGCTCAAGCTCGAGCAGGAAGGCGCGATCGCGTCGGATTGGGGCGTTTCGGAAAACAATCGCAAGGCGAAGTTTTACCGGCTCACCCGCGCCGGCCGGAAGCGACTGGCTAAGGAAGCGCAGGACTGGCAGCAGGCCACAACAATCCTGGCGCGGTTCCTTTCGCCCGAGGAGGGTGCCTCGTGAGACGGGCGCGGGCGTGGCTTTGGCGACTGGGCGGGCTCTTTGGCCGCGGGCGGCGGGAGCGCGAGAATCGGAACCGCCATTCCGGCCAGCTACTTCCTCTCGCGCCGCGCCTACGCCGTCGATCCCGTGGTGGCGCTGCGGGAGGAATGAAGGTGCCGGCCCTCGGTAGCACAGCCAATCCTGGCTGTGCACTTCTGGCGGAGGGGCAGGCGAAGGAGGCGCGCACCATCGATGGGCGGCGCGTCTGAGGGCCGGCGGAGACAAGCGGTGCGGTGAAAGGCGCACAGCCAGGATTGGCTGTGCTACTGGAGGCTGTGGCACGGGCGGAGCCGGAAGCATGGGGCGATGATGCGATGAAAAGAGCGCGAGCGTGGGCGGCGCGAGTGGCGGGGCTCTTTGGCCGCGGGCGGCGGGAGCGCGAGCTGGCGGCGGAACTCGAAAGCCATCTGGCGCTCCACATCGACGACAATCTGCGCGCGGGCATGACGCCGGAAGAAGCGCGACGGCAGGCGCTCATCAAGCTCGGCGGCCTGGAGCAGACCAAGCAGCTCTACCGCGAGCAGCGCGGCATCCCGTGGCTCGAAAATCTGTGGCGGGATGTTCTCTACGGACTGCGCATGCTGCGGCGAGCGCCGGGTTTCGCGGCGGTCGCGGTGCTCACGCTGGCGCTGGGCATTGGCGCCACCACGCTGATTTTCAGCGTGGTTTACGCGGCGATGCTGCGCTCGCTTCCGTATCCGGACGCAGGCAGCCTGGTCTGGATCTATGGGCACGAGCGGCGGATGCCGGCAATGCGAAGGATCTCCAGCGACGATTTTCCCGTGCTGCAACGCAACCTGAGCGCACTGGCGTCGATCGGCGCGTTTCTGAATCCAGGCAAAGCGTTGCGGATCGGGAGCGAGAGCAGATGGGTCCCGACCGCCGCCGTCACTTCGGGCATTTTCAAGACGCTCGGCATCCAGCCAGTTCTCGGCAGGGAATTTCTGCCGGAAGAATACAGCGAGGGTCGGCAGCAAGAGGTTCTGCTGAGCTACCGGCTGTGGCAGGAGCGGTTTGGCGGCAAGCGCGGCGTGCTGGGCCGAACGGTGGTGATCGATCTGAAGCCATACACCGTGGTGGGCGTCCTGCCGCGAGGGCTGGATTTTCCCTCACGCCAAACTCGGTTGTGGATGCCTCTCGTCTTGCCCGTCGGCCGGAACGCCTATTCCGTTTATGTCATGGGGCGGCTGAAAACAGGAGCTTCTCTCGCGCAGGCGCAATCCGAATTGAACGTGGTTGCCCGGCGCCTTTCGAAAACCTCTTTCTCGCCACTCACTCTGCACGCCGAATCGCTGCGCTCGCACCTGGTCGGCCCCTTTCGGCTGGAGCTGATGGTGCTGCTGGGGGCGGTGGGGCTGTTGCTCCTGATTTCGTGCGTTGGCGTGGCAAATCTGCTGCTGGCGCGGCTTTCCGGGTGCGAGCGCGAGACGGCGTTGCGTGCTGCGCTGGGCGCGACGCGCGGCCGTGTACTCAGGCTACTGCTCACCGAAAGCCTCTTGCTGAGTCTAATCGGCGGTGGTTCCGGAGTGCTGCTGGCTTTCGCCGGGATGAGCGTCCTGGGCCAGCTGCTGCCAGAGGGCTTGTTGCGCTTCGCTCCAAACCGGTTGAACCTGCCCGTGCTGGCTTTCGCGTTCACGGTGAGCGTGATCTCGGCAGTGCTGTTCGGATTGGCGCCGGCGCTTTTCGCGCTTCGCGGCGATCCCGGCGTCGCGCTCAAGGGTGGACAAGGAGGGGCAGTGGGCACGGGCTCGCTGGCGCGGCACGGCCTGCGTTCCTGGCTGGTGGCGGCGGAAGTGGCACTGGCCACCGTTCTGGCGGTCGGCGGGCTGCTGCTGTTTCGCAGCCTGTTGCGGCTGGAAAGTGTCCCTACCGGCTTTCGGACGAGCCACGTCCTCATGCTCCGGGCCTATCTGCCAAGCACGAAATACAAGACGCCGGCCGAGCAACGCGAATTTTATGGCCGGCTGCTGACAAAGCTCAATGCATTGCCAGGAGTGCGCTCGGCCGCTTTCGACGCCATCCTGCCGTTCACCGGGTGGGGTCACGCTGTTTTCGCGATCAAAGGACGCCGCTATCTGCGCAGTCAGGAGCCCGAAGCCGATCTCTTTGAAGTGAGCCCGGGCTACTTTCGCACGTTGGGGATTCCGCTCCTGCGTGGGCGCAGATTCCGCGACGGCGACAATGCCTCGGGCAGACCGGTCGCCGTGATCGACTCGGTAACGGCGCAGTCTTATTGGCCGAACAAGAATCCCATCGGACGCCAGATCTGCTTTTTGGCGAAGTGTTGGACGATCGTTGGAGTGGTCGGCCATACCCGGTTTCTCAACCTGGCGAGGAATCCCGGACCCGAGCTTTATGTCCCCTACGGTCAAACGGCCCCCTGGGCCGGTGGATTTGTGCTGCATACGGCAGTCCCTCCGGAGAGCCTGATGCCGGCGGTTCGGCGGCTGGCCGCTCGCCTCGATCCGGACGTGGCTTTGCTCGACCTGATGACGCTGCGGCAGACAATTGCAGGAACGCTTGCCAGCCGGCGTTTGCAAACGCTGCTGCTGGGACTGTTTGCGAGCCTCGCGTTGCTGCTGACGGCTGTGGGGATCGGCGGCGTCGTTTCACTGACGGTTTCGCAGCGAAGGCAGGAGATGGGACTTCGCGTGGCGCTTGGCGCCGAACCGGCCGATGTGCTCCGGCTCGTCCTACGGAGAATTGTGGGTGTGGTCGCTCTCGGATTGATCGGAGGGTTGGCGGGAGCGCTCGCGCTATCGCGTTTTATCGAAAGGTCGCTTTTCGGCGTGGCGCGCTGGGATCCGGTGAGCTTTGCTGGCACGGCAGGATTGGTGCTGGTCGTCGCCGTAGCGGCGAGCCTCGTGCCGGCGCGGCGGGCGGCACGTGTCGATCCGGTGGTCGCGCTGCGGGAAGAATGACCGGGCGGCCGGGAAGCGGGGAAGACGGCCGGGGTGGGATGCAAGTGCTAGCCGAGGCGGAGCACGTCACGCGGAAACGCGAAAGGAACCAAACGACGCGAAAACCCGTATACTGAGTGACGACGCGATTCGCGGTCAGAGGAGACCGGATGGGAAGCCTCTGGCACGACTTGCGTTTTACGCTGCGCGTTCTCGGAAAATCTCCCGGATTTGTCGCCATCGCGATTGTGACGCTGGCGCTGGGCATCGGCGCCAACAGCACGATCTTCAGCTGGATTGACGCGACGCTGCTCCATCCGATTCCCGGGCTGGTGCACACCAGCCGCGTTGTGGCGATCAACCGCAACACCCGCCAACCGCTTTCCTATCCCGACTTCAAGGACCTGCGCCGGCGCGTGAAGAGATTTTCGGGCATGACGGCGTTCTCGATGCTCTCGCTGAGTCTGACCGGCCAGGGGAAACCGGAGCGTGTGTGGGGCACGCTGGTGACGGCAAACTATTTTCGCGTGCTCGGGGTGAGGCCGGTGCTGGGGCGTGGCTTTCTGCCGTCGGAAGACCAGGTGGCGAATGCGGCGGCCGTGACCGTAATCAGCTATCGCCTGTGGCAGACGCGGTTCGGCGGGGATCGGGCAATCCTCGGGCGGACGATTCACATCGACACGCATCCGTTCACGATCGTCGGCGTGACGCCGCCTATTTTTCAAGGCAGCACGAGCGGGCTGCGCTCGGAAATCTGGATGCCGGTGACGATGGCACCCGAAGTCACGCCCTCTGAAAGCGGTCTGCTTGGGGAACGCGGCACACAGTGGCTGAACGTGCTGGGGCGGCTGCGGCCGGGCACCGACAGGCAGCAGGCGCAAGCCGAATTGGCCACGCTCTACGGGCAGCTGGCGAGGCAGTACCCCGATTCGCATCGCGGCGAGAACCATATCCGGCTCTACCCGCTCTGGCGCGCGCCAAACGGGGCAAACGCGTTCTTTTCGCAACTGCTGCCGATTCTGATGGCGCTGGCGGGAGCGGTGCTATTGCTGGCGTGCGCAAATCTGGCGAATCTGTTGCTGGCGCGCGGCGTTTCGCGGCAGCGGGAAATGGCGATCCGGCTGGCGCTGGGAGCCGGGCGCGGGACGCTGGTGAAGCAGGTGCTGATCGAGAGCCTGGTGCTATCGATTGCCGGCGGCGTGGCGGCGTTGGGCGTGACGTGGTGGTCGACGGGCCAGTTCATGCATTTCGCGCCGACGAGCAACCTGCCGATCTGGATTTCGGTGAAGGTGGACGGGCGCGTGCTGCTGGCGACGCTCGTGATCTCCGTGATTGCCGCCGCGCTTTTCGGCACGTTGCCTGCACTGCGGGCGGCGGGGATACAGCCGGCGAGCGTGCTGAAAGACGAAGCCGGCAGCGTGTCCGGCGGGCGGCGCAGGGGGCGGCTCTCAAACGCGCTGGCCGTGGCGCAGATCGCGCTGTCGCTGGTGCTGCTGGTTTCTGCGGGGCTCTTCATCCGCAGCTTCCGCGCGGCGCAGCAGTTCAAGCCGGGATTCGAGGCGGCCCACGTGCTGGTAGCGTCCTACGACCTGTTCCCGAGCGGGTACAAGGAAGCGGACGGCAAAGCATTCCATCGGCAAGTGCTCGCCCAAGTGCGGGCGCTGCCCGGCGTGCGGGCGGCGAGCCTGGCCGATTGGGTGCCGCTGGGGTTCGGGATGCGGTTCGTCAGCTTCCTGCCGGAGGGGTATGTGCCGGGGCCGCACGAGGCCGTGAACGCGGGCGTAGCCGACGTGAGTCCGGGCTATTTCTCGACACTGCGAATTCCGTTGGTGCGCGGACGGGAGTTCACCACGGCGGATACGGTCGATTCGGCGCCGGTGGCGATCGTCAACCAGGCGCTCGCCGACCGCTACTGGCCGGGACGCAACGCGGTAGGGAAACGGCTGCGGGTTTATGGAAAGTGGACGAGGATCGTGGGCGAAGTGCGGACGACGGACTACTCGCAACTGAACGAGCCGCCGGAACCCTTTCTCTACTTGCCGCTCTACCAGTTCTATACCTCGAGCGTGACGCTGCAGGTGCGCACGCAGGGCGATCCGCGCGCGGCGGCCGAAGCGGTGACGCAGGCCATCCATAAGCTCAACGCCGATCTGCCGGTCTTCGACGTTTCGACGCTCGAGGCGCGCATGGAACCGGCAACGTTCGTGCAGCGCATGGCCGGAACCTTCGTGGGTGTGTTCGGTCTGCTGGCGCTGGTGCTGGCGGCGGTGGGGCTCTACGGCGTGGTGGCCTACGGCGCGCGGCAGCAAACGCGCGAGATCGGCATACGCAAAGCAATCGGAGCGCAGCCGGAAGACATCGGGAAGATGGTGCTGGCGCGGGGCGCGCGGCTGGCGTTGATCGGCGTGGCTATCGGGCTGGCGGCAGCGCTGGGCGCGACGCGGCTGCTGAGGAGCTTGCTCTTCGGCGTGGGCGCGAGCGATCCGGTAACGTTTCTGGCGGTAACGGCGGTACTGGTGGTGGTGGCGCTGGTGGCGTGCTATGTGCCGGCGCGGCGGGCGATGAAGGTCGACCCGATTGTTGCCCTCCGGCAACAATGAACCGCGTGCGGGGACCTCGATTCATGCCTCGTCCCAAGTCCACATAGACCATCCCCTTGCAAGAGGTTCATTCCGATCGCTATGCTTCCGCGTGGAAGACGTGTGCCTGAAAACTCCGCCACAAGCGCAAAATTCACGCTTTCCTACCCGCCCGCAATTCGCGCCGAAAACCTCAAAAATGTGACGGATAAAAAATCGCATCCTACTGAAAGCGCGCGGCTTGCAAGCCGCCTCCTTCGACATCGTGTGACGCTTGATGCCGCGCGTTTCGGTCGGCCGATCCCCCGCGCACCCGCCGAAACCTAAGACGAAACCGGCGCGGAAGGAACCTCGGAAACGGGGATGCGTTTGCCTACCGAACGGGAGGGAGGACCGTGGCTGGTGAAGGCGTTCCAGAGGAACCAGGCGTAGAAGGGAACGTAAGTGAGCGCCAGATAGAACGGCCGGAAATGCCAGATGCCGAACGCCTGGTAGTCGATCAGCACCTGGTAGGAAAGGAACTGGAGAATCGTGAGCATCAGCCAGGGAACCAGGTAGCGCGATGTGCCCACGAGAGCCAGAAATGGCACCACCCAGGTGAAATACCAGGGATAGCA
>JBJKSI010000089.1:0-8874 GCA_046704165.1 Candidatus Acidiferrales bacterium
TTCACCGGCCAACTGCAGCCAGCGCCCTTCGCGAATCCGCTGGCGGCAATGGCGTGACCGCAAACTCGAAAAAATGCCGTCGCCGCCTTGCCCGGTAAGCAGCACTCGGGCAGGCAGCGGCTCGCCCAAGGTGTCGGCCAGCGCCCAATCGAATAGAGGCGTTCGGCCCGGCTCGGCGCGCCAGAATTCGGGACGGTCCCAGTAGCCGAGCAATTGCTTGTCGTCTAGTGGGAACTCGTGCCATGGGATGCCGAGTTTCCGCGCGGCCAGTTTGGCGAAATATCCTTCCCGGTAGGGTATCAGCCGGTGGTACGTCTGCGTATGAGCGGAAATCGAGCAATGAACGCCGCCATGATCCGCCATGTGCGTGGCCATTGCGGCCACCGAACTGGAATCCATCCCGCCGCTCATCAGCACGGCGGCGCGGCCGGTACGCAGGCGGTCGGCGGTCGCCTGACCGAAGAGTTCGAGGAAGCGCTCAACGTAATCACTTGAGCGATGAAAAGTCGTTGGCGGATCGATCGGCATGCTCCAGTAGCGCCGCGTTCGGACTCTTCCGTCGGAGACGACCAATACATTCGCCGGGGCCAGGCGCAAAACCGCTTCACGTACCGTGCGCTGAAAATCGAAATTGCCGCCGAGAACCAGATAATCACCGATCACCGACTCGCAGAGATCGTCGGGAACCTCCGGATGCAGTCGCGGTGCGCAGGCCGAATTGCTGAAAAGGAAGGTGTCCTTCACATGAGCGTAGAAAAAGGGGCGAACGCCGAAATGGTCGCGGGCGCAGAAGAGTTTCCGCTCGCGAGCGTCCCAGATGGCGAAAGCGAAATCGCCGAGCAGATGTTCGACGCAGGCCTCGCCCCAGACGGCGTAGGCGTGCAAGATCAGTTCTGCGTCCGGCCGTTGTTTCGAGGCTTTGCAGCCGTGAGAGGCAAGTTCGCGGATCAGATCGTCGCGGGCGTCGATGCGGGCGTCGGCGACGATCCACGAGTTGCCGTCGAGACTCATCGGCTGCCGTTCGCCGCGCGATTCCTCCGTGGCGGCAAAAAGCGTGTGCACGAGCGCCACGTTTTCCTCGATCCACTGGCCATGGCCGTCGGGGCCGCGGGAATGGAGGGACTCCTCGATCCGCTCGACGACCGCACGGTCGACGGGTGCGCCATCCAGATTCACGATGCCGGCAATCCCGCTCATCGCCAGTTCACCCGAGCCAAGGCAAAATTCCGATCGAACGCGGCGAAGCGTTCGGTAACGTCCTGTCCGTCGTTGAGGATTGTTCCTGCGTTTTCCACCCAGGCATGCGCTTCAAACCCGTTCGCGTCCTTTCGAACGCCGATGCGCAACTGTGCGGGAATCCCCTGCCGTTCGAGCAGACGAGCGAGCACAATCGAACGCGCCAGGCAACTGCCTCCGGCAAATCCCGCCGCCACGGCCACCATGCGCCCGGTACGGCGGGCACGATAACTGGCGTTCGCTTTCATGGAAGAAACGTTACCGAGATTCTCTTTGGGTTCGGCACCCGGGTGGCCGTCGAGCAGTGCCAGCACGCGGCGCAGTCCCAGCAAACGCAGGCCGAGGCGCATTGCGGGCAGCAGGACAAGAGCCGCCAGGAACACAGCTTTATCCTCGGCCGGAAGCCGTACGAATTTGCGCCAGTTACTCATTGCTTGTTTCGAGCAGGCCGTTCGCCACCAGTTTCTCGATCAGCCCTTCGAGATCCTGCCGCAGCCGCTGCGGCTCCACGTCGTAGGTCGAGAGCAATACCTCATAGGCTGCTTCGACGGAATTCGCCTTTGTCAGCACTTCCCACATCGTTGTGCCCACAGGGTCCAAGCCGAAATACCGTTCCTTTTCAAGGTTCAGCAGCACCGATTCGCCTCCTACCTGTTGCAGCAGGACGTGTGACGGCACTACGACGCGTGCGTTGAAAGAAATCGGCAATGTAAAGCTCCCGCAGAAACAGAACCCAAAACGAATCCCGACTCGCGGCGATTGTAACAAAGGAGGCCTTGGGAGAATAGATACTGTGTCCCTCCTGCCAGTACCGGGTGTACCAAAAGGGCAGCGCCGCAAGGTATTCACCATATGGTAAATAAGGCGCTGCTGAGCGCGTCGAGCAGCACGCCCGCTCGGGTGCGGAGGCCTTCTCCGGCAGCAGCTTTCCGCTCCTCCGGGCACCCAATCACAAATGAGTGCACGATGCTTTGCCGGCCCGGGCCCGAGCCCAGGGGCGGGAGCCAGAGCTGGATTTTTTTTCTGCTTTTCGTTATAACGGCCAAGCGCAAGGGCCTCTCGTGCAAGCGATTCTCGTTGAAAATCTCTCCAAGCGATTTCCTCCCGCCTATTCCGGCTGGCGCACGTTGTTGCAGGTGGTGGCCCCGGCCACGGTGCGGGCGCTGGGCGGTGTCTCGTTCGAGGTGGGTGAAGGGAAGGTGTTGGCGGTGGTGGGGGCGAACGGAGCGGGAAAATCGACGCTGCTGCGGATTCTCTCGACGCTGCTGGTACCGACGGGTGGCCGGGCAGTGGTGGCAGGCTTCGACGTGGAGCACCAGGCCGGGCAGGTGCGCCGCCAGATCGGTTATCACAGCGGCGCGGACTTCGGCTTCTACGGTCGCCTCACCGGTCGTGAAAATCTCGAATTCTTTGCTTCAATGAGCGGGCTCACTCGTGGACAGACAAACGGCCGAATCGCCGAGCTGACCGCACACCTGGACCTCGGTGCCGCTCTGGATCGACAGACGCGCGGCCTCTCTTCGGGAACGATCAACCGTCTTGGCTTAGCTCGCGCCATCCTGCACCGTCCGCGGGTGCTGTTGCTCGACGAGCCGACGCGCAGCCTTGATCCGGTCGCTTCTGCCGAGTTTCGAGTTGTGCTCAAAGGCCTGGTGCGCGGCCAAGGGACGACCGTCCTTTTCGCTTCGCACATCCTGAGCGAAGTCGAGGAGTTGGCTGACGGAGTTGCGCTGATCAGCGGCGGCACACTGGTCGCCTTGGACACGCCGCAAGGTCTGCTGGCAAAGACGGGCGCCGCGTCGGTGCAGCAGGCAATTGAAACGTTGCTGACGCGCGCAACTGCGAATTCGGGAACGCGATCATGACGGGGCGGCGGAACAAATGGATCGTGATCTTGCGACAGATGGCGCAGCTGTTTCGCCGCGACATGCTCACTGCGCGCACCTACCGAGTTGCCTTCTTCCTCAACGTCGTCAACGCGCTCTTCGGCGCCGCTTCCTTCTATTTCCTGTCCGATTTCGTGGCCAGCGACAAGTTGTCGAAAAGCCTGCCCGCCGGCACAAGCTATTTTGGCTTTGCGCTGATCGGGCTGGCGTTTTTCGACTATCTTTCAGCGGGACTGAATGCTTTCGACAGCAGCATCAATGACGCCCGGCGCTATCGCACGCTGGAGGCTTTGCTCGTCACCGAAGCCTCGCTGCCGGTGATCCTGGCCGGATCGGCCGTCTATCCTTTCGTGCTCACTTCGTTGACCACGGCCGTCTATCTGATCTGGGGTGTGATCCTGTTCCACTTGCCACTTGCTTCGGCCGATTGGCCGGGCGCTTTGCTGATCCTGTTCTTTTCGATCCTGGCGTTCGCCGGCCTGGGCATCATTTCGGCGAGTTACCAGATGCTTTTCAAACGCGGGAATCCGGCGAAATGGATTTTCCTGGGACTTTCCGCGCTGGTGGGCGGCATGATGTATCCGGTGAGGATTCTGCCGCCCGCGCTGCGGTTTCTGGCGCGGCTGATTCCAATCACCTATTCGCTTGAGGGAATGCGGGCGGCACTACTGAATGGCGCTGGCATCGGCCGACTGTGGCCGCAGATCGCCGCCTTGGGAATTTTCGCTCTGGTGCTGTTACCGCTGTCGTTCGTGGTGTTTGGCTGGGCTCTGCGCCGGACCAAGATTAACGGCACGCTCACGCATTTCTAACCAGGTCTTCCTGCCGCAGCCGCACCGGGCAACCTTCAGAAGCGTCCGCCGCTCTTCCAGATTCGACCCACGTTGAAACCGATCCCGAAATAGACGCTGTTGTCGCGGTAGTGGACGCTCCGGCTGTAGCCGACGGAAAGGTCGAGGACCCGATTTGGAAAGATGCTCACGCCGGCGGAATAGCCGTTGTCGCTCGCCAGGCTTGCCGAGCCGGTGGTGACGGGAGCCAATTCATACAAGCGGCCGTGGCTCCCGGGACCACCAGAGCCACCGGAACCGCCAGGACCCACGGGGCCAGTTGATCCATCCGAACGGCCTGCAGCCGCGAGCATGACCGTTCCCATACCACCGCCCGATGACCCGGAACCACCCCTCATGAATCTGCTGTAGATCGTCTGTTCTCCGGAGGGGGCAATGTCGTATGCGGAAGCTGACACGCTCAGATACCGCGAGGCACGAAATCGCAGACCGGCCTCGAAATGGCCGACAAGCCCGAAAGAGGTAAAGGGCCGCAGATAGTATGGGGTGTCGGAAACGGTATTGGCGACGCCGAGCGCCGCAAATGGAGTGAAGCGCCCGAAGCGGCGATCGAAATAGTTGGTCCAGTCGTAGGTGGCGTGACCTGTGCTCAGCCCTTTCGCTTCATCCCCGGTCGGCGCGGTGCCGCGCAGGTTGGAGGAGAAGTTCACCAAAGGATTGCGAAGCGTCAAACGAAGGTCGACGTAGAAGTTGCCGATTCCGTTTGTCGATGTCAGCCCGCTGGTCGAATCACTGGCGTGGATGAAATACACCGGCAGACCCGCGTCCACGCCAAAGTATCGATTGAAATTGTAGCCAAGGGTGGAATCCAGTTTCGTGACGAGTCCGGCGGAATCTGAACTTCCCTGGAAACTCTCATATAGGGTCCAGCCTTTTTGCTGAGCATGGCCGACCGGCGGCAAGGCAAAAACGAAAAGCGCCGCTGAAACCAGATAGAGTGCCGATA
This sequence comes from Candidatus Acidiferrales bacterium, assembly GCA_046704165.1. GTDB lineage: Bacteria > Acidobacteriota > Terriglobia > Acidiferrales > UBA7541 > JAKASX01. The sequence continues at coordinate 4,920 of JBJKSI010000089.1, forward strand.
ACCTGCGCGATCGATTGTTCATGGCGAATTTGTCGGAACAGAGGGATCTTCGGCGACAACCCTATGTCCCCTCCTCCTGGATTCCTTTCGCAATTCCGAATCCCGAAAATGGACAACAAGGGAAAGGATTTTGGTGAGGAGGGCAGCAACTCGGCTGCCAAAGGCGTGTTTCTTGTGTTGCGCTATCTTATAGAATGGTAGGGACTTGTTGGCAGGGGTTGTTCGAGGGGCGTGTTTTATGAGGAAATGAACGAACGGGTGGGGAAATCCGCGCTACGAATTCGCGCGTGGCCAGGAAGGTCGGATTGCCGCGTTGCGGGTGCAGGGATGAGGAAAGGCGCGCGATCGAATCCCCGGCGCGCGCCCTTGAATCTTTCTCCGGCCGGTGGCGGAGGGCGGTCTGGTCGCCGCTCAGTGTTTGTCCTTCGGCGCGATGAACTTCGTATCCACGCCGGCGCCGAGTTGCTTGAGCGCCATCAGCGCCTGTTTTGCCGCGGGCGCCTGTGGGCCGTTAGGAGCCAGCTTCAAATACTGCTCGTAGGCATTAACGGTCCCGGGAGGGATGACGGCGGTCAACTTACCGTTCACCATCTTGCTCTGCATGGTGTTCATCAGAGCGCTGGCGAGCAGGTACCAGGTGTCGGGGTCTGACGGATTGGCCTGGGTGGCCTTTTTCAAAGGAACCACGGCATCCTTCAGCTTGCCCGTGTTGTAAAGCACCACGCCCAGATTGCGCCAGCAGGTGGCGGCATTCGGAGGGGAAACTGACTGCACCTTCGTGCAATTGGCGCTCGCCTCCTGCATTTTGCCTTCGTAAGCCAGATTCGTCGCGGCTCCGAGCAGGAACCCGGTGTTGGTCGGCTGCATCTGGGCCGCCTTCGTGAACGAAGCGGCCGCCTTGGCATGCTCGCCCGCCGCCTCATAGGCCAGGGCCAAATTGCCGACGATCGTCGGCAGGTTTGAATTCGTGGGGCCGGCCGCCTGTTCGGCTGCCGACAGCTCGGTGATCGCGGTCTGGCTAAGTTGGGCAATCTGTTGTTTGGTCTGGGCCTGCTGCGATGCGGGCTCGCTGTTCAGTTGCTTGCGCAAGGCGTCCACTTGCACCATCGCCTTCCGACCGGCGTCGAAGTGCTTTTTCAGTTTGGCGAATTGCGCCTTTTCCGCCTTTTCCTTCTGGATCGCCTTTTCATAACCGGGGTTTGCTTCCAGCAGTTTCTGAAAGTCCACGTCCTTGGTGATCGTCGAGCCCGGATCGACCTTAACCTGCATGGATTGCGGAGGGTATTTTTCGGTCTCGAACGTGAGCGTGTAGACGCCAGGCTGTACGCCCATCTGGAGATACTTGCCGTCCTTGTTCGTTTTTAGCGTGTATTTGGTACCGGTCTGCGTGCTGCTGATGACCACCGTCACCCCGGGCCACGGCTTGCCATGATCGTCCTTCACCGTGCCCTGGATCCGGCCCATCATCTGCGCAGCAGCTCCGAGGGCCAATGCACCTGCCATTGCCACCACTGCTAACGCTGCTTTCGAATGCCTCATAGCGAACTCCTCCTCAAAACTCTGCGCGGTTGCCTGCTTGTGCCACCCGCCCCGGTGCCTTCACGGCTACGGAGCGGTCCGTTGTGGCAGAATCGTGGCGCATTCGGTAGGGAATCTGATCGGTCAAGCCGGCACGCTCGAAAGCCCGCAGGCGCAGCAGACAACTGTCGCAGACGCCGCACGCCTCGTCTCCGAACTGATAGCACGACCAGGTGCGGTCGACCGGCGCCCCAAGTTCCACGCCCGTCTTTACGATCTCGTCCTTGCGCATGCCGATCACCGGGGTCTGGATCTCGATGCCGCTTTCCGGCCGCGTACCCCAGCGCACTAGCTCGGCGAACGCCCGATAATACCCCGGACGGCAGTCGGGATAACCCGAGCTGTCCTCGGCCACGGCGCCGATGAACACCGCCTTCGCGCCGATCACCTCAGCCCAACTCACTGCCACCGAAAGAAAGTGCGCGTTGCGGAAGGGCACGTAAGTCACCGGAATCTCGTCGCTCAGCCCGGTCTCCGGCACCGGGATAGAACGGTCGGTCAACGCTGATCCGCCGATCTGCCGGAAGTGTTCCAGGCGCGCCACCAGGCGCTCGCTCACGCGGTAGTAGTCCGCGATCTCCTCGAACGCCCGCCGCTCCCGCTGCTCGGTCCGCTGGCCGTAGCTGATGTGGGCCATGGCCAGGCGATGCGTACGGCTGGCGATAGCCGCGGTGACGCACGAATCCATTCCGCCGCTCACCAGCACCACGGCTTTAGGTTTCTCTGCCACCATCGTTCTCTCTGTCGTGCCTTCCTAAACGCCTCTCGTTGCCGGATCCCAGATCTGTTTGTGCAACTGCGAGCCGAAGCGAACCGGCAGGCGGTCGGCCAGAATCCATTCCGCCAACAGTCTTGGCTCCAGTCCTTTCCACGCACCAGCCGGATCGGGTGCCACGGGAGAAAAGCTCACGTGCGCCACGCGGTCGGCCAGCCGATGCTCGCGGATGAACTGGCTAGCGAAGTCGTAATCCCGCCGGCTGGCAATCACGAATTTCACCTCGTCCTTGCCGTCAATCACGTCCAGATTGGCCGGGTTGAACGTGCCGCCCTCGCCTGAATCAGGGCATTTCACGTCGACAACCTTCACTACCGGCTGCGGCAGCACGCCTACAAAGCGTTCGCCGCTTGTCTCGATCATCACCTGGAAGCCCTCCGCTAGGAGACGCTCGGCCAAGGCGGGAGTCTCTGGTTGCAGCAGCGGTTCACCCCCAGTAATTTCGACGAGGGGAATGCGTGAAGCGTTACCTACGGCCAGATCGGCTACCTGCGCGACCACCTCGTCGATGGGCATTCGCCGGCCGCCGTGGAAAGCATAAGTCGTGTCGCACCAACGACAGCGCAGGTTGCATCCGGTCAGACGCACGAAAATACAGGGCCGTCCGGCGTGGCTGCTTTCACCCTGAATCGAGCGGAAAATCTCAGTAACGAACATGAAAGGTTTCGGGGTCAGCCCCGGTTGGCCGGGTTCGCGTGACGCCCCTCCCGTCGCCGGTGGTCTACGAGCGCCACGAAGCCGAGCAGCAGAGAGAGCAGCACCGCCATGACCGTCGCCGCCCAGCGGCCCCAGAGCGCCGCGGCATAGAACGTCGCTACTGCCACGGCTGGCACGCCGATGATCAGCAGCGCACGATTCATCGCTAGGTCCCGTCAGGCCAATATGTGGCCGCAGTGGTGTCGGTTTCCCACACGGTGACGTGCTTCAGTCGCGGACCGTTTCCCTCCGCCGGGAAGCTTCCGGCTACCTGGTCGTAAAAATATTTTGCCAGGTTTTCGGCCGAGGGGTTGATCTGGTCAAAAGGGGCCTGGTCATTCAGATTCTTGTGGTCGAGCATGGCCATGGTTGCGCGCATCGACTGCTTGAGCACCGCGAAATCCGTCAGGAGGCCCGTCTGGTCGAGCGACGGTCCCACGATCGTCAGTCGCACTTTGTAGTTGTGTCCGTGGGGATTCTCACACTTCCCCCGGTAACCGCGCAGGGCATGTCCCGCCGAGAAACTGCCTTCTACATAGATTTCAAACATCGCTGGTTCCGGCGGGTTCGATATCGCCGCTTCCCACCCGGTTCGACGGCCCGCCCTTCATGAATGCTTCAACGTCCGCCAGGCTTTCGGTGATCCGATAGTCCGGCAGGGACTCCAAGAAAATTTTACCATATGCCTTGCGGTGAATCCGGTTGTCGAGGATCACCAGCACGCCACGGTCGCTCCGGGATCGCACGAGCCGGCCGAAGCCCTGTTTCAACGCCAGCACCGCTTCCGGCACCTGGTATTCGAAGAAGGCGTTCCGGCCGTCCTCGGTGAGCGCGCGCACCCGCGCCGCCACCACCGGATCGCTCGGCACGGCGAACGGCAGCCGGTCCACGATCACGCAAGAAAGC
>JBJKSI010000090.1:0-21965 GCA_046704165.1 Candidatus Acidiferrales bacterium
ACTCAGCATTCCGCGCGTCAGCGAGATCCGGATGGACCCGCGCGTGCTCTGCTTCACTCTTGGGATGTCCGTGCTGGCCGGCCTCATTTTCGGGCTGCTGCCCGCGCTTCGGCTGGCTAGTGCGCAACCAGCCGAAGCGTTCAAGTCCGCCGGGCCGACCGTGAGCACGAGCAGAAGCGCGGCTCGGTTGCGAGGCATGCTTGTGGTGGGAGAGATCGTGCTTTGCGCCGCGCTGCTGCCTGGCGCGCTGCTGCTCCTTCAGAGCCTCAACCACGTCACGCGCGCAAATCAGTGGATGAACCAGGAGAACGTGCTCACCGCCGAACTGTTCCTTCCGCCCCGCCTTCGCAGCAAGAAGGGTGCCCGCGAGCTCATGTCGATTCAGGAAAAGGTCGAGGCGATACCGGGCGTCGAAAGCGCGGGATACGTGAGCGACTTGCCGCTCGGAGGGGTGAGCTGGGGCGATTCCATCAGCTTTCGAGAAATTCCAATCCCCGGATTCAAGGCGCCTGAGGGCGAGTTTCGCTTCGTCAGCCCCGGCTACTTCCAGGCGATTGGCCTGCCACTCGTCAAAGGCCGCTTCCTTTCCACGGAAGACACGGGCAAGCCGGTGGCCTTGGTTTCGGAAAGTGTGGCACGGCAGATTCTCTCAGGTCGCAATCCGCTAGGGATGCACGTCCAAAGCAGCGACTTTTCGCAAACGCCATGGTGCCGTGTGATTGGCGTGGTGGGTGATGTCCGCGACCAATCCGACGCAGCGCCGCTCCAGGCGGTATATTTCCCGATTTGGGAGTTCATGCAGACGTCGATGGCCCTCGTGGTTCGAACGAAGATGAATCCGGACTCGGCTGCCGGAGCCATTCGCCAAGCGGTTTGGAGCGTCGATCCGCGCCTTGCCGTTCCGCGCGGACGGACGCTAAAGACGATCATGCAAAGCGCCGAAGCGCCGCGACGCTACGAGACTTATCTCGGTGCGCTTTTCGCCCTTTTCGCTGTCCTGCTCGCCGCGATCGGGCTGTATGGCGTCATTTCCTATTCGGTGAGCCAGCGCACGCATGAAATGGGGATCCGCATGGCGCTCGGCGCGGAACGCGGCGACGTGCTCAGGCTGGTTGTGCGGCAGGGTCTCGTTTTGGCGCTGGCCGGCGTGGCAATTGGCGTTGCCAGTGCGCTCGCTCTCACGCGCTTACTGTCGAGCTTGCTTTACGACGTCAAGCCGAGCGACCCGCTGACGTTCACCGCAGGCGCCGTAATTCTGACGGTCGTCGCGCTGCTGGCATGCTACATTCCCGCGCGGCGGGCGACGAAGGTGGACCCGATTGTGGCCTTGCGCTATGAGTGATCCGGGATCGTCTGGGTCTGGATTGCGAGACTGGGCAGCAGATCCCTCGCCGCCAGTCCCGGCGAAGGACGCCGGGACTGGGCTCGGGAGGACAGATGGCTGGATGGCGCGGTAAGGGAAAAATCCGGGTTCGCGGGAGTGGGGTGTTCGCTGGACGAGAGTTGCCGCGCTGAAGGGCGGCGCTACACAGACGCCGGAAATGGGATCACGGCATCTGCGGGGCGGTCGCTCTGATGGTCACGGGCAGGGCACTTTTGATCCGGGTTTGGGTGGCTGGCCGCGTATGGGCGAGCGTCTCAGGAGCGGCCGGTCAGCCGGCTCCAGGCGATTTCGGCGAGGCTGAGCGGCAGGCGCGTCCAGAGCCGCCGGGGCAGCGTGCGATAGTCCTGCTCGCCGCAGAAGATGTCGGCCAGCAGCCGGCGAAAGGTGGGGCTGCGACGGGCGAACTCGATCGTGCGCGTGGTGATGGCGCGGCCGAGGAAAGTTTCGGTATAGAAGCGCGGGGCGAGGACCGCCGCGCGCTCGAGTTCGGCGCCGTGCTCTTCCCTCAGCCGAATCGGATAGTCGCCCGGGCGCCCGGCCGCCAGGCATTCGCCCAGCAATTCGCCGGAGCGGAGAGCGTAGAAAATGCCCTCGCCGGTGATCGAATCGACCGTGGCGGCGGCGTCGCCGGCCAGCGCCCATTTGGCGCCGAGCACGGGCCGCCGGCGTATCGTCTGCGGACGGGGCGAGGGCAGCAGATGGCTATAGAGTTGGGCGCCGTCGCGCGGCAGACCTTCCGATTCGACGAAATTTTCCAGATAGTGCCGCAGCTTCCCGCTGGAGTTCTCATCCAGCTTGCCGCAGATGCCCACCGAGAGATGGTCGGCGCGGGGAAACGACCACAGGTAGCCGCGAAATTGCGGCAGGAACTTGATCTTCATGACATCCGATTGCGCGGCGACGAAGTAGCCGACCGTCTGCTCGAAGTCGCAGGCTTCGAGCGGGACGGGGCGCCGTTTGTCGGGCAGCAGCCGGTTGCGCGCGCCGGAGGCGAGCACGACGAAATCGGCTTCATATTCCTGCTCGTTGGCGGTCACGCGGGGCCGCGTAGCGTCGGAATCAAGAGCGGTCACCCGCGCGCAGACGATGCGGCAGCCGGCGCCTTCCGCGCGCTTGAGCAGCAGATCGTTCAGCACCAGCCGGGAGTAGACGACGATCGGCTCCTCGAGCGACAGGCGCGCCCGGACGCCGCTGCCGGCCACCATCTCGATTTCGCGAACAATTTTCTTGGGGGACGGCCCTTCGAGCAGGAAAGGATAGGCGCGCAGGGCTTTCCGGGTGAGTCCGCCGCCGCAGGGCTTTTCCCAGGCCAGATGGTCGTCGAACAGGGTGACGGATATTCCGGCGCGGGCAAGCCGCTCGCCACAGACAGCGCCCGCGGGTCCTCCGCCGACGATAATCACCTCGCGAATTTCCATTCTCCGTTTCCGCGGCGGCGGGGAACCTTCAGCCGCCAAGCGACCCAAGAACACTCCTGAAATCCATGTTGTTCACTGTGCCCGAAAATAGCAAGCACCGAGCGGGAAAGCACTCCTCACGTCAATGGAAGCACCGGCGCCAGCATGCCCGCCGCGAGGATCGCGTCGAAGAGCGCCACGGCCTTCGTGCCCGCCCCGCGGCGCCGATTCCTCGGCCAGGAAATACGGCCAGCTGAACCCGGCCAGCACCGCCCAGCGCCAGGCCCTCGCCGCGTGGAACGACGCCTCGACGAATTCCGGCCGCTTGTGCTGCACCGTCGGAGCCGGTGCGCAGTCCTTTGCCGGAGCGCTTGCTCCGAACACCGCCGACTGCGGTACGAAGTCGGTATTGCCGAGAGCTTTAAGGGCACCAATGTGCCTCCCTACCCGCCCAGCACGGCTATATAATGTTCTCAATTTCCAGGCCTGTCGCCATGAGGTGCCTGCGACGGGTCGACGAACGAAACCATCCTTTGCATTCGGCTCGCGGTTCGCGCTTCCCGGAGGAAGGCAGATGTGATCTGGATGTACGAAAACGTCGTGCGTCTGGTGAAGGGTGTCCGCGGTGCGGCTCGTGACGGTAGGTGCGTTTATGCCCGGCGCCAGCAACGCGTCCCTGGGACAATTCTGGCCGCGGGGACGGGCGCGGGAAGTGATTCCGACGTTTCGCCTCGTCATGACTCGGAAAGAGCCGAAGTGGAAGCCGCGCTCACTGCCTGGCGGGGCAAGGCTGCCGACATTTTGCTGGCAGTGGTGGCCGTTGTTCAGTTGCCAATCGTTATTGTTGTCGTTCTTGGCAAAGGGCCACCGATGGGTTCGGTTGCGGTGAGCCTTGCCGTACTCGCGTGGTTTTCGATCGCCTGGGCCGCCCTGTTCCGAAGGGTCGCGCTCAGGAGGCGGCTGGCGGTTTCCTTCGCCGGCGCGGCGCTGGGAATCACTGTCCTGAACCTGGTTCTCCCCTTCGGGCCCGCTGCCCAAGTGGGTCTGGCCACTCTGCCAGTTCTCGTACTGATCCTGGTCGGACCGCGGGAAGCGAAGATGGCCAGTCTCGGCTGCCTCGTGATTCTCGTTTTCGCTCCCTGGCTACGGCAGCACCCGGCCATTTGCAGAGCGTTCGAGATTGACCCGGCAGCGGCTGCCGGCCCGCCTGGCACAATCTGGGTGCGGGCCGCGGAGCTGGCTGGTTTTCTGGTTGGTTTAATGGTGCTGGCGGACCGGTTTTACGATTTTCTGCGGGAAGCGCTGGCCGGCCAATCGCAGGCCACGGGCAAACTGAAGCAGGAGATGCAAGAACGGCAAGCCTTGGAACGCGAGATCGCCAACATAGGGGACGCGGAGCGCCGCCGGCTCGGCCAGGAATTGCACGACGGGGTGTGCCAGCAGGTGACGGCCGCATTGCTGCGTTGCCAGGCCCTGGAGCGGCAAATGGAACGAGGAGCAGCTCCGTCGGGCGCGGATTTTCAAACGCTCTCCTCGCTATTGGGGGAGACGATCGATGACGCGCATCACGTGGCGCAGGGACTTTGCCCACTGGAGCCGGATCCCGATGCGCTGGCGCCGGCGCTCCGAGCGCTCACCAAGCGAGCCGGAGAAATGGCGGCGTTGCGTTGCGACTTCCGCGTGGCCGGTGAGGTGCGCGTGAGCGATCCGGGTGTAGCGCAACATGTCTACCGGATCGCCCAGGAGGCACTCAGCAACGCGGTGCGCCATGCACATGCCAACCGAATCCGGGTCGAGCTGCTCGCCAGTGACGGCGAGTTAAGGCTGCAAGTGCATGACGACGGAACAGGCTTGCCGCCCGAACCTCCTGGCGGAGGTATGGGTCTGCGGACCATGGCTTATCGGGCGCGAATCATGGGGGGAGAATTTACCGTCAGACCTGGCCCTGGCGGCGGAACATGCGTCACGTGCCGCGTGCCCGTTGCTCGGGCCGGGGCGCTGACCACAGGACATCACGCATGAAAGCGCCAATGCAGTCCAAGGGTCCGAATGCTCCTGAGCGCATCCGCGTGCTGTTGGTGGACGACCATCCCGCCGTCCGCGAGGGTCTGGCGCTTCTGCTGGCGGCCGAAGGCATCGTCGTATCGGCGGAAGCTGCCGGGCGGGTCGAGGCTTTAGCGCACGTGGAAAAGCGGCGCCCGGGCGTGGCGATTGTCGACCTCTCGCTCGACGGAGAAGACGGTGTGACGTTGATCGCGGACTTGCGCCAACGCGGAATCGCTGTGCTGGTGTACTCCATGCATAACGATGCGCGGCACGTGGAACAGGCGTTTGCCGGCGGAGCCCTTGGCTATGTCACCAAGCGCGAGTTCCACGGCGTGCTCGTGCAGGCCATTCGCGAGGTCGCCGCCGGACGCCGGTTTGTTAGTCCCAGCGCGGCCGCCGCGCTGGCCGAGGGCATCACGGGATCGTTCGCGAATGGCGGTGTCGAGAAACTGAGTCCCCACGAGCGCAAGGTTTTTGACCTGCTCGGCCACGGCGCAGACACGTTCGAGATTGCCGCCGCTCTCGGCATCAGCAATCACACCGTCGAATCCTATTACTCGCGGATATTGATGAAGCTGGGCCTCAACAGAATGCACGAACTGCGCCGGCACGCCATCGCTCATTTGCGGAAGCAGAACGCATAATCTCCTTCACCATTTCTTCGTAGCGGAAATCCACCACACGCCTGTAGGCGAAATGCACTACAGACTGCGCAATCGCTCAGAGCTACCCTGCGTAAAAGGCGGCTGGTGAAGGCAACCACGGTTCAATTCATGGCGAGGGGTGGTTCGCCGCGGGGAGCAGGGTATGAAAACGAGATTCTTTGTGGCGTTCCCGGTGCTGTTGACGGCCCTGGTGGTGAGCCCGCATGTGGCGCAAGCGCAGACGGTGGACCTTGGTTCCTCGGCGAATCCGTTCGGCAAGGTCAAGACCGTTCCGGTTCAGCAGCTCAGCAACCGCGTGGAGAAGCTGATCAAGATCGTGGAGGGCTCGACGCTGCCGTGCGAGACCCGCGACGGGGCGGTGGGGCGATTGCGGCTGCTCGACGACGCGCTGCGGTCCGGGCGCCGCTCGGCGGCCCGGGCGATGGTGCAGGCATGGAGGCAACACGCCTGGTCACTGGAGGCGGCCAGAGTGATCGGCCCCGAAATCGGCAGTTCGCTGCAGAACCAGTTGAGCGGGATAGTGGACGAGATCGGCTATGGGTGGTCGGACAAGCCCGGGCCGACCAGGCACTGGCAGCCGCTACCCAGCTGCGGTGCGGGTGTCACAGGCGTCGGGGCGGCTTCCGGCGACGTCTTAGGCAGCTACAACCCGGCGGTAACGGACCCTTCGAACAGTATGAAGATTTTTCTGCAGATGATACTCGGAAGTGTGCCGAGTGTCGGACCCGCTCTGTCCGGGGTGGTGGAACTGCTGTGGCCGAGAGGGTCCAGTGCGGACAGCAACGGCTTCAAAGAACTGGTCGACCAAAGCACCTACGATCTGGTCAGTGGCCATCTGGAGGGTCTCATGAGTCTCATGGTGGATCCGGAGACCGGAGCCGGCTGGGAGGACCAGATCGGGTTGTGGAAGGAGGATTGTGCTCGCCCGCCCGCCTCGGACCCCAACATCTGCGTCAACGAGGCGGACGACACGCTCTGGGTCTCGTTCAATAGCAAGCTCGACGAATTCCGAGGAGATGCCGCGTTGTTCCAGCTGAGCGGCCACGAGGTCAAGCTGCTGCCGCTGTATGCACAATACGAGAACCTCTATCTGGCCTTCCTGCGGGACGCCATGATGCTGCACGACCAATACTGGTCCAAGGTCTCCGGCAAGGACCCGCACGACATGGCGGGATCGGCCATGGTCGCCGAACTGAACCCCTCCAACACGGACCGGGGCATCGGCTACGTCGACCGGATCTACAATGACAACCTGCCGTCGGGTAGCTGGGCGACCCGCAATGCATACATTCGCGACAAGATCCTCAACGTACTGGATTACCGGGACACCTGGAAGTACCTGGACCCGCGCGCGTATCCCAACGGCGTGCCGGGCGGGGTGAAGCTGACCCGCATGATCTACTCCGACCCGGTCGGGACGATACAGGCCACACCGCACTTTCCGTCCAATGTCGATGGTCCGCTCAAGGAAACCTCCGTGTGGACCAAGAACAAGACCGTTGCTGTCGGTGTGAAAAGGCTAGCCATAGACGCGGTGCAAGCCACCAGCCCGGCGCTGCTGGGCCCGGCCCAAAGCGGTGCGATCACTGGAGACACCGCACAAGCTGAGAACCACGCGCACTACTACAACCTCAGTGCCCTCGGCCCAATCGTCAAGGTGGAGGCACAGAGCGAGAGAGAGAACTACCCCTCAGGATCGCTAATCGGATACTTCCCCAGGTGGGTCCGTTACGACTACGCCACCGGTAGATATTCCACCGCCGGCCAGTATGTGACCAATAACACGTTTCCCAGGAAGGACGCGACTTTCCAGTATCCCGACGAGGTGCTCGCCACCGTCCAGTCGGCCGGTACATACGGCGACGAGGCCGACTCGGTCGTGTTCGGTTTCCGCTATGCCAACTCGTTCGATCCAGCCGGTCAGGTGATCGGGGTTTATTCGGGTTGGTGTCTCGACCTGCCCTCGTGGACCAACGGCACGCAGGTCGTCCTGCATTCTTGCTCCCAGCCGTCGCCGGCGACGCAGATCTGGACCTACGACGCCAATCTGCAGCAAATCTGGGTGACCAACCCGGCCGAATGGAAGGACAGCAACCCGACTGCCAGCGGCAAGCACTGCCTGGATACCGCAGACGGAGGTACGGCCCCGTACACCCAGGTGGTCATCGACGCCTGCGACGACGGTACAGTCAGCTACGACGCCAGCGGCAACCCGGTAATGTCCAGCCAGCGATGGATCGTAGACGCGGTCGGTCCGGGCATCGGCAAGATTACAAATGTCAAGTCCGGGCTGGTGCTCGACGCGTACCTCAGCGGCGGGGCCCTACTGCTGCGATTGAACTCCTACAATAGCGTCCCCTGGCAGCAGTGGCAGGTGCACGACCCGCTGACCGGAGAGATCCACGGGATCGGTTCGGGGCGGTGCGTGGACGTGCCCCACGCTTACACGACGCCCGGAACGCAGGTGCAGCTTTATAACTGCAACGGCACCGGCGCGCAGCAGTGGACCTACAACCCCACGACCAAGGAATTGATCTACGCGAAGGCCCCGACGCTGTGCCTGGAGACGCGCGGCGGCGGCACGGCTGCGGGCACGGCGGTGCAGATCAACACCTGCACCGACAACCCCGAACAGCAGTGGACGCTGCAGGGGATATCCGAGGCACCGGAGGGCGGCGGCGGCTTGGTCACCAACGTCAAATCGGGGCTCGTTCTCGGCGCTTCCGGCGGAGCTACGGGTAATGGCACGCTCCTGCACCTGTCGCAGATCAACGGCACAGAGGCGGAGTGGTGGAGTCGAACATCGTCGCGGGGCGGCGCGCTGTACGCGGTGGGGGCAGGCAAGTGCCTGACCGCCGATGGCACGGGAATCGTGATCCGGACCTGCACCAACCCGATGAGTGCAACGCAGACCTGGACCTACCACCCGGTCGCCCAGACTTACAGCCTCGACACCCCCACCGGGCCGAAGTGCCTGGAAGCCTCAGGCACGACGCTAAGGATCAACGACTGCGACACCGGCACGTCCACCCAGCGGTGGTTGCTGGACTTCGCGAATCACACGGTCACGAATGTTGCCAACGGGTTGGTGCTCGATGTCTCCGGAGGAGGGACAGCCGACGGGACGTCGGTGGTGCTGTGGACCCTCCATTCACCCGTCAGCAGCAACCAGCAGTGGGTCTGGTCGCAGCACTGACGCCTTACGGGAAGTGGCGCGAGCCCACCCGAGCGCGGTTTTGGCTTGGGTGGGTTTCCGATGGAGCGGCGATGCACGCGTGTACAACGCGGCGCATTCCTGCGATCCGGAGAGAGAGAACCATCGGGAGGGTTTATGAGTCGCGGCAAATCGATGTTAGCAAAAACCCTGATCACGCTCTTTGGCGCGGCCCTGATGTTGCCGTCTGTCGCGCGTGCGCAAGGGAACAAAGGCGCCACGCAGGACGGTCTCAAGGCGGGCACGGCCATGGTCAATCAGATTGCCGACCGACTGGCGAGCGAACTTAGCCAGAGGCAAAACGACGTGGCGCGGGGTTACGTCAAGCTCTACACACAGGACGATTGCGCCACGTCGTACAAGGTGATGAAATCTTGCTACGCCAACAATCCCGCCGCGCCTTACATTCTTCCGATCGTGCCGTCGTGGCCGGAAGAGTACTTCGATCCGAACACCTGGGGAGCTTTTGGCGACACCGACGAAGGATATAACACGCTGTACCGTCTCGATCCGCGCGAGGCTATCGTTGTCTTCGGCGTGACGCCGCCGCCGGGGCGGTACTTCGGAATTCAGACCTACGTGTTCTCTGAAGAGGGTTCCTTCGACAAGTCGAGCCAACCTTACCAGTTCCTTCTGACGTATTTCCCGAATTTTCTCGGCTTCATGTTCCAGACGATGCCGAATGAGGGGGACCGCGTCCAGAGTCTCTCCAGCCTCAGCAACGCCATCAATAACCTGGTCATCGAGCGGCAATCGGGAGGGCCGTTCGGGAAGCTACGGTTCTTCATTATTACGCCGGACCAGGCCATGAACGGCGTGGTGAGGCGGGCGCTGCGGCGGCTGGGCATTCCCGCCGCGAACGTTTTCACCGAACCGATTCCGCCGCTGGAAAGCTATGACGGGACATCCATCGTCGCTTCCCCACTGGGTTTGGAGTATCAGAACCCCGTCTTCGCGACAGTCATGCGATACGCGAGGCCGGACAGTGAAACGGCGGCAGACGAGTGGCGGGAGGCTTTGCCGCTCGCAGTCTTGCGGGTCAGGGTGAACGCGCGGTCGAACCGCCCAGCCAAGCCGTACGGGCCGCTTGTACTCGATACCCGAACGGCCGATTCCGAGGCCTACCTTGGCCCAGCCGTGAACGCGCTGGCAACCGGCGTTTGCAAAACCTGGGGCTACAGCCCGTGTCCGAACCAGATTACGCTGGTCGACGGCCAGTCGCAGCCCATCAACGCGGTTGGCCCGAAATGCAGAGGGATCGGCATGAACTGCCTGGCCGACACACAGGATACAAGCTACAAGTTCAGCCCGAATCTCCCGATCGACAATGGGCAGGTGTACGCCATAGTAGGCACCCTGTCTACGGAGACGGAAAACGCCACTTATGTGGGGTTGTCGGTGAACGACGGCACTTATTTGGAGGGCGTCCAAGACATCCCCGACGCGACGCTCGATGGAACAGCCAATAGCTACGACGTCCCCTACTCAAACAAACTCTTCGTTTACTATTTCAGCCGGGACTGCGCCGACTTCGAATCGAAGACCGGCAGCAGATGTTTCCAAATAACCGATACCATGGTTCCGGTAGGCCATCCCATCAAGCTCGTCGTGCGAGCCTACCTGCGTCCCGGCACAGTGCGTGGGCCCGATTCGGTGAAGGTGCTCAACCCGATCGTAATCCAGGTGTGGCCGAAGCCGGCAAGTCAGTGACGGTTGCCCGATCGGGCGCGCCGCCAAGCGAAACGAGCGCGTCCGTGGCCATTCACGAATAAACCAGACCAGGAAGCATCGTCTGGCGGCGCCGGGCGACGGTCCATGCTTCACGCCAGCGGAAGGACCACCGCCAGCATGCCGGCCGCGAGGATGGCATCGAAGAGCGCCGCGGCCACCGGACTCACACCTCGCCGCCGCAAGGCGTCGGCGGCGAATCGCTGGCCGATAGAAACGGCACCGAAACCAAATCCCAACAACACCAGCAGCAATCCCCAGCGCCAGAAGACCAGCAGCGCGAAAAGCTGCGCAAGCCACACGAGCGCCCGCAATCCCAGAAACAGGAAAAACCGCTTTCGGCCGTCCGGCGCACCCAGCGCCGCTTCCTCGGCAAGAAAATAGGGCCATGTGAACCCGACCAGCGCCGCCCAGCGCCAGAGCCTCGCCAGATGGAAAGACGCCTCGACGAATTCCGGCCGCAGCGCCAAGGCGAACCCCACCACGACGGCGATTCCGGCCACCGCAGCCAGCGCTTGCCCACGCGGATCGAACTGCAGCACGCGCGCAGTGGTTTTCCGCATGAGAGCGACCAGCAAGACGCCGGTCAGCAAAGCGGCAAGGGCGGCCCAGTCGCCATCCTCCAGCCGCACCGGCCGCACGTATTCGGGCAGGCGAAGCAGGCCGAGCAACGAGACGGCAGTGAAGGACGCGATCGCCCAGCGGACCAGCGCACCGCGCGCTCCAAAATCCGGCGCGGGCGCCGCAGGCGCAGGCGCCTCGACAAGGAACATCCGAGCCAGCACCGTCTCTCCCGGCGCTACCAGCAGCACCAGGCCAGCCAACAGGGCCAATCCGGCGAGCATCGCCAACAGCGGCTGGCGGATGGCTGACGGCGGAACGTCGCCGGCCCAGGAGCCGACAGCGCGCCCGGCCCAACGGTCCACCAGGCGCCACACGCGCGGGTCGATCACCATGCTGCCGTGCAGCTCGCCCGGAATGATGTGCAACGCCACGGCCCGCCGCTGGATGAAGTCTTCCCGGCCGGTCCGCGTGCCGCCTGCCACGTCGAGCAGAAGGCGAGCCATCTTTTTCACCGGGCCCAGATCGAATTGCCCGGCCAGAACCAGGAGATTCGAGGGCATGCGTAGCGGCAGAACGACCGGTGCGGGCGAGATGGCCACCGTTCCGGCAACGGGCAAGGTGTCGGCCAGGCGCAGCACCGCCGCCCCACCCAGCGAATGGCCGACGAAAACCGTCCGGCCGGGGCGCAGGCGGCCGGTGCGCTCGAGATAGAGCACCGCGCCTTCCGCGCATCGGTCCACACGGCCATAGGAGAAACGCTCCAGGCTGCGCCCGTGTCCCGGTAGATCCAGCAGATAGACGCGCCAGCCCGCCGCGGCGAGCGACTGGCCGAGCGGCTGCATGATCGCCTCGCTCGCGGCCAGCCCGTGGAACACCACGGCCACACGGTCACCCCGGCCGGAACCCGGCTCGATCACAAGGACCGGCGTGTGACAAGCGTCGTCCAAGGTTATAGCGCGCTCATGCGGCCTGGTCTGCCACAGCCCGATTGCGCCGGCTGCAAGAAGCAGAAGTCCGGCCCAGACGCGAAGCAACCTGCGGGGGCGGTCCAAGGTTCCTAATCCTCGCGTGGTAGAATCGCACAAGTGTAAGGTCCGGTGGAACCCGGAGTAGTTTTGGGACAGGTTCTCAAGGAAGAGCAACTGCAGGAACAGGTGGCAGCCGCCCGGCGCGCCGGCCGGAGAGTTGTGTTCACGAACGGCTGCTTCGACCTCCTTCACCCAGGCCATATCCGCTCTTTAGAACGGGCGCGTTCGCTGGGCGACGCGCTGATCGTCGCGGTAAATTCCGACCGCAGCGTGGGGGAAATGAAGGGACCCGGGCGCCCGTTGGTCTCCGAAGTCGAACGATGTGAAGTGCTTGCCGCGCTGGAGGCGGTCGATTGGGTGCTGGTGTTCGACGACCCAACGCCGCGGCGGCTGATTGCCCTCCTGTTGCCCGACGTACTGGTGAAGGGCGGCGACTGGGGTCCGGAAGAGATTGTGGGCCGCGAAGAGGTGGAGGCGGCCGGCGGGCGCGTTGTGCGCGTCCCGGTCGAGCCGGGCTATTCCACCACGGAAATTTTGCGCCGCATTCGCGGCAACGTAGAAAACTCCCGGGGAAACGCCGGAACCGAAGAATGATTCTTCCGCTGCTGACGGAACTCTTTGCCCGCATGGGCCGTGACGACGCGGTCGTGGCGGGGCTGGAGAAAGCGCGCACCGAGCGCGGCCACGCGCGCCTGGCGGGACTCACCGCTCCCGCGAAAGCCCTGGTGGCAGCGCAAGCCGCGGTGGCGCTCGGGCGGCCGATGCTGCTGGTGGTGGAATCGAACGACCACGCCGAACGGCTGGCCGAGCCGCTGCGTTATTTCTATCGCGCGCTATCGGGCCGGCCGGGCAGCGAGGTAGTGGAGATCCCCGCTTACGACGTGCTGCCTTACCAGCACCTCTCGCCTCATCCCGAAATCGCCACCGAACGCGCCGTGGGATTGTGGCAGCTGGCGTCCGGCCAGGCAAAGGTGGCCGTGGTGCCGCTGGCTTCGGCGCTCTGGCGTGCCCGCGAAGCCGATTTCTACCGTGGCCTGGCACGCCAGGTGGCGCGCGACGATTCCCTTCCGATGGAAGACCTCGTCGACCACCTGGCCCGCGTGGGCTACGACCGCCAGGACGCCGCCGAAATGCCCGGCCAGTTCGCCGTTCGAGGCGGAATCATCGACGTTTTCCCTCCCGACACGAAGCGCCCCGTGCGCATCGAGCTGTTCGGCGACACGGTGGAATCGTTGCGGGAATTCGACGCAGAAACCCAGCGGTCGATCGGCCCGCTCGAGCGCATCGTTCTGCCGCCGATGTGCGAATGCCCACGGCCGGCGTCGCAACTGGCCGCCATTGGCGCACGGCAAAGCGCGACCGGGTCGGCAACTGAGGCAGACGCCGAACTGCTGCTGCCCGGCTGGGAATTCCGCAGTGCCGCGCTCGATCCGGCGACGAAGACGATTTTCGACCTTGTCCCCGGTCCGCTGGTGGTGCTCGACGAGCCGACGGAACTCGAGGCCGCGGCCGCAAAGCTGGCCGAGCGGCTCGAGGAATCGTGGCGGGAGTCGGGCGAACGGGAAAACGATCGGGAACCTCCCGAACCGGGACGCTTTTTCCTCGACGACGGCGAATGGCAGGCCGCGCTCGGCAAGACGCGCCGACTGGAGCTGGCACAACTCGATTTGGGAGCTGAACCGGGCATGGCGGTGTCCTGCCAACCCACCGCGCGCTACCACGGGAACGTGGCGGCCTTCATGGGCGAACTGCGCGGCCGGCTCGACGCCGGAGAAGCGGTCGTGGTGTCGGGCGCGAGCACGGGCGACCTGGAACGCATCGTCGACCTGTGCCACGAATACGAGTTGCCCTACCGCTTTGGCGAGCTGGAGCATAGCGCCACGGGAACCCGGCTGGCCGAGGTTGAAACGGCCGACGCCGCGGGTACCGTCGTGCTCGCGAAGGTGCCGATCTCCGAGGGCGTGCGGCTGCCCGGATCGCAGCTCACCATCTACGGCTACGGCGACCTGTTCGACGCCGAGATCGAGCGCCCTCGGCGGCGGCGTCCCGCGGGATTTTCGAGCGACTTTTCCGACTTGAAACCGGGCGACTTCGTCGTCCACGTCGATCACGGCATCGGGGAATTCGAGGGACTGCGCCAGTTGGCGGTCGACGGCACCGGCGGCGAGTTCATGGTGCTGCGCTACGCCGACGACGCCAAGCTCTACGTGCCGCTTGCCCGGCTCGACCTCGTCCAGAAATACCGGACCGTGGGCGAGGCCAAGCCGCCTCTCGACAAGCTCGGCGGCACCACCTGGACCGCGCGGAAGAAGCGCGTGCGCCGCTCGGTCGACGACATGGCCGAAAAGTTGTTGCAGCTCTACGCTCAGCGAAAGACGGCAGACGGCCACAGCTATCCCGCCGACACAACCTGGCAAAGGGAGCTGGAGGATTCTTTCCCCTTCGAAGAAACGCCGGACCAGCTCCACGCGATTGCCGACGTGAAACACGACCTGGAATCGCCGCTGCCGATGGACCGGCTGCTCTGCGGCGACGTCGGCTACGGCAAGACGGAGGTGGCGATTCGCGCCGCGTTCAAGGTGGTGGCCGACGGCAAGCAGGTGGCCGTGCTCGCCCCTACGACCGTGCTCGTCTTCCAGCATTTCCAGACGTTTCGCCGGCGTCTGGCCGCTTTTCCCGTGCGGATCGAAATGCTCAGCCGGCTGCGCAACCGGAAGGAACAGAAGCAGACGCTCGATGAACTGGAAGCCGGCAAAGTCGACATCGTCATCGGCACGCACCGGCTGCTCTCGCGCGACGTCCGCTTCCACGATCTGGGGCTGCTGGTGGTCGACGAGGAGCAGCGGTTTGGCGTGAGCCACAAGGAGCGGCTGAAGGAGATGCGGAAAAACGTCGACGTGCTGACGAAGTCGGCCACGCCGATTCCCCGCACACTCCACATGTCGATCGCCGGATTGCGCGATATGTCGGCGATCGAGACGCCCCCGCGCGGCAGGCTCTCGATTCAGACGGTGGTGGCTCCGTTCGACGAAGACTTGGTCCGCCGGGCGATCGAGCACGAAATCGAGCGCGGCGGCCAGGTGTTTTTCGTTCATAACCGGGTGCAATCGATTCCGACGATCGCCGAGAAGATCCGTCAGCTGGTGCCGCGCGCCCGAATCGTCGTCGGCCACGGCCAGATGCACGAACGGCAGCTCGAAGAGGTGATGCTGAAATTCGTGCGCCACGAAGCCGACGTGCTCGTCTGCACCACGATCATCGAAAACGGGCTCGACATCTCGCGCGCCAACACGATCATCATCAACCGCGCCGACCGCTTCGGCATGGCCGAGCTGTATCAGCTGCGAGGCCGGGTCGGCCGGTCGGACCAGCGCGCCTACGCTTACCTGCTGGTGCCGCCGGCCGCCTCGCTTTCCTCCGAGGCGCGCCAGCGGCTGGCCGCGCTCAAGGAGTTCAGCGAACTGGGCGCCGGATTCCGCATCGCCGCGCTCGATCTGGAGCTGCGTGGCGCCGGCAATCTGCTGGGCCGCGAGCAGCACGGGCACATCAACGCCGTCGGCTTCGACCTCTACTGCCAGATGCTCGAGCAGGCCGTCGCCCGGCTGAAGGGCGAGGCCACGCGGCCCGAGGTGCGGGTGACGTTGAACCTGGGACTCGACGTGCGCATCCCGCCAGACTACATTCCCGGCGAAAACGCCCGGCTGCGCGCCTACAAGCGGATCGCCGCCATCGGCGCCGAACGCGAGCGGGAAGACGTGGTCCGCGAGCTCGAGGACCGCTTCGGCCCGCCACCAAGATCGGTGCTCAATCTGGTGGAATACGCCGGGCTGAAGTCGCTGTGCGAGAAGATGTTGGTGTCGACCGTCGAGCGCAAGAACCACCGGCTTGCCCTGCGCTTCCACGCCGAGACGCCGGTGCGCGCCGAGCGACTGGTGCGCGTGGTACGGTCGCGCCGCGGCGCCAGCCTCGACCCTTCCGGCGTCCTCTGGATCGAATGGAAGCCGGAAGCGGGAAGCCCGGCGGCCGCGGCCCAGGGCGTATTGCTTGAGCTTCAAGCCGGAGGCTAGAATAACGGGTATGAAACGGAAAACCGCTCTTTTTGTTGCGCTGGCGATTTTGTTCGGGGTGCCGCTGGCGCTCAGTGCCCAGGATGTGCCGCCGCCCAAGGGGCTGGTGCTCGATTCGATCGTCGCCCGAGTGAACGACGACATCATCACGACCTACCAATACAAGCAGGCGTTGGAATCCCTGCGGCAGGAAGTCAAACAGGATTGCAAATCCTGCTCGCAGGAAAAGCTGAACGCCGAGTATCAGAAGCGCGAGAAGAATGTGCTGCGCGACCTGATCGATCAGGACCTGCTCGTTGAGCGCGCCAAGGACGACGGCATCAACGTGTCGGCCGACGTGGTGCGCGCCCTCAACGAGACGCGCGAGCACTACAAGCTTCCCTCGATGGACGCGTTGCGCCGGGCCGTCGAAGCCTCGGGCATGAACTGGGAGGATTACAAGAACAGCATCAATCGGCAGTTGCTGACCCAGAAGGTGGTTCAGCAGGACGTCGCCGGTACCATCCAGATCAGCCAAAAGACGGTCGACAAGTACTACGAGGAGCACAAGAGCGAATTCAACCGGCCGGCCTCGGTGGAGCTGCGCGAGATCGTGCTTTCCACCAAGGGCAAGACGCCGGCGCAAGACGCAAAAATCAAGGCAAAGATCGAAAAGATCCACCAGCAGATCCTGAACGGCAACGATTTCGGCCAGCTGGCCAAGCTCTATTCCGACGGCCCCACCGCCAAGTCCGATGGCGAACTGGGCTCCTTCACGCGCGGCCAGCTTGCCCCGTCGATCGAAAGCCAGGTTTTCAAGCTCCATCACAACGAAATAACACCGGTGATGCATCTCTCGGACGGCTACGCGATCTTCCAGGTGAAGCGGCGCTACGACGCCGGCATCCAGCCCGTCGATAAGGTCCGACAACAGATCGAGGAAGCCATTTACCGCAAGAGGATCCAGCCGGCGCTGCGCAAGTTCCTCGAAGTGCTGCGCAAGCAAAGCTACATCACCGTGGCGGAGGGCTACACGGACACGGCCGCCGTTCCCGAGTCGCCGATCAAGGAAGTAATCCCCGGTCAGAATCAGAACGGCAAAAAGGGCAAAAAGAAAAAGGACGGCGAATGAAGACTGTTTTCGTCGCCGACCTCGAGGCGGACCAAACCGTAAATTCCTTCTTTCTCGTTTCCGCCAAGGAAGTCCTGCAGACCCGCGACGGCAAGCCCTACCTGCGGCTTGAGCTTTCCGACCGCACCGGCTCGATCGATACCCGGATGTGGAGCGGCTTCGAGCCCGTGGCCGGCTCGATCGACCGCGACGACATCGTCAAGGTGCAGGGCCGCAGCGAACTCTATCGCAACCGCCTGCAGTTGAAGATCGACCGGCTGCGCAAGGCGGAGCCTTCCGAAGTCGACTTGCGCGACTTTTTCCCGCACACGCCCGAGGATATCGACGCGCTCTACCGCCGGATCGAGGAGTTCGGAGGATCGATCGGCAATTCGTGGCTGCGGCGGCTGGTGATGGGCATCCTCGCCGATCCGGCCATCGCCCCGCGATTGAAACAGGTTCCGGCGGCCAAGCTGATGCACCATGCCTATCGCGGCGGGCTGGTGGAGCACGTCGTCAGCCTCTGCGGGTTGTGCCGCCAGGTGCAGGCGCACTACGCCGACGAGATCGACCTCGACCTGCTGCTCACCGGCGCGATCCTGCACGACGTCGGCAAGATCGACGAGCTTGAATACGAGCGCGAAACCGGCTATTCCACCGAAGGCCGGCTGCTGGGCCACATCCTGCTGGGGCTGCAGCTGATCCGGCGCAAGATCGACCCGATCGAGGGCTTCCCTGCCCCGCTCGCCCGCGCCGTCGAGCACCTGATCGCCAGCCATCACGGCCTGCTCGAGTACGGCTCACCGCGCCCGCCGCTATTCCGCGAGGCGCTGATGCTGCACTTCCTCGACGACATGGATTCGAAAATGGGCGCCGCGCGCTCCGTGCTCAACGCGCCCGGCGGCGAGCCGGAATGGACCGAGCGCAGCCCCGCGCTCGCCCGTCAACTCCTGCGTCTCGACCGCTATCTCGACTCCACCGCCAAGGCCGAGCCGGCGGAAACCGCGCACCCCTCCCTGTTCGATTCCGAGCCGCGCAAGCAGTGATCGACAGCCAGGCAGCGCGTGTCTTGCGCGCGGTATAGCGACTAGCCACCAATCGCGATCCTTTCCAACTTTTCGCAGTGGATCTGCGCCTCGTCTTCGACGCGGCCCGAGACGCGCAGCATGCGCGTCTCGAAAACGAGCCCTCCGTAGCGCTCGTAGGCTTCGGGAAACAGCACCGCCTCGTAGACGCCGCGCTGGTCTTCGAGCGTGAGGAATATCATGTTCCGGTAGTCCTTCGTGCCGACAGCGCGAAACGTGATCAGCCAGCCGAGCAGTTCGACGCGCTGGCCGACCCTCCGGCCCAGATCGCTGCTCCACGCCTCGCCGTTGCGCGGGATGCGGTCGAGCGGATGGCCGCTGACGCTCACTTCCAGGATCTCCTGCTCGTAGGCGAGCCGCTGATCGCGATCGTAGTCATCGAGTGCCGGGATTTCGGCCGCCGATTCAGCCGGGAGCGGCGCGGCGCCGGGAAACAGGTTGCCCGCGCGAACGCCGGGCGGTTTTGCGGCGGCTCGACTCGCGAGCAGCAGATGGAGCTGCCAAAGCCGCATCGGGCGCGTCATCGCGTGCGGGGCAATCGGAACAGCAGATCCCTCGCCGTCGTTCGGCGGAAAACGCCGACCGGGTTCGGGATGACCGGGCTCCGGGTAAGCCGTCTGACGTTGAGCGCGCGGCGCTACAGTACCGATGCCGCCCTGAAGGGCGGCGCTACATGCGGCGATCGATTGGCCGTCCCGTTTCGCATCGGATGTAGCGCCGGGCTTCAGCCCGGCACACGTCACCCCGGCCGGCGCCATGCCGCTACATACGGGCACGTCGTCGAACGCGCCGCATTTGATGAGCGAGGTGAGTTCATCGCGGCTGGCCGGCACGCGGCGCAGGAAATCCTCGATCGAGCCGAATGCACCCTCCCGCTCACGCGACGAAACGATCGCGGCGATGGTTTCCGCGCGTATTCCCTTCACCTGGATCAGGCCGACGCGCAGCGCTCGTTTCGCTTTCCCAGGGCGACCCGGTGGTTCGCCCCTACGAGGCGGGGCGGTAATGGTCGCGGCGGTGGTCGCCCCTACGAACCCATCGGCGACGGGCTCGGCGGCGTATTCCGCGAGTGAACGATTCACCGAAGGCAGCAGCAACGGAATGCCCCAGCGCCGCGCCTCCTCCACATAGGCGGAGACGTGGTAGAAACCGGCGCCGGAACTGCACATCGCCGCGAGAAATTCGGCCGGGTAATGCGCTTTCAGGTATGCGATGCGCCAGGCGAGATCGGCGTAGGTGGCCGCGTGTGCCTTGCAGAAGCCGAAGCCGGCGAATTTCTCCACCATCTGCCAGACGCTTTCGAGCCGATCGCCCTCGAGCCCCAGCCGCGCCGCCGATTTCAGGAATTTCGCGCGCAGCCGCGCCCGCTCGCGCTGGTCGGCAAACTTCGCGCTGGCGCGCCGCACCAGATCGGCTTCGGCCAGCGAAAGCGAGCCGGCAGTCTGCGCGATCTGCATCACCTGTTCCTGATAGACGCAGACGCCGAGCGTCTCCTTGAGAATCGGCTCGAGCGAGGGATGCGGGTAGCGCACCGGCTCCTTACGCCGCAGCCGGCGCAGAAAGGTCTCCTTGGCGCCATATTCCGAGGCACCCGGCCGGATCAGCGCCAGCGCAATCGAAAGCTCGTCCATCGTGCGCGCGCGCATCAGCCGCAGCAGTCCGCGCATGCCCGGCGATTCGATCTGGAAGACGCCCATCGTGCGTCCGGCGGCGATCATCGCCGCGGTTGCGCGATCGCGCTCGGGGATCGCGTCGAAATCGATTTTGTGGCCGATGGAGCGCTCGATATTGGTCAGCGCGAGCGAGACGGTGGTGAGCCCACGCTGGCCGAGCAGGTCCATTTTCACCAAGCCCAGCGCCTCGACGGCGTTCATGTCGTATTGGGTGACGACGATGCCCTTCGTCGCTTTTTCGAGCGGCACGAGCGCCGAGAGCGCGCCCGGCGCGATCACCGTGCCGCAGGGATGGATGCCCATGTGCCGCGGCGTCTCGTCGAGCCGCTCGGCGACGGCCAGGATCGTGCGCCAGGGCTCCTCTTCGGCGGGCAGCGCGCGGCACTGCGGCAGCACGCGAATCGCCTGGCGAATCTCGCGCACCGGCCGGTGCGGCAGCCGCCGCGTGAAATGATTCACCTCGCCCGGCGCCACGCCGAACGCTTTCGCCACCTCGCGCACCGCCAGCCGCGCGTGCATCGTCACGAAGCTGCCGATCATCGCCACGTGCGCCGCGCCCCAGCGCCGGTAGACGTAGTCGAGCATCTCGTCGCGCCGCGCGCCGCACAGGTCCAGGTCGATGTCCGGGCAGTCGCCTCGCTGCTCGTTGAGGAACCGCTCGAAATAGAGTCCCCAGCGCAGCGGGCAGACGCGCGAAATGCCCAGGCAATAGCTCACCATGGAGCTGGCCGCCGAGCCGCGCCCGGCGGCGGGAATGCCGCGCCGCCGCGCCTCGCGAACGATGTCCCAAACGAGCAGGAAATAGGGCGCCAGGCCCAGCCGGTCGATCACCTCCAGCTCGCGCGTCAGCCGCGCGATTACGTCGCGGCCCGGCGGATGGTAGCGCTTGCGCGCACCGCGAAAGCACAGCTCCCACAAATAGGAAAACGGCGTCTCGCCTTCGGGCACGGGAAACGACGGCAGGATCAGCCGGCCCAGGTCGAGCTTGAGCTGGATTCGCTCGGCGATCTCGATCGTGGCGCGCAACGCCTCGGGAAAATCGGCAAACGCGCGCCGCATCGCTTCGGCGGGCTTGAACCACGCCTCGGCATCGGCGATTTCCGGTGGCGCGATCCGGCTGACCAACCTGCCGGCGCGAATGGCGTTGACGACGCGGTGATGGAGGAACTCCTCGGGCGCGAGGAAATGGACGTTGTTCGTCGCGACCAGCGGCACGCCGAGCGCGCGTCCCAGCGCCTGCGCCACGCGCAGGTTCGCGTGGCCGCTCGCCGGGAAATGGTGCGCCTCGAGATAGAAATTTTCGCCGAAAATCTCCTTCAGCCGTCCGGCGCGTGCCGATTGGGCATCGCGCTCGGAAATTTCATTGGCAGATGTGGCAATGCCGCCTTGAAAGGCGGCGCTACATGGGCCAGATTGCGACGACGTGCCGAGTATTGTGGCGGAACGCGCGACCGCGCCACGTTTTGTGGCGGATGTAGTGCCGGGCTTCAGTCCGGCACTGGAGCTGTCCGGCGCGTAGAGCGCGATGAGGCCGTCGCGGTGCGTATCGAGCAGGCTCCAGGCGAGCGCATGCTCGTCGAGCTGGCGCCGCGTCGTCAGCCGGCACAGGTTCGCGTAGCCTTCGGCGTTGGCCGCGAGCAGCAGCAGCGGAAAATTTTCGCCTTCACCGTCGCCCACCGGCAGCACCGCGCCGAGGATCGGCTGGATGCCCGCTTCCCGCGCCGCCTGATAGAACGGGATCGCGGCGTAGAGCCCGTCGGCGTCGGTGAGTGCGACGGCAGGCATGCCTTCGCGCACGGCGGCCGCCACCAGTTCGCCCGGCGAAGCCGTTGCGCGAAGAAAGGAATAGTGACTGTGACAATGCAGATGAACGAACATGGCCGCGCCGTCCCGTGAACTGCTTCCTCCATGCCGCGAAAAGGCGGGCGACCCATGGGTCGCCCCTACAAACAAGATCCAACCACCGGCCCGGGCGGGGAACGCACCGCGTCCGGCCCGGGGGCACGTGCAACGCGCTCCTACCG